>JAADGD010000188.1 GCA_013152515.1 Planctomycetota bacterium
CTCGTGGTTGCTGCTGCTCGGTCGCGGCACGAGTTCGCACCGATTGCTAAGCGATCTGTTTGACGAAGCGACGCGCGAAGACGAAAGTCAGACGCAATGGAATCGAGCTTTCGTTTATCCAACCGTTGTCTTCCTGGGATCACTGGGAGTACTCCTATTTCTTTGTGTCACGTTGGTCCCTGCATTTAAGAGCATTTTTGACGATTTTGATTTAGATTTGCCCATCATAACCGTATGGACTGTGGGAATCTCGAGCATGATGCTGAGAAACCCGATTGGTTTTGTGTTTGGTATTTCTGCTGCTTTGGGAGCCTGTTACCTCCTGATGCAACTCGTCCGCATCTGGGGGTTACCAGGGCGATTGGGGGGGTTGTTGACCACTGGCAGTTCATGGCAAGTGACCGCCGTGGCGCGATTTACACGCCAGTTGGCCGAAGCACTTGACGCGGGGTTGGAGCTGCCTGCGGCGCTGCGGCTTGCTGGAGGAGTTGGCAAACAAAGCACGATGCGCCGCATTGCACTGCGACTCGCCAACGATGCGGAGCGGGAAGATTTTGATCTGAATACTTCGCCCCTGGCACGTCGGCTACCCTCGACGATGGTCCACGCATTGCAGGCAGGCGCAGACAACAGGCCGAGCATCCCTTTGCTGCGGCAGTTGGCGGAACTCTATACCACACGAGTCCGTGACCGACACAATTGGGCGACCGGATTCATGGCCCAATTTGCCATCCTCGGCATGGGAATCACGGTGGGGTTTGTTGTGTTGGCGCTCTTCATACCGTTGGTGCAACTAATTAATGGGCTAACGGGATAATCACATGAAACACGCAAAAAGAAATAGTAACCTTTCACGGCGAGGAAAGAAGAAAAAGGAAAAGCCACAGATAAACACGGATAAACGCAGATGAGGAAGGATTTATTAGCCGAATTGGATTGCCGAAAAGAAAAATGGGGGGAATAGCGGAAAAATTCCGACTCCCTCCAGGAAATCGGTGTTTATCTGTGTTCATCGGTGGCTATTTTTTTCCCTCGCGTGAACTGTTACGAAAAAAACTACCACAAGGATCTCGATTTTGAGTCAACTGTTTCCTACCTTTGCTCGATTTTTGCCGTGGCTTGAATTTCCGGTCTGGCCGCTGTCGTCGTGGACGAGTACGCCGTGGTGGCCGGCAGATACGCTCGCCTCGAAGCAACGTGCCTTGTTGCAAGTGTTGTCGGTGGCGGTCTCGCAGCGGTTGGAACTTGCACCGCTGGTTATGAGTTTGGCCCAAGAACATCGGGGACGCTACCGCCGTCGACTCGCCCGCTTGGCCAAGCGAATGGCTGCGGGCACCTCGCTGCCTGACGCCTTAGAACAAACGCCTGGCGCTCTCTCCGACGAGCAGATGCTCGCCATCCGTTTTGGCATTCAATCGGGAACACTCACCGAAGCCTTAGATTCCTTAGTCACCCAGCAAGAACAATCCTCCAGCCCGATCAGCCACCGCCTGCGACAAATCGGCTTTTATGGAGTGCTTGTGGCCTCGCTGTTTTTCTTGGTGCTGTCGTTCATTCTCATAAAGATTGTTCCGAGCTTTCAAGCGATCTTGGACGATTTCGAACTCGATATTACCGAGCCACTCAAGCAGTTGATAATCATCTCGAATGCACTGGTCGATATGTGGTGGCTGTTTGCGCTGGCGCTCTTGTTGTGTGTTTGGCTGATAAGGTCGGAATACTCGCAACGTTTTTTCCGTCGTCGTGTGCTGTCGCGAATTTTTAGGCCGGTGGCTCAACTTCGCTCGGCCAATTTGCTGAATTTGTTGGCGATTGCACAACAAGCGGGCCGACCGCTGTCGGGGACGCTTTCGACTTTGGCGCGGTACCACTACGACTCGATGATCCGTCACAAGTTGCTTTTTGTCCGCAACGAAGTCGAGCAAGGCGCAGACCTCTGGACGAGCCTGACCCAAGCCCGCTTGCTTTCGCCGGTCGAATCGCGTGCCTTGACGAAATCGACCGCGGCGAAATCGACCGTTTGGACCTTACGGCATCTGGCCACATGGAAACGCGATCTGGTCGCGCGACGCTTTGATATCTATGTCGACTTTTTATTACCGGTGGTGATCGTGATAATGGCCTCGGTCGTACTCCTCACCGCCCTGGCGACGCTGACGCCACTGTTCAAACTGATTGATAATTTGAGCTAAATATGCTTCACCTACATTCAAAATTGCCAAAACGTCGTGGCGGCTTCACGGTCACCGAATTGATCGTTGCCGCCACGCTGCTAGTCGTCCTCATGTCGGTGGTTGGCACCTTGACGGTGAGCAGTGGTCGGCTCTGGCAAGATACTCGCCACTATCGGCTGGCAATCGATGAGCTTTCCAACCAACTCGATCGATTGACCGCTCTCGATGATACCCGCCTAACGACAGCCATCGCGGAGCTGTCCGCGTCTCCACAAATCCGCTCCGTACTACCCAATCCGGTTCTAACCGCCGAGTCACTCGCAGACGAAAACGGCACACGCGTGGTCTTGCAACTCGCCTGGGACCGTCTTGGCAAGAGCCGGCCGGTGTCGCTCGTTGGGTGGATGAATCCTCTGCCGAACGAAGAAGAACCAAAGGCTGAAGAGCCGGAGACTGAAGAGCAGAAGACTGAGGAGGCAGCACCATGAACAACCCCAGAGCGTTTCCCCGTGCGTTTACTTTGGTCGAAATGATGGTCTCGATTTCTGTCGGGAGCGTGTTGATGGCGTTGGCTTTGGGCATGGTTCACCGCACGATGCGAACTGAATCAACGGCTAACACCAACGCAAAAGTCGAGCGTACCGCTGCTCGTTTGTCTCGTCAGTTTCGGCACGACATCCATCAAGCAGAAAGTGTCTCGCTCGACAACCAGCAGCCAGACGCGGCCCTTTTGCGACTGATGCTAACCGACCAACGTCCACTCACCTACCGTATCGAAAACGGTGGTATTCTCCGCGAACAGCAGCAAAGCGACGAACGAACTCAGCGAGAATTCTTTGGATTTCCCGAAAACTTCACTTTGCAATTCGCCCAGTTGTCCGAACCGGCACGCATTACTCTGACGCTCGAACACGACACCCAACTGGTTGGTATCGCACCACAGATTAGGCTCCATGTCGAGGCTGTTGTCGGCCAATTCCTGCGGCTTCGTCAATCCGGAGGAGATTCCCAATGAAGTCACGTTCGACACGCACGAATAGACGCCGCACTCCACGCCCAGCCTCCGTGCTGGTGGCTGTTCTCGTCTGTTTGGCAATTGCCACAACGCTCGTCACCTCGTCGGTTCGCACCGCATTAAACGCCAGGCGCGCCATGCACACGCAACATCAGCTACGACAAACCGAACTGCTGCTCGCCGCCGGCATCCAGCGAGCTTCGCGTCAATTTCAAGTGGCTACCAACTACACCGGCGAGACTTGGGAGTTGCCCTCGCTCGTGATTCCCAACATCGACTCCGCGCAAGTAAAAATCGAGATCACCCCGACAGCCGAAAATTCCTCACGCTCGATTAGCGTAACGGCTCGGCTCTCGACAGGTCCTCACACAGCGATCCAACGTTCGTACATTTTTACGGTCGATTCTCAATAACTGCATTTAAGGAGTATTTCTTATGACGATGAAACATAGCTTTAGCCGGAACACACTACGCGCATCCAGGCGATCCGCCTTTACGCTCGTTGAACTTTTAGTCGTGATCGCGATTATCGGCGTGTTGGTGGCACTCTTGCTGCCAGCGGTACAGGCAGCCCGCGAAGCCGCACGACGTTGCTCCTGTTTGAACAACATTTCTCAACTGGCGCTAGCAGTCCACAATTACGAATTCAGCACCGAACACCTGCCCTCGGGTACCATCAACCCAACAGGCCCCATCCGCAGCGAACCCGAGGGACAGCATATCAGTTGGCTCGTGCAAATTTTGCCTTATGTCGAGCAGCACAACGCCTACCGACTTTTTGACCAACAAGCAGGTGCCTACGCCCGCGCCAACAGCGAGGTTCGCGCACTGACGGTCGGACTATTTTTGTGCCCCTCCTTTCCTGGTTCCGATACCAACGAGTCTCTTCCGTCCTACGGTGGTGGCTACCAACAAAACCAGGAAATTCCGGAGCGAGGAATTGCAGCTCGAACGACCTATGCCGGCTGTCATAACGACCAAGAGTCGCCGATCGATGCCGACAACAACGGTCTACTTTTTTTGAATAGCCAACTCCGCTACACCGACATTTTGGACGGGAGTTCGCAGACGATCTTGATCGGTGAGTATCGAGCCGACGAGGACGAACTTGGTTGGGTGAGCGGGACGCGGGCGACGTTGCGAAATACCGACAGGTTCGATGAGAATGATTTCCTGCGAAACAATCGCCGCCAACCACAAAAAAAGCTCCCACCAGCGGGACCACTCGATGTGGGTGGCTTTGGAAGTGCCCATCCGGGCGGCGCTCAATTCGCCTTTGCCGATGGTTCGAGCAAAATGATCAGTGACAACGTCGAACCGGCTGTGTTGCAGCAACTAGGCCACCGCGCCGACGGCAAATTGCTGAAAGCAAGGTTCTGAGTGTTTACTACAGGGTCGTTTCGGACACAAGGAATCTCACGTCTCCACCAGGAGGACTGCAAAGTCGTGTAGATCAAGAAAAATTTAGGTTCATCCGGATGAACTCAAAAAATGTCGATTGCTTGTTGAGCATTGTTCGTTGCGCGCGGCAGATAGGAATCCGTCAATCTTTGGCTATCGCAGGGCGAACTGTGTAGATAAATCGGTAAAATTTTGTTGTTGGATTGCATGTGGCGCTACTTTTTTGGCTGAGGAAACTTCCAGCGCTCCGACGGTGTATTTGCCTCGACCATCAAGTGCCGCATTTCTTTCACGACTTTTGGATGATCGCTGGCAAGGTCTTTTTGTTCGCCAATATCGGTGGACAAGTCATAGAGACGGATGGGCGAATGGTAGGGCTGCTGAACTGCCTTCCAGTGGCCCTGCCGTACTGCTTGCGCTCCCTCTCCTTCATAAAATGCCCAATATAGATACTTGTGCTGTTTTTGGGCGGTGATATTCCCCAGCAAAGTGGGTAAGAACGAGATGCCGTCAATGTCGCTAGGAACCGCGTTGGCTGCTCCGGCAATATCGACAAACGTCGGCAGCAAGTCCCAAAAAGCTCCCGCGAAATCGGTGGACGAACCTGCCTGGATGGTTCCCGGCCAGCGAGCGATCGTGGGAACGCGAATCCCGCCCTCGCTCAAGCTACGCTTGATGCCGGACAAAAACCCATTCGAATCGTTGAAGTCTGGGTCATTTCCGCCCTCTCTGTGCGGCCCGTTGTCCGAGGAGAACAGAATAAGCGTTTTATCATCAATGCCGAGCGCTTTCAGGCGATCGATCATTTTACCGATATCGGTGTCCATGCGCGAGATCATCGCCGCATGACCTTTTTGAGCTTCCGGCCAATCTTTGTCGGCATAGATCCCTAAATCTGGAACCTCCATCCCGCGGCTGCCCGCCTCGTTATTTGCGTGAGGAATGGTAAGTGCAAGATAGAGGAAAAAGGGACGCTCTTTGTTGCGATCAACAAAGTCGAGTGCCTCGTTCATGATGAGATCGTGGCTATAGTCGACTTTTTTCGAGGCAACCCCTTGTCCGTACTTTCCTACGTTGGGAACAATGTTTCTCAAAGGAATTCGCTCTTCATTGCGATAGAGAAATGTTGGGTAGTAGTTGTGGGCCATGCTCTGGTCGAGGTAGCCGTAGAAATAGTCGAATCCCTGTTTGGTTGGAACGCCCGGGGAACCTTCGTGTCCGATTCCCCACTTGCCAGCCAAGCAAGTTGCGTACCCCGCCTGTTGCAACAGCTTGGCAACGGTAACGTCGGTGGGTCGCAGATTATCTTTGCTGTTGCCTCGAATCAGCGCGTGCCCCGTATGATAGCCTGTCATCAAAACGCAACGCGAAGGCGCGCAGACAGTCGACCCGGCGTAGAAATCGGTAAATCGCATCCCTTCAGTCGCCATTTGGTCCAGGTTGGGCGTCTGGATCCGTTTTTGGCCATAACATCCCAAATCTCCATACCCTAAATCATCCGCCAAGATGAAAATGATGTTTGGCCGCTCAACAGTTTGGGCATCTGGTTGAAGGGCGAAGCTGCTTTCTGCTGTCGTCACTGCAGCGAGCAAAATGGTCCAAGTAGTTATTCGGAACAGGGTTCTCGAAAAAGGAAAACGTTGGAAATTTGACTCGTGGTCATTGGAAAAAAGTGCTTGAAACATGATGGGCCTGAGTAAAAGGAGGTGTGTTCTACATTTTTTCGCCGAACCGCGCCCGTAAGGAAGCGTCCAAACAGACTTCTAGCCCCCTCGGACGCTTCCTAACGGGCGCGGTTCGGTATAGGGTTGTACGGCTCAATCGTGAGCGAAGGACTTCAATCCGTAGCTCACGAAACTTTCAAACCTACTGGCCTTCAGCCGGTAGTAGTTTAGTTTTGAGTAAATATTTAACTTGCTCCAATGCTAAATGAGGGCTTGTTAGAATAGGCACTAGGCTGCTCTTCAGGAAGAACATATAGTAATCTCGCAGTGGAGGCTTGTGCAAGAACTATCTCCTCGACTTGGGTACCCAAATCAAGCACGGCCTTCTTGACTAAGCGATCATGTGTTTCGACGTCTTGTCTCCTGAGAGCCTCAAAAGCGTGTTCTACCAGCACAAGCTTTATTTCAAGCGGTCGACCTACTCTGGCGGCTTCTGCTTGCAGCAATTGCTGAGTAGGGTTCAGCGTTGTCGGAGTTGGTTGCGATGACGCCGATCTTGGTACCTTCTTGAACCGCCTTGGCGATCATCGCTTCGTCGATCTTGTTGATCGGAATTCCAACCGAGGCACGCACGACATCGACGCAAGGCGAGATCGTCGAACAAGTGACCAAAACTACCTGCGCCCCAATATCTTCGGCAACTGCTATGATTTCTTGTAAATGCCTCGAATCTTCCGACGCAATCTTTCCTCGCTGGCGAACACGCTCCAGCAGCGGTTCGTTAAGGCGAGCGGCAGTTGAGAACGTACCCACGCGAAACCGCAGGCTAGCGCCAAGCGGCTGATTTTATCAGCCGCAACGCGCTAGCGTCCGGGTTCTTCGCAGGTAAATTCTCATCTGCCGCTCGCCTAAGAACGTGCATTGTGCGAAAATCTGGCAAGAGCTTTGCGCACAGCTCGTCGAAAACATCGATCTATTGCGAGGCCGTGTGAACCAAAACGAGCTTGTTGTTTTCTGAAATCTTCATACTGTCGGTCTGAGTGTTGCAATCACTGGAACAAATTGACGTATGTGGCGGAGCGTCAGCGCGGCTGTCACAGTTCTGGTAGTTTCGTACTTTCGGTCATTTTTGTATTTTCTGTCATCAAGAGATTGCGGTGACTTCGGTTGACGCTCGGATCTGTGCGAGGCCGGCTGGTGACAACCATCCCTACCGCGATATCTCGAAGCCTCTCCTACCTATACATGGTATTGTGCCACGGTCTAAATGCTGGTTTTTCTTCTATCTCGCTGAGTAAGTGCATTGCTTCCAATCCGTGCCATCCAGTCCACCAATGCGTCGCGATGTAGGAAGTAACGGCTAATTACCATGTGGCGTTTTCAACTCCGCTCGCCTTAGTAACCATTTTTCGTGCGAGAACTACCAACACGGTACACGCAGATAGATTTCGTCTTGCACCACTCATTCGTCATTCCCCTTCGGCGGCGTCGCCCACACGCCGGCAATTGCAATCACCAACGCCAGCCCGGCGAACAATCCGAAAGCGGGCGTAAAACTGCCCAAGTAATCGTCCGATACGCCCATCAGTAGTGGTCCGAGGCTGCTGCCGGCGATGGCTGCGGTGAGCGACATGCCGCGGATTTTTCCGAGGTGGGCTCGTCCAAAATAGCGTGCCCAACCGGTCGCCGCGACAATCGACATCAGCCCCTGACCAATTCCAAACACGGCAAAACCGGGGATCAAAATTGCAGCATTGCCGATGGCCATCATCACGCAACTCGTGGCGAGCAAACCGACGGCAAGGGCCACCAACCAACGCAGGGCAATGCGATCGGCTAACAAACCGCCCAGTATCTGAAAAGTGCCCATGCCCATAGCCATGTACGTCATCGCCCGAGTCGAAGTCGACTTCCCCAAACCGTGCGCTTGAAAAATGGCTTCCAAGTGAAAAAAGTACCCGGTCCCGATCAGCGCCCAAGTAGCAGTCGCGGCAAGTAAAATCCAGTACGCCCGATGCTGCCTCGCCTGCGAAAGCGTCAAGCCAACTACCCCGGCATCCAGCGGCTTGTTGCTTAGTGCGGTACGCACCCCATCAGGAAATTGCCCCAACCCTCCCGGTGATTCCCGATAAACAATCGCCAGCAACGGCAACAGTCCCATCGCCAAGATCGCAGCAATCCCCAGGTAAGCTCCTCGCCAACCAAAAGCATCGATTAAAAAAACCATCCCAGCCGGGACAAAGGCTATCGCGCCGGCCATTGCCACTTGCATCAAACCACTCGCTAATCCAAGCCGCCGGTCGAACCATGTCGCCAGCGTATTGTTCGCCAAAAGGACCATCATGCCTGCACCCAAAACACGAAACAACACAAACGCTGCAAACAACATCGCGACGCCCTGCGCCTGCGACATCAACACGCAGACACCTGCCAGCGCAGCAACAGTAGCTAACACCGAACGCCTCAACCCAAACCGATCGGTCAGCCCACCGACGAAGGGCAGGGCAAGGGAGGCGGTGACCGTAGCCAGCAAGTAGATCGCCGAAAGTCGCGTCTGGGTCAGGTCAAACACATCACGAAATTTCACGTTAAAATACGAAAAGCCAAACGTCTGCCCAGGGCTCGAAGCAACCATCAGCAGCATCGCCAGCGGCAACATCAACCAGCCATAGAAAAATTTAGGTCGAGCGTCAGCAGTAGCGCCGACATTGGCTTCGATGTTAACAGGGGCTTTGGCGACGACGGCAACGTCGATTAAACCATCAAGAACCACGCCCTCTGCATCGGTAGAATGCTCCGATTCATCCAACATTTCCGTAGCGGTCGACATGGCAGGCGGGAGCAAAGCGGGGGGGGAATCGGAGGTGAGACAAGCCAGTATAGCCTGGCTGTCGTCTGAAGGATACGGCCGTCTGAAGGATACGGAGGGCGAAATGACAGGACGACTGCAAAGTCTTTTTTTTGAACCGCCAAGCACGCCAAGAGCGCCAAGGACATGGCCTAGATCAGCAAATTTCCAAGAGTCTCTTCTTGGCGTCCTTGGCGCTCTTGGCGGTTAATTTAGTTTCCTATTGACTTTGCAATCCTTCTGGGCGAAATGAGAATGACGAAATACCCAGGACGTAAAAAGGATTTCGTCATTCGGATTTCGACATTCAATCGTCATTCGTCATTTCCACCACTTCTGCTATCCTAAAGATGTTGTCGTTCTTCCCATTCCCTGTCCCTTCTGTTGCTATCCCCCAATGGCGTCCACCGAGAGCAGCAACTCTGACGACGGTCGCATCATTGCCGGTCCCTACGCTGCTTTCGCTGCTTGGTTGCATCGCAATCTGCTCTGGCTGCTGGTTGGCTGCTATCTGCTTGCTGCCGTGTTGCCCAAACCGGGGCAAGCTATCCGGCGCTGGTCACCAGCCCTAGCCGACAACCAAGACATTACCGCTCCGTTGCTGTTGCTAGCGTTACTGCTATTTTGTGCCGCAGCCGTGGTGCGCTGGACGCAAATGCGAGAGTTGTTGCAACGACCAGGCATCTTGCTCGTCAGCCTCATTGCCATCTGGCTGGTGCCGTGCCTGTTTGTCAGCGCGCTGGGGTGGATTTTACCAAGTGTATTAGGAAGCTTTGCCACGTCCGGCATGTTGGTCGGCTTGGCCTTGGTCGCAGCCATGCCGGTGGCCAACTCGTCGGTTGCTTGGTGCCAGAACTCCAAAGGCAATGTCGGTCTCAGTCTGGGCATCATTGTGCTGACGATCGTGCTCTGCCCGATCGTGACACCGCAACTGCTGAACCTGATGGGGTTTTCGCTCTCGCCTCTTGAAACTCAGCAATGCGAACAACTCGTCAAACGTTTTTCGAGTTCCACCTTTATTGTCTGGGTGATCTTTCCGTCGTTTGCCGGCATGATGTTCAATCGTCTAGCTGGGCCTGCTTGGATCGAGCGACTCCGCGATACCTTGCGGCTCATCAGCGCCGGTACGTTGCTGACGCTCAATTACGCCAGCGCTTCGCTCGCCATGCCTCGTATTTTTGGAGAAGAGGTCTGGCAAACGATCTTGCTCTCTACGGTTCTAGCAATGGTACTCTCAATGCTCGGCATCGCTAGCGGCTGGGTGACCGCGCGTGCGATGTCGCTCGACAAACCGACGACCACCGCCTTGATGTTCGGTTTCAGCATGAAGCATACCGGCCTAGCACTCGTACTCGCCGACTATATTGCCCAACAAGAACCTCGCGTAATCCTGATGATCGTCCTCGCCACGCTGCTGCAACACGTCGTGGCGGGATTGACCGATTGGTATTTTATGCACCGAGCAGAACGCGTCTCTTAAATTAAGATGCCCGCTCTTCTTGGGCTGTCGTATTTTATTGCCCTAACGATGGGTCTAAAACCCTCGTCTTTAGACGAATCCTTCAGGGTATTACGATGACCAGAGTTCTAACTCTCCATGAGACACTTGGATTACGATGAACAAGCAATGTTTTCACCGAACCGTCCCGGCGCGCCGGGATAAGGAAGCGTCCGTTTGAGTTCGACTCCTGTTGTTGGAACGCTTCCTTACGGGCGCGGTTCGGTTTCCCCTCGTGAATGAAGGACTTTAGTCCGTAGCTCACGAAATTTTCGAACTCACCTGCTTCAGCGAGTGGTAGCTGAGTAAACGCAGAGAATCGCAGAGAAAATAGATGAAAACTGAAGCTTTCGGAGGATAGATTCTCTACGATGGTTCTCATAACAAACTCTCTGCGACTCCGCGGGCTCTGCGTTTAATGTTTTTTGGTTGCGGCCAGATAACCGTGCCTGGGCAATCCGTGGTTTCTGACCGAACGCTGTTGCACCAAGTTCGACTTTCGCACTTTTCCTAGGAAAGATTGCCCGCGGATGACGTGAATACGCGCAGCTGCTCATAGTCAACGTAGCACTCGCGCTTATTCGCATCATCCACGGGCACAAAAAATGTAGGCAAAAGATTAGTGGACAATGCCCACGCTACAGATCCTTAACTCGCCCCGTGCTATCGCCAAACCGATCCAACCGAATTCCCATGCGGTCGAGCATCGAGAGATAGAGGTTGGTCATCGGCACGTCGCGGCCGAAGTCGACGTGACGGTCTGGGGTGAGCGTGCCGCCACCACCGCCGGCGATGACGATGGGCAAGTCGTTGTGGTTGTGGCGGTTGCCATCGCCGATGGCGCAGCCGTAGACGATCATCGAGTTGTCGAGCACGCTCGAGCCGTCGGGATCTTTGAGTTCTTCCAGCCGTCTCAGGAAGTAGGCCAACTGCTGCATGTAAAAATGGTCGATCTTGGCGATTTTTTCGAGTGTGTCTGGCTTGTTTTTGTGATGCGATAGATGGTGATGCCCCTCGCTGATGTCCAGCTCAGGGAAACTGCGGTTACTGCCCTCATGGGCCAGCGGAAAAGTTGCCAAGCGTGTGGAATCGGTCTGAAAACTGATCGCCAAAAGATCGAACATCAGCCGCATGTGGTCTTGATAGCTTTTAGGGATGCCTGTCGGAGCCTCCACGGTCGCGGTCGGCAACGGAAAACGCTCGGCCTGTTCGATCTGCTGCTCAATCGTCCTTACGCTGTCGAGATACTCGTCCAACTTATGGCGATCGTTACCACCTAGTCGGCTACTCATGGCTTTGGTTTGTTCGTTGACCAGATCGAGAATACTCCGGCGTCGGGCTTGCCGCTCAAGCAAACTACGCTGTCGTTCGGCCGGTGCGCCGGCACCAAAAATCTGCTCAAAGACAGCTCGTGGGTTGACTTCGGGAGCCAAGGGCAAAGTGGGAGACGCCCAAGATAAATTGAACTGATACGCACAACTGTAGCCTGTGTCGCAATCGCCCGTTGAACGGCCTTTCTCACAACCAAGTTGTAGTGATTTGAGTCGCGTGAGATGTCCAATCTTTTGCGCGGCGATTTGATCGACAGAAATGCCGTTGCGAAAATTGGCACCGGCGGTTTTGAATGGATGAACCCCCGTCAGAAAGGCAGCATTCGCACGGGCATGATCGCCGCCGCCATCGCCGAGAGCGGTGGCATTCTTGTGCTCGAAACCGGTGAAAACCTGAAACTTGTCTTTGAGATCTGACAGCGGAGCGAAAGTTTTGCCGAGTTGATAGTCGACACCAACACCTTGCGGTCGCCAATGTTCGACGTTCACCCCGTCGGGAACCATCAGAAAGGCCGTTCGCAGCGGCAAGCCTGACGCAGTGGTTGCCAGCGTCGAATGCTGCACCGTCGCTGCGCGAGCTGCCGGTGCCAAGGCTTCCAGCGCAGGTAATGCTAGGCAGGCTCCCGCACCACGGAGAAAATTACGCCGGTGAAACTTGTGTTGGTTGGCCATAGGAACACCTTCGGTGAATGACGAATGTCGAAGCACGAATGACGAAAAATCATTCTGGCATTCGTCATTCGTGCTTCGTCATTTTGTTGTATTGTTGCCGCGCCTCATTTGGAATTGTGGCGACTCGACAATCCCCATCAGCATCGTCGAAAAATGGCCTTCCTCAGCCATCATCGCATCGACGATCGTCTCGACCTGCTGGTTGTCAGTATACTCGATTCCGCGCCCTAAAGCGTAGGTCATTAGTTTTTTCGTGAGACAGCGGTAAAATAGCCGCTTTTTCTGTGCGAGAATCTCGCGTAATTCTCGAATGCCCGAGAATTTTTCGCCACTGGCCAACTGACTACTCGCATCGATGGGCTGCCCTCCGTCCTCGTCGCGCCAACGACCGATCGCATCGAAATTTTCTAAACCGAGGCCAAGCGGGTCCATCCGATCGTGACAGGTTGCGCAGTTTGGGTCGGCCCGGTGTCGAGCAAGCTGGGCAAGCAAGCCAAGTTGCTTTCCTTCGACTCGCGATTCTTTCAAAGGAGGGACATTGTCGGGCGGCGGGGGAGCCGGCATCCCTAGAATGTTGTCGAGGACAAACTGCCCCCGTTTGACGGGCGAAGTCCGATCGGGGTTGGAGGTCACCATCAGCACACTGGCGTGTGTCAGCACTCCCCCACGAGGGCTGTCCGCCGGAAATTTGACGAGTTGTGGGTCGCTCCCTTTGATGTCGGGCACGCCGTAAAAGCTAGCCAAGTCTTCGGTGAGAAACGAATAGTCGGCCGCGACCAATTCGATAACGTCACGATCTTCGCGCATGATATGCGTGAAAAATGCGTACGTCTCGTCACGCATATCGCGGCGTAAGCGTCGAACTATTTCGTGGTATTCTGTACTGCGATGAAGGCCCGCAACGTCGCGTGTCCGAAGCCATTGGCCCACAAAATTCTCCACAAAGCGAGACGACTTTTCGTCTTGCAGCATCCGGTCGACCTGCGCGCGAAGCTGTTCACGCAGTTGGCTTTTTGAAGCTAGCGTAAGCAATTGTTCGTCGGGCAAACTTGACCACAGAAAGAATGAAAGCCGCGAGGCTAAAGCAAACTCGTCGAGCGGATGAACACGGTGCGGATCGTCGGGACCCGGCTGGAATTCGGCGCGATAGAGGAAACGTGGCGAAACGAGAATCGCTTCGATCGCACGACAGACCAACTCCGCAAACGAGGCCTCGTCGGCATCGAACGCCCCTTTGTTCAAGCTTAACAGTCTATTCACCGTGGCCTCATCCACCGGTTGCCGATAGGCGCGTGTGGCGATCCGCTCGATAATCTCGCGAGCGCGCTCAAACAACTCCGCCGGATCGGAGGGCAGCTTGTCGGAACCAAAAACATGCTCGTTGGCATTCGAGCGGTCCGACTTGGCTGCTGTCTCTTGCTCGAGTAGCTCTTCGCTGATCTGCTCAGCAGCAACAAAATACTTCTCCATCAGCGTCGGCGGCACCGTCAACACGTCGCCGATCGTGTCGAATCCGTAACCTGTGTCGTCTACCGGAAAATGCTCTGCCACCTCGAAATCAATGCCCAGCAAATCGAGTACCGCATAACGATACTCCACGCGGTTCAATCGGCGAATCGTCACACGCCCCGGATCGGGTGCGCCCGAGTCGAGCTGAAAAACCGTCTGGCCAATCCAACGCGACAGCGTCCGGCGCTCGGTCTCGGTCAGTTGAGGCATGTCCGCAGGCGGCATCACCTCGGCCAGCACATTGTCCCAGACTTTGCCCCAAAGCGGGCGGTTGGCGAGCAGCGCCTCGACCGACTCAGCCGCGTCGAATTCGACGCCCCCTTCGTCTGCCCCCTCGGCGTGGCATTCAAAACAGAGCGTCTGCAAAATGGGTTGAATGTGTTCGTCGAAGTTGGGCTGCTCGGGCACTTGCGCATGTACCGAACAGGAAATTCCAAAAGTGATCAGAACCAACCAAATTGACTGATGTCGTCTTCGCATGGAAAGTTACTTTGATTTTAGGGGAGGTATTTTCTAGGCGGGTACACCCACTCGGTCGCTTCCTTACGGTCGCGGTTCGGCAGTACGTTGTGCACGCCTCAATTCCGAATCGCGACCGTAAGGGAGCGACCAGATTCCGAACCGCGACCGTTAGGGAGCGTCCAGAAAATTCAAATCAGATCCAGCGGGCTTTGCTGTCGGTGGCGTTTGCTGCTGCACTCCGCGCAGACTCCGGTGATAATCAGCCGATGGCCTGTCACGCGAAAGGAATGCTCGCTGGCGACCGCGGTACGAAGCTTTTGTAAATCGCTGCTCTGAAACTCAATCAACTCGTCACACATCGTGCAGTGCAAGTGGTCGTGCTGGGGATAACCATAGTCATGCTCGTAAACGGCGCGGCCTTTCAAGTTCATCCGTCGCAACAAACCGGCATCGACCAACTCGTTGAGCGTTCGATAAACAGTCGGCCGGCTGACTTTCGAACCCTCTGGCTGCGTCGCGAGATTGATAATCAGCTCTTCGGCGTCAAAATGATCGTGCCTCTCGAAAACGTGATCGACCAAGATCCGCCGCTGTTGGGTGATTCGCTTGCCCTTGCTTTGCAGAAACTCAGCGAACCGCTCCTGCGGCGAGCTGGCCACTTCGACCGTGCCAAGAGAAAAACCATCAGACATCGTCGCCACCCTATCGAGCCACTCTATCGAAAAACCCAGAAGCTTTTGCTTGCTCAGGGTAACAAATCTGTCACAATAAGCTCGCACTTTTCATCTAATTGAGACCACGCCAACGCCGGTTGCCACCAGAAACACCAGGAAACAAAGCTTGCGTCAGCGACACGGGCCCGTTATTGATTCTAGACGAATCGCGGTCTAGTCTCAAGAGTGCGGTGAGGAGTGCGGGTTTTATAGAGTTCGAAGCAGCTGGTTCCCGCCTCGATACCCTGGCAGGCATCCTCCCTACCGCACGAATGACAATGCGCGTCGCATCGCTTTATGATGGGTTTTTAGAGAAATTCTCGAGTGATAACAAGTTCGCCGATTCTGATTTCTAACATCCACGCACCCTATGGACTGCATTCCTACCGCAAGCCTACGGCATCACTTCATCAAACGGGCCGGTCGTTCGCTGGGAACAACCGGCCCGGCGGTTTGCAAAGCCGCAGCCAAGTGGATTTTTCGTGCGCGGCATGTTCTTAGTAGCAAGCTTCGCCATCGTCGCTGTTCATATCGATGCCAAGTCGCATTTTCAGTTCCTCGAACCGTGCGATGTACTCGTCATTGGTCGAGTGGACATGTTCGGCTTCGGTGACGAACTTCATTTCTTCGCTACAGTTGAGACCTGCGTCGATAAGGATACCTTCGTAAGGCGTGAGCTTTTGGCCGTAAACGATCAGCAGCTTGTGCTCGTCGAATTGGACTTCTTGCGGTGTCTGAGGGTTGAGTACGGCGAGGCCGGTGCAACCATCGTTGACGAGCATGTCTTCAAAATCCCACAGAATGCTCTGCAAGATCGGCATGTCGATATGCTCGCGGTACAAGTCTTGATGTCCGGCGGCGCTGTAGTCGTGGCTGGTTTCGAGGACGACGTCGACGACCGGACCGAGCGGTTCGAGCAGTTCCATGAACGTGTCGAACAATCGTTCTCGCGACACGGCGGCCATCACGACCGGCACGTTTTGATTCGACGATTCGTCACGGTAGGTGTCGTGTCGAAAACCGGCGGAAGGCACGACATTGAGGTCGTACGAAGGACGAACCGCGTCGGTCAGCGTAAAACTACCATAGCGGCTGATGCCCAAGTGAGCTTCCAACTCTTGTTCTTCGAGTTCTAGAAAGCTACTCGCAACTTCGGCGACGACTTCTTCGTGCAAGACGTTGTCTTCGTGGAGACTGCCTTCGTGCAAGGCGCTGTCTTCGTCGAAAACGTCGTTGAAAAATTTCTTTAGGAATCCCATCGGCGAACTCTTTGCTGGGTCGGAGCAAAAAAAGTGGTTAGCAAAATACAATACGTAAGGGAGTTGCCGGGAGCTTGATACAGGCGAGGGGACGCCAGCTCGACACGTCGGGTCGCTTCGGAAAGCTCCTCGTCGTGTTCTTACTGAAACTTAGGTTACCTGTTGACCGATTCTTGGAAGCTAAGAGAATAGCGAGAGGTTTTGGTCAAACGAATGCGGTATAACCGTTATAATTGGCAGCCAGGGAATCAGAGGCCCGTTTCATAGCTGCAGGCGGAAGCCGCAGTTCCCTCACCTCAACCACTGCTTCCGCTAGCGGCTGTTAGCGAATTTTGCAGTTCGCCGTCTACTGGCCGCTGACGTCATGCTGACAGCGAACCAACGCGCTGATCGCCATTGCAGTGCCGTACTGCTGGTGGTAGTTGTACAGAGGGTAATCCCACCAAGTGCCGTCTTTTTCTTGGAGTGGTAGTAAAATGTTTGCCAAGTGGTCCTGGAAATAGGGTCGCTCGGTCGCCGGCAACTGCTCGATGCACATCGCGGCGTAAAAATGGCCGTAGTAATAAAAATATCCGGCGATAGAAAAATGCGACTCGTGAGGTACCGGGTACTTGCGACCAATACTCAGCCAGCCATTGCGGGCAAAGAGCCGATCGAGCCAGGTTCGCAGCACGGCGTCGGTGACCAGCTTGTCGCCAACCAATCGCAACGCCAAATTGCAGGCTTGCGAGCGTCCGAGGCTGCCGGCGGGGCGATTGATTCCGTAGCGTGGCGACATCCTCAGATATTCGCCATAAGCGTAAGCAAAATCGGGGAAACGCTGCCGTTGGATCGAATCGATTGCCTGTTGTGTTCGCTTTTCTGGAAATTTTACGCCTAGCTGCTCGGCTTCTTGCAAAGCGATCAAAGCGGTGGCGGTCGTAAAGCTGATCGAGCTGCTGCTGGGCCGTTGGGTGCGGGCTTGCATATCGTAGTAGGCCCAGCCACCGTTGATCGACTGATAGCGTCGAAGTCGGTC
The DNA here is from genome assembly GCA_013152515.1 of Planctomycetota bacterium. GTDB lineage: Bacteria > Planctomycetota > Planctomycetia > Pirellulales > Lacipirellulaceae > Bythopirellula. The sequence goes on from JAADGD010000188.1 coordinate 17,565, forward strand.
GACTTGGTACTTGAGCAGTTCGATCAGCTGCGTCTGCAATTCTTTGTTGTCAGCCGCGCGCTGGTGTAATCGTACGATGGCATGGATCGCGTAGGCGTGGCCCCACACGTTGTAGAGGGCTTCGGCTTCGGCCCGACGCAGATCGTCGGCATGTTCCAACAGCCAAGCTTGGCCGCGATCGATAGCCGATTCCATGTTGGCTCGTCGGGTACCGTCGAACTGCTCTCGCGATTCGATCAAAGCCATCAGCGCCAACGAGGTAACCGCCGTACGGAAGGCGTGATGCGATCCGGGGACTGGGGCGTAAATGTTTAGTTGTTTGGTTCGTTGGGCACTTCCCCAAGCGCCATGTTTCATCTGGGATTCGAGCAAGAAATCAACACCACGCTCAATCGCCACACGTACCACCGCCTGGGTAGGAGGCGTGATCGCAGCGGGCTTGGGGCCTTGCACGGCAAGCGGGTAAACCGGTGTCTTTGCCGCTGAGGCTGCACGGTCTTCAGCCAAGCAAGGAGAACTTGCCAAAAGGGCAAGGGCAACCCAAAGGTACGTCAGCGTGTTTATTTTGAGGTGATTCATGCTCTGTTTATTAGTCCTCCTCGTCCTTTTTTTCTTCTTTGACGATCTCGTCACCCTCTTCGAGGCCTTTGAGGATTTCGACTATTTTGCCTTTTTTGCGACCGAGTTTTACGTTGCGACGTGATGGTTTCTCTTGTTCCACTCCGTCTTCTGCGGCTTCGACGAGCATGACGTACTTGATTTTCTCGTTCTCTTTGTCGGTCTGCACCAAATCGAGTGGAATGACTAAGGCTTCTTTGTTTTCGTACGTGACGATTTTCGCGTCGCAGGTCATGCCGGCGACCAACCACTCGGGTGCCTTGGCGAGATCGACCTCTAGGTCGACCCTGAATTTATTGCTGGCGCCGGGGATCGTGTCTACGTGGGCGACCTTGCCTTCTAGTTCCAGCTCTTTGTCGGCTGCGGGAATGAGGGTTGCTTTCAAGCCGGCTGTGACGTCAGGTAGATTTTTTTCGCTGAGGCTCGATTCGATGTGCAGCGTCCCCGGTTTGACGATCGTCATCAGCACCGACTTGGGCGTGGCTGTGCCAAACGGTTTGAGTTTGGCCTTCAAGGAAGCGATTTGCGACCATTTGCCGTTGGTGCATTTGCCGTAATAGACGACGCCATCACAGGGAGCACGGAGTTCCATCAGCCCTTTGTCGCTGAGCAATTTGCCGTGACGCTCCATGCTCTTGGCACGGGCGGTGCGCTTCTTCTCCATGTCATAGTTCTTACGGGTCATGCCCATCTCGACCGCAGTCTTCGCTTGTTTGTAGGCGAGTTCCGATTCTTCGAGGGACGTTTTGTGATATTCGTCGCTGCGCGGCAACGAGACGTTCAACGTGTAGTCGCGGCTTTCTTTATTCAATTCTAAAATCAGCTTGGCCGTCTCGACAGCGAAGCGTTGCCGACGCAAAACAATTTCCTCGGTCTCTTCTGTCAGTTCATCGGCCTCGTACATTTGCTGCAATTGCTTCAGCTCTTCCTCTGCCGAAGCGAGTTGCTCTTCGGCCGATTTGAAGCGGAAGTTGGCAATCTTGACGGTAAAAGGACGGTCGTTAGCAAGATAGTATTCGTAATCTTCCTTGGTCTGTTCGTGTCGACGTTCGGCATCTTCAAAGCTGAGTTCTAGTAGACGCTTGATTCGCGGAAATTCTTCTTCGTCTTGTAGCAACGAGAGTTGGCCGATGCTTTGACTGAGCGCTTCCACGGCCAAATCTTTCTTCAATTTTTCGTCGTCAAAACGAACTAAGACCTCGCCTTTTTTGACTTCGGTACCATGTTCGACAGCTTCGAGAACCGTAAATTTCGACCAGACTTCGGGACGCAGGGCGACTTCTTCCATCTCGTCCGCGACAAAGGTGCCGTCGAGGTCGACTTCGATCTTGAGTTCGTCGCGTTTGACTTTGTACGGCTTCGGTTTTTCCTTGGCCTTCTTTTTGGGCTTGCCAGACTTTGCTGCTGACTTGGTGTCAGGCTTTTCCTTTTTGTCGGTCTCGTTGTCGGCCTTTTCTTTTTTGTCGTCTTTTTTGTCGGATTTAGCGTCGTCGTCAGCCACCTTATCGGTCGTTTTGGTTTCGTCGGATTCGCTTTCCTCGCTCTCTTGTTTTTCTGAGTCGGCTTCCGAGTCGTCCTCCTTGGTCTCTTCGCTCGCCTTTCCGGGCTCCTCTGGCTTTTTTTCAGGCGACTGCTCGGCAGCACTTGGAGAATCCTCGACGGAAGCCTCGCGAACGGCGCTTTGCGCGCCCGGCAAACCGAGCAACAAACAGACGAAGAAAAACATCGTAATCGCAACAAGACGCTGCATTGCAGACTCCTCAAGTGGTCTCTGGACGCCCGGCACTCTGGGCGTTGGTTTTATTGGTGGTCTCATCCTCTGATCATCCTCTTCGAATTCTAGCGGACGAATGTTGGATTCGGTAGGCTAGGGGGCTTTTGCGGCTCGCTCAACATGGGTTTTTGCTGCGGTCCCCCAATTCGTAACCGTTGACGCGAGGGGAAAAATTAGCCACGGATGAACACAGATAAACACCGATTTCCTGGAGGGATTCGGAGCTTTTTCGCTATTTCTCCCCTATTTCTTTTCAGCAATCGAATTCGGCTAATAAACCCTTTCCTCATCTGCGTTTATCCGTGTTTATCCGCGTTTATCTGTGGCTTTTCCTTTTTCTTCTTTCAGCCGTGAACGGTTACCCCAATTCTAGCCCTTGAAATGGCTTCAAGCTGGATTTTGCCAGGTTGCCGTAGTACGTACCGCCGTCGCGACCCCGAATAACGGCCTAACGCTTTCATCTGTACGCCCAAAGGCTTAGGATCGTTTGCTGAGTTCGCGACTCTGCTCCAGAACAACAGCAAGCCCCATGAAAATCTACACCCGGACCGGCGACCAAGGCTCGACCTCTCTGTTTGGCAACGAGCGCGTGTCGAAATGCGACTTGAGGATTGGCACCTACGGCACAGTCGACGAGTTGAATGCCGTGTTGGGCCTGGCTCGCGCTGAGGGCCTTTCCTCGCGTTGCGACGAAGTGGTGTTGCGTCTGCAGAATCAGCTTTTTGATCTCGGTGCCGAACTCGCTACCCCTGATCCTGGTGATCGCGGGACCGATTTTTTGCAAGCCAAGGATATTGCCGAGCAAGAAGCGATCATTGATGAGTTGGAGCAAGGCTTAGCTCCGCTGACCGCGTTTATTTTGCCGGGGGGGACAAAAGCCGCCGCCACGCTGCACTTGGCGCGCTGCGTCTGCCGACGGGCCGAGCGTGAGATTGTCGCGTTAGCTGCTGACTCTCCGCTCCGAAACATTGTGCTGGAATTTGTCAATCGCACGAGCGATTTGCTGTTTGTGCTGGCGCGTGCGGCAAATGCAGAGTCAGGGACTGCCGATGTCCCTTGGGCAAAATCGCGTTGATTACTCGTATCGAATTAGACGAGCGGGGCTGAGATTCGTTTTTACTACATCTAGGAGAACACCAATGATTCAACAAATCCAACGACTGGTGACATTACTGATCGTCTTGGGATTTTTCAGCGGGACATTGTTTGCTGCTGAAGGCAGTGGCGGAGTACCGTGGACTTTGGACGAAGCCCTGGAACAGCTTGAGTTGTATCCGCACGATGCGTATTTGCAGTACGTGGCGCTTCAGCTTGCCCGACGAGGTGACGAGGACGAATTCAAACGAGTAGTTAAAAGATTGCGGGGCACCGTGGGGCGACGGGGGCAGCGGAATCGTTCCGGACGGCGTGCGCAGATCGATCTTTTTAGTCTCACCTCGGGCGCTTTGGCCGTGCAGGAAAGTTTGCAGCTTGATGCCATGACAGCGGACGTAGATGGCGGGTTCGTCGATCCACGTACGCGTCAACGTCGGCGGTCACCGACGGTTTTCCACGGCACACCGACCTTGGCGAGAAAAATGAAACAGTTGGGTCTCGCAATGCACAATTACCATGATGCCATGAAAAAATTTCCGACTGCGGCGACGTACGACTCCAAAGGCCAGCCGCTGCTGAGTTGGCGCGTTCAGTTGTTGCCCTATCTCGACCAACAAAAACTCTACGAGCAATTCCATCTCGACGAACCGTGGGATAGTCCGCACAACAAAACGCTTATTGCAAAAATCCCCAAGGCGTTCCAATCACCAGAGAATCCAGCGGATAAAAAGCATAAAACGCGTTTCTTGGTTCCCGTGGGCAAGACGACGATTTTTCCTGGTCGCAAAGCGATGAGCTTCGCTTCGATCAGGGATGGTTCGTCGAACACCATTATGCTTGTGCAGGTAGCCTCAGAGTCGGCGGTCGTTTGGACCAAGCCGGACGACCTTCAATTCGACCCGAAGTCTCCGCTGACGGGCATAGCTGAGCCCAAGCAAGGTTGGTTTCAGGTCACGATGGCCGACGCCAGCACTCGCAGTATTCCAACCACGGTGAAGCCGGAGTTGCTGCGGAATCTTTTCGGCCGTGCTGACGGACAGCTAATCAATTGGGAGGACGTTTACACGACGCGACCGGCGAATCCGACAGATCGCGACCCGACGAACATCGAAATTGGCGAACTAACGGGCCCGACTGTGCGCAGCCATCCGTTCGAGGAGATGCTCGCTGGCCAGACGCCGAAGGTGTCGGAGCTTGCGGCTGCGGTGCCCGAAGATTTTTACTATGTCCGATTTCGCTCGCTCGGCAAGCTGCTCGACATGGCCGAAAACTCCGACCTGTGGGCAGCGCACCTTTTCAGCCAGTCGGTGCAGAATTCTTACACCCATCGCACCGCCGTGCGTCTGCAGGAGCAACTTTGCGTCGAAACCAACGACCTGCTCCGGCCATTTTACGACTCAATTGTCCAAGAGGTCGCCGTTACGGGAAGCGATCTGTTTTTGCGCGAAGGAACCGATGTGACGCTGCTGTTCCGCTTTGATAAAGAAGCGGTCTTCAAAATGCAGATGAACGGATTTTTGGTGAAAGCAGCCAAAAAGCATCCCAAGTCGACGCGAAGTACCGGCTCGTACCGCGGCGTTGCGTTCGAGCATCTCACCACGCCCGACCGGCAGGCCCATGTTTTCTCGGCTTACCCGCAAAAAGGCCTCCATGTGCGAAGCAATTCGAGAGTGGCGTTCGAGCGAATTCTCGACACGCTACAAGGTCGCGGGAACAATGCTTCCGATTCGGCTGCGCCGAAGACGCTTGCCGACGCCTTTGAATTTCGATACATGCGGACGTTGTACGAAATGGACGCTCCGGAGGAAGATGGATTTATCTATCTGTCGGATGCGTTCATTCGCGAGCTGGTCGGGCCGGTTCGCAAGATCACTGAACGTCGCCGCGTGCAGTGCTACAATCACCTGCGCATGTTGGGACATGCTTCGATGCTCTATCGGACAGAGCATGGCGAAGCGCCCAGGAATCTCGACCAATTGATCAAGACCGAATGTTTGCCCAAGGAATTTGGCACGGGAAAACTTTCTTGCCCCGACGGCGGACGCTACCAGCTTTCGGAGGCGGGAATGAAATGCAGTTGCACGGTGCATGGGCACGTAGGTCGGTTGACGCCTTGCTGCGAAATTCCCGTTCAGCAGATCACGGCGACCGAGCAGAAGCTCTATCAGCGATTTTTGCAGGGATACAATCGGTACTGGCAGACGTTTTTCGATCCGATCGGCATTCGCGTGAAAGCGACTCCCGCAAGCTATCGGCTCGAAACGATCATACTGCCGCTGATCGACAATTCGATCTACACGACGATGGCGCAGTTGCTCGGCGGAACACCCAAACAGTTGGATAACCTCCCGGTGCCGAAACGCAACATCTTTAGTCTCGGCCTCAAGTTCGACAAAGAAAAACTCATCGAGTCGGAGGCCGCTGCGGAGGTCGCTGCGGCTAGCAATGCTGAACTGAGGGACATGAAAAACATCGCGCTGGCTTTTCACAATTACGCAAGTGCCAAGAAACGCTTTCCGCCGAATGACAAGAAAGAAGGCGGACTGAGCTGGCGCGTGCATCTGTTGCCGTACTTGGGAGCAGGCCAGCTTCATGCTCGTTTCAAGTTGGACGAACCGTGGGACAGTCGACAGAACATCGAGCTGTTGAAGGAGATGCCAGAAATTTATGGCGAAAAAGGAACGACCACGCGCATCGTCGGTTTTACTGGCGAAGGCGCGCCGTTCGGGAAAGCTCAAGGCCTGCGTTTTCGAGACGTCCAAGACGGCCTATCCAATACGATTCTGGTGGTCGAAGCGGGCCCAGACAGGGCCGTACCCTGGACCAAGCCTGCTGACCTGCCGTTCGATCAGGCAAACCCTCTTGCCGCACTGGGCACGATTCCAGGCGACGAGTTCAAGGCGGCGTTTATGGACGGAAGCATCCAACGGCTGCCCAAGGCCATTGATGCCACGCGTTTCAAGGGGTTTGTGACCTATCGAGGAGGCGAAGTAGTTTCGCGGAATAATCGGCCGCGGCGCAGACGGCAGCCACGACCGTTGATCGACTCTCGCACAATAGCAAAATCGCTACGTGGTTTCGGCGCGTCGGAAGAAGAGATCGAATCGCTCGGTGTCACCAAGTTTCTGACGCGGGGTCTGGGTGACCAGCTAAGTTTTCATATCTACGACGCGGAACCGACGTTCGCCTTTCGCTTTTCGCAGTTTGTTGGACGAAGCATCGGACGCAGAGGCCGTGGCTTCGACGAAGAAATGCTGCTCTGGCTCCCGCTGGTCAGCTCGTTGAACTCGCCCATCTATCTAACGCTGCCTGTGGCGGACGAACAGATCGTTGACCAATTTCTCCAGCGGCTCGATCAAATTCTCGCCAAAGCTGCGCGGAGGCCGATGGGTCGTGGCTGGTTTTCGTTCGATACCGACTTTTATCGCTTCACCTCCGAAGAGCATACGGTCCGGTGTTTTGCCTGGGAATTTTTCAGTTTCCGTTTTCGATTTTTCGTAGCGCGAGTCGAAGGTGCCTTGGTCATTGCTACACAACCATTTATTATGTACGACCTTTTCGAGTTGGCAGCCGCCGACACGAATGTCGCTCCAGATCCCGACTCGGTCGCCCACTTGTTGGTTCGAGTCCGACCGAAGAATTGGGACCGCGTCCTCGCAGACTTTCGGCTCGGTTGGGCCGAGTCGAACCGAACGAGCTGCCTCAAAAATCTTGGGCCCCTTTCGGGCATTGTCCGCGCCTACGGCGGAACGGGCAGGCAGGCGTTGGATCTCGCCCGCGATCTTCACGGCGTCCGCTACTTCTGCCCAGAAGGTGGGCGTTACGAAGTCGTCGCCACAGACAACCCCGAGAACAGCGGTCGGCAGCAGGTTCGATGCAGCCTCCACGGCGACGCCAACGCACCTCGCCAGCCAACGGCTCCCGTGCGAGACAGCCAACTCGATCATTTGCTCTCGGAGTTTGCGGGAATGACTGCTGCTTTAACATTTACAGAGGATGGGCTACGAGCCGTTCTGCGAATCGACCGCCAACGAGTCGACCCAAAGGCGCAGCAGCCCTGATAAGTTATAGGGGGCAGTGAAAGAGCGATTTTTCTTCGTGTCGATCTTATCTGGCACTTGGAGAAGGCACTTTACGAATGCCCTAGCCGACCTTATTCTGGTGCGGTAACTATGCTTCACTGTTCTGGTGAACTCAATGACTGGAGAAAAAAATGGGTGGATTTTTTCGGACGCTGACTATCGGGTTGGCCGTGGCTTGGATGGTGATGCCATCGCAGACGCTGCAGGCGAGGGATTTGGCTGAAGTGGAAGCGTTGGCTGAGGATGCGGCGCTAGCGGGCCACAATGCTTGGATGCTCACCAGTTGTGCTTTGGTTCTGTTTATGACGGTCCCCGGTCTGGCGATGTTTTATGGTGGGCTGGTCCGCAAAAAAAACGTACTCGGCGTGATGATGCAGTGCCTGTTTCTGATGGGGCTGATGACGGTGCTGTGGGCGTTGTACGGGTACAGCTTGTGCTTCGGCGGCGATAATGCCGAAGCTTTGGGTAGCACTTATAACAAGTTCATTGGCAACACCGACTACTTGTTCATGCAAAATGTCCAGCGGACTTGGGATGAGGCCGCCGGTGCGCCAAAGACGCCGATGAACGGCGTAATCCCACGATTCACGCACATGCTATTCCAAGGCATGTTTTTCATTATCACACCAGCACTGATTTGTGGAGCCTTTGCTGAACGGATGAAATTCAGCGCGATGGTGTTGTTTAGTATTCTCTGGGGCACCGTGGTTTACTGCCCGCTCTGCCACTGGGTTTGGGGTGGCGGTATTCTTGCTTTTGGCGAGGATCACGCGATCATGGGCGGCGCGCTTGATTTTGCCGGCGGAACGGTTGTGCATATTAGTTCGGGGATTTCGGCGCTGCTTTGCGCTTTGGTCCTTGGCAAACGAGGCGGTATGGGTTCGTCGGATATGCGGCCTCACAATCTGACCTACACGACGTTGGGCGCAGGCATGTTGTGGGTCGGTTGGTTTGGTTTTAATGCTGGTAGCGAATTGGCTTCTGATGGTTTGGCTGCCAGTGCCTTTGCGGCGACGCATTTTTCGGCGGCGGCAGGGGTGTTGGGTTGGTGCATTTACGAATGGATCACCAGTGGCAAGCCAAGCGTCTTGGGTGCTGCGTCGGGTGCCGTGGCTGGGTTGGTTTGCATTACGCCGGCTGCCGGTTTTGTGCAACCGATGCCCGCACTTTTCATGGGACTTGCAGCAGGCGTGGTTTGTGCGATCGCGTGTAGCACGGTCAAAGCGAAATTCGGCTACGACGATTCGTTGGACGCGTTTGGCGTCCACGGCGTGGGCGGCACATTGGGTGCCATTCTCACGGGCGTGTTTGCCACGCGTGAGTGCTGGGATATAGCTGGAGCTGGCAAGCTCGGCATGCTCGAAGGTGGCAGTGTCATGGGCGGTCAGATTGCCGCGGTGGCGGTAACGATCGTGTTCAGTCTTGTGGCGACATTCGTCATCTTGATGGTCGTCAAAGCCTTGATTGGCTTGCGAGTCAGCGAACGAGACGAAATTCGAGGCCTCGACGTGAGCGAGCATGGCGAGGAAGGCTATATTTTTACGTAACAAATGTTCTCGTAGCCGCTGACGGAAGCCGCGATTCGGTCTTGGAAAACGCAGCTTCGTCTGCGGCTGCCAGGACGTAGAAGGCTCAGCCGAATTTTGTTAGACTAAAGAGCTACTAATCAAACAACATAGGAGACTGGCGAGATGAAAAAGATCGAAGCAGTGATTCGCCATTTCAAGCTTGAGGACGTAAAAAACGCCCTCAACGAGCAAGGGGTCGCCGGGATGACGATCACCGAAGTCCGTGGTTTTGGCCGTCAAAAAGGCCATACCGAAACATACCGAGGCACCGAGTACGCCGTCGATTTTGTGCCGAAGGTCAAAATCGAAATCGCCGCCGCAGATGACCATGCGCAAGCCATCATCGACACGATCATCAAGGCGGCCCAAACGGGCCAGATCGGTGATGGTAAAATTTTTGTCTCAGAACTGAGCGAGTCGATTCGTATTCGGACGGGTGAAACAGGCAGTGAAGCGTTGTAAAAGAATGCAAAATGCAAATTGAAAAATGCAAATTGAAAAATTGAGTAACGTCAAGTAAGCAAACCCTTTGCCCTTTGCATTTTGCATTTTCCAATTGGCAATGCTCAGACTTTCTAGCCGAACCGCCTAGCCGAACCGCGACCGTGAGGGAGCGTCCGGACAAGTTTCAAATTTAACTCGACGCTCCCTCACGGTCGCGGTTCTGTCGTTTTGTGCAATGTTGCATTTGAAGTTTGAATTCGCCATCTGAATCCCTATGCCGCCTGACTCGAACCTAAGCGACATCGTCCAAACGCTGCGTGAAGAGTTGCGCGACCAGCTTGCTGTAATCCGGCAGTCGCATGATCGCAAGCTTGCCGGTCCGCAAGTTTCGGCCAAATTGGCTTCGCTGATTGATCGAGTTGTTCAGCGGTTGTTCGAGGCAGCGCTTTTGCAGCTCGACCAAAAGCAAGCCGACGCGCTTCGCAACGACATCGCTTTGGTCGGACTGGGTAGCTACGCGCGCCGGCAATGTTCGCCGTATTCGGATGTCGACCTGATGATCTTGCATCAGAATCAGGACAAAGACGACATCGCCGCGCAACTTCGGCCGTTGACGCAGGGGATTTTTGACATTGGTTTACAACTTGGCCACAGTGTGCGTACTCCGGCGGAAGCGTTGCAACTGGCGCGTGGCGATGCGGTGATTGGTACTTCGCTGATCGATGCCCGTTTGTTGATCGGCAATCGAGAATTGTTCGAGACGTTTCGCAGCAGTTTTGAGACGATGGTACGGAAAAACAGCAAGACGCTCTGCCGCACTTTTCTCGACGCACGCGCCACCGAACGCGATCAATATGGTGAGACGGTCTACTTGCTCGAGCCTCATGTCAAACGCTCACGTGGCGGGCTTCGCGATCTGAATTTGCTCCGCTGGCTAAGTTTTGCGGAGCACGGCATTTCGGATCCCGATCGGCTGTATTTGGCGGGCGCCTTGTCGAAGTTTGATTATCGAAGGCTCCAGTCTGCCCGCGATTTTTTGCTACGACTACGTAACGAGATGCACTTTCATGCGGGGTCGGCTCACGACTTGCTCCATCGGGCCGAGCAACTGCGAGTCGCCGATTGGCATGAGCATACCCATCAGAGTGGGCTGCTGCCGGTCGAGCATTTCATGCGAGATTATTTCAGGCATACCAACCACCTCTGGCAACTCGTGCGGCGACGTGCAGCCAGTTTGCAGGTAGTCTCGACGATGACGCGTGTCTTGGAGCCGATGCTGGGGAAGAACATCGATGGCAATTACCGTGTAGGCATGAAAAGCGTCAGTGCGACTCCGCATGGTATCTCAAAGCTCAAAGAAGATTTGGGCGAGGTGCTGCGGCTGGTCGTACTCTCGGCGAGCAAGGGGAAACACATCGATCATGCGACTTGGTCGACGTTAATTTTGGCTTCTCCAGAATTTACGGGGGAAGTGCCTCCCAAAGTACATCAGCAATTTTATGAATTACTTGCCGATTCGAAGACGGTTGGCGAAGTGTTGCGTGTGTTGCACGAGTTGGGGTACCTGGAAAAAATCATCCCGGCGATGAAGCATGTGCGCTGTTTGCTTCAGTTCAACCAGTATCACAAATACACCGTCGACGAGCACTGCCTCCGCACCGTTCGCAAGGCAGCAGACTTTGCTAAACGCCAGGATGCCTTGGGCGAAGCCTACCGCGAAGTCGCTGACAAACGAGTGTTGCATTTGGCGCTGCTGATGCACGACTTGGGCAAAGGTTTTGAAGAGGATCATTGCGACGTCGGCAAGCGGATTGTTGAAGAAACCGCCCAGTTATTGAAGCTCGATGAGCAAACGACTGAGGACGTTGCGTTTTTGGTTCATCAGCATCTGGTGATGGCGCATCTCACGTTTCGACGCGACACGAGCGACGAACGACTCATCCAAAACTTTGCGCGCGAAGTTGGCAGTGTCGAGCGGCTGCGAATGCTGTTTGTATTGACCTGCGCCGATTTGGCCGCGGTGGGGCCAGGAGTGCTGAATGATTGGAAGACCGATTTGCTGGCCGACGTTTTTGCGAGGTCGGCGGCCTGTTTTCAGCAAGATGACGGGTCTAGCCCGGCAAGCAAACTGACGGCATATCGTGACGCGGTTTTGAGAGAATTGTCTGCCAGCGAGCGGAGCGATGCTTGGTTTCTCCGTCAAGTCGAGGCGCTTCCGGCCAGTTTTTTAGCGGGTAGCAAAGTGACCGAGGCGGCGACGACGTTGCAGCGTTTTCATGCCCTTGCCGATCGCGCTGCTGAGGCTTGGTGCGTCTACTTGCCCGAGACCAAAACGCTCGAATTCACCGCCGGAGTCAGCCAAGGCTCGGGACGAGGTGGTTTTTCGAGCATGGCGGGGGCGCTCTCAAGCGCGGGGATGAAGATTCACTCCGCCGGGACCGACCTGCTCGACGATGGGCTGCTGATGTTGCGCTACGTCGTCACCGATCCGACTAGTCCGCAAGGTACGACGCCAGAGCGACAGGAAGAAGTTTGCCGGACGTTGGTTGCAGCGGTCGATTCGGACGAACCGCCGAAGTTTCCCTCCGTTTGGGGAGCCGATCAGGCCGAGGCGTCGATCCAGCTTTCGGCGCTGCCCAACGAAGTGCGGATTGATACGGAGCTTTCCGACGACTTTACGATCGTCGAAGTCTTTACGTTTGACCGTCGCGGACTGCTCTACCAGCTAGCGCGCAAGCTACACGACCTCAAGCTCGTCATCGCGCACGCCAAAATTGGTACGTATCTCGATCAGGTTGTCGATGTGTTCTATGTGACCGATCGTGCCCGGAAGAAAGTGGTCGAGGGGGCGCGGCTTGAGCAACTGCGCGAGGAGTTGCTGGAGGTGATTCGACTAAAGAAATAGCCGTAGCGACTGCCTTAAACGTCAAGCGTTTTGTTGGCAAATCCAGGAGCCGATTCCCCGTATCCTGTCGATCCTGTCAGATTTCCTTTGCTTTCGCCCCACATTCCCGAACCCCCCAGTCCCGAGCCCCCAGTCCCCAACCCCTCACTCCCGGCCAGAATGACCGGGCTAGGACGATTTTGCGGGCCGATTTCCGTCAGAATCGGCCTTTATAGCAGCAAAAACTTGACGATCGGCACTGTCCCGCTTACGATCGGAACTAGAAGGCTCTGCCTAGTTTACCTTGTTTCACAGGGATGCCGCCCTTGAGGTGGCTGGCCAGCGCTTTACCTGCGGTCGCAGCTAGGCCGCAATCCACGGAACATTGGCCGTGCTGCACATGATTTGCAGCCGAAATTTAGAAAGATAATTCGTTTGACGCTCATTGTCCAAATTGTGTTGGGGCTGTCGGTGCTGGTTGGCTTGGTGACCATCATCATGAGCAGCAAGAACTGGCATTGGACCCAATTGGTGCTGGTGCTGTTTATCTTCTTCTCAGCGATTGGCTTTTTGTTTTTGGGTGCCGAGACAGTGCGCATTCACCAAAACCTGCGCAAAGCTATCCCTGCAAACGAGCAGAAACTTGCTCGGTGGCAGCAACAAAACGACGAACTACTCAACGGCGCTGGCGAGAAGCCGGGCATCCTTAAACTTGAGCACCGACTGAAAATTGTTACCCGCGAGCGTGGGCGCGTTTGGCGTGGTGTTATGCCTGCGGGGCAAGTCGACCAACAAGGTCGCGTGTCGGTCGAAATTACCAAGCCAAAGCCACATGGCCTAGAAAAAGATGCGATTCTCTACGCCTTCGAGGAAGGCAACGCCAACGCGGCAAACCCTGCGGAAGGCAAGCAGTACTTGGGCGAATTTCGCGTGGCCGAGGTCCAAGAAGGCGGCGCAGTACTCGATCCTGTGTTGTTGATTGACAACCGCACGGGCGAACGGCTCGCCAAGAGTGAAGGGCCTTGGAGCCTGTACGAAACGATGCCTATCGATCGTCATCGATTGTTTGCCGGCTTCCCCGAAGAGGCGCTGCGTGCGATGCTCCCCGCCGAGTCGGTCGAAGAGTACCTCCGCCACGGTTCCGAAGCGACCTCCGACGACGACGAGTGGCACGTCACGGGCTTAGACCAAGACGGCAAGCGTGTCGGACCTGACAACATCGACCAAGCGGTCAGGCGGCTTTACGATCGCAGTTTGCGTGATTATGCGTATATTTTCAGCGAGCTTGCTGGCGAAAAAGTAGTCACCCTCGCCAAGCAAGAAGCGGTCGCCAAAGACAACGCCTTGCTCGTCAAAGCTCTCGCCGGAGCTGAAGAGACCGGCAAATTCCGCCAGCAGCAAATTGCCGCACTCAACGCCGATTTGGCCGGCATGAAGCAAGACCGAGCTGCCATCCAGTCGCACCGCGACGCGGTTCTCGGCCTGCTGAGCCATTTCCAAGAGCGTATCGAGAGCTATCGACAAGCCAATTCGGACTTCGTCAGGCAGTTCACCGAGCGGCAACTCAGCTTGACGAGCTACATCAACCGCGTCGCCCCGGCCCCTTCGCGGTAGCAAATACCGCAGGATTCCACTTTCGACGTTTGCCTCGGCCCGTTATCTTTGCAGACATGGGAATCTACGATCGTGATTACGAGCGCAATGGGGGCTATGGCCAGCAGCCGGGGCTGCGATTGGACGGACCTCGGACGCTGACGACCAATCTGGTGCTGTTTACGTTTGGGATCTATCTTGTCCAATTGCTCACGCAACCTTCCGAAGCAAAATTTCCTGGAGTTAATGGCCCTGGAGGTAGTGGCTGGTTCACCGAATTGTTTGCGTTGCATGGCAATCTGCTTCAGCAACCTTGGCGGATATTTGAACTCCTCACCTACGGATTTTTGCACGCCCCGAACGACCTCAAACACATTCTGTGGAATATGGTCGGCTTGTGGTTTTTCGGCAGGACCGTCGAAAGCCATTATGGGCGACGTGAGTACCTCCTGTTTTATCTCGTTGCCATCGTTTTTGCGGGAGCAGTCTGGTTGGTTGCAGAATATCTTTCTCACCAGGGCCAATTGCCGGTCTCGATGCTGGGAGCCTCAGGAGGTCTGACGGCGGTACTGATACTTTTTGCATTGAACTTTCCCAATGTCGAACTCCTTGTCTTTGGAATTCTGCCTGTTCGTGCTTGGATGATCGCGGTCTTCTGCATAGGTACCGATGTCTTAGGAGCCATCCAACGCACCAGTAACGTAGCTTTCACGGCCCATTTAGGTGGAGCTTTGTTTGCCTATTTGTATTTCAAACAAGGCTGGAAGCTGGGAAACATGACACCTACAGGGTGGTCGCTCCCCTCGCCGAAAAGAAGGCCGAAGCTTCGCGTCCACGATCCCGGCGAAAATAAACCGGAAGCCGAATCTGAAACCGACAAAATTGTCGACGAAATCCTCAAGAAAATCCAAGCGCAAGGCCAAGACAGTCTCACACGACGCGAGCGACGCATACTCGAAAAAGCGAGCAAGGAATACCAACGCAAAAGAAAATAGAAAGGGCTGACGGCCCAAAAATGCCACGCCGACGCCAATTTTTGTTGACTGCTTTGGTCTTGCTGCCCGCTTCGATCGCGTTTGGGCTCTGGCAACGCTTGCCGTCTGCTGACCAACGATCGGACCCGTTGCCGACCCCGATTCCGCTGGAATCTGCGGGCGGCATGATTCGTCTGCCTCATGGCTCGTTTGTCATGGGGAGCCCGCAGGCGGACGAGACCGATGCTCAGCCGCTGCATCGCGTTCGGCTCGAAGCTTTTTGGCTCGACAAGACACCCGTTACGAATCGGCAATTTCAACATTTTGTCGATCAGACCTCCTACGAAACCGAGGCGGAACGTCGAGGCAGCTCGTTGATCTTCGATCGAAAACTTTCCGAGTGGCGCGATGTCGTCGGCGTGAATTGGCGGCACCCGGACGTGCCTGATGGTTCGCTCGTGGGCAAGGAAAACTATCCAGTCGTTCACGTCACTTGGCAAGACGCCGCGACTTACGCCGCTTGGGCCAACAAACGTTTGCCGACCGAAGCGGAATTTGAATACGCCGCGCGCGGTGGACTGAGCGATAGCACCTACCCGTGGGGACGCGAGCTGACTCCGGCAGGCAGCCACATGGCCAACGGCTGGCAGGGACACTATCCGCAGCAAGACACGGGCCAAGACGGCTATCGGGGCACTTCGCCCGTCGGCCAATTTCCACCCAATCGCTTCGGTCTGGTCGACATGGCCGGCAATGTTTGGCACTGGTGCGCCGATTGGTACGACGCCGACTACTACGCGTCCAGCCTCGCTGACAACCCTCGTGGGCCAAAGCGTGGCACTCAGCGTGTCCGCCGTGGCGGCAGTTGGCTCTCGGCCACCAACTTCGGCGGAGCCCTTCGCGTCGACTCGCGCGATCATGCTCCGCCCGGCGAAAGCACCAATCACACCGGTTTTCGCTGTGCGCGGGACGT
>JAADGD010000307.1 GCA_013152515.1 Planctomycetota bacterium
CGTGCTAGGGAAGCGTGAAATGGCCAGGATGCCTCCGCCTTCTAAGCGGGCCGAATTGTCCGAGATCGTGCTTGCGGTGATTATCGTTATGCCCAATGCGTAGATGCCGCCGCCCTTCCAGCCAGTCGAGTTCCCCGAAATCGTGCTGTGTGTGATTGACGTATCGCCTATGCCCCAGATTCCGCCGCCTGTTGAGCCGGCAAAATTGCCCGAGATCATGCTGTCGATGATATATATCGTGCCAGAGGCATAAATACCCCCGCCTCTATCATCTCGGGCTGAGTTGTTCGAGATTATGCTACTGGTGATTGTCGTTGTGCCAAAATCAATATAGATGCCGCCCCCATCGTGGCTGGCCGAGTTGCTCGAGATGGTGCTGTTGCTGATTGTCGTTGTGAGCTTGGAAAAAATGCCACCACCGCCACCACTAATAGCCGAGTTACCTGCAATCGTGCTCTCAGTGATCGTCGTGGCGTAGGCATAGATACCGCCACCCTCATCTGCTGAGTTGCCCGAGATTGTGCTGTTGGCAATTGTCGTCGTGCCGAAGGCATAGACACCTCCCCCGGCGCGTCTTGTCGAATTGCCTGTGATCGTGCTATTTCTGACCGAAAGGTTCTCAAAAGATGAAATCGCGCCGCCGGATCTGGGAGAATCGCCGCCGGTGAGAGTTGAATTAGAGATATTTACATCGATAAGTGCATTGTCGCCGTCATCAATATTGAAAACTCGACTGCCATCGCCATTGTTTTCATCAGGCGTCGGATCATTCCCACTTGCATCAATCGTCAACAACTCCGCCCCGCTACCTGTAATCGTCAGCGAATCGGTGATCGCCAACTCGCCTTGCGTTAGCAAAATCGTTGCTGGGGCCATCGTGGCCGAAGTCGAATTGGATTTCGTCGGCGCCTTCGATCAGATTGGTCGCGAAGATCGCTTCGCGCAGCGAGGTCAGGCCGTCGTTGAAATCGACGACATCTTGGTCGGTCGTGACGGTCACGACCGCCAACATCCGGCGATCTTCTAGCGTCTCGAATCGTAAGATGCGCGAGTTTGTGTGGTTTGTGCGCAAAGGATGCGGCTGGAATTTGGCCATGACAGGTGCCTCCAAAAAAATGCGTTGGATGACGAGAAAAAATAATGAATCGATAACCCCGCGTCCAAACAAGCAGTGGGGTCAAACAAGAGGTGGGGTCGACTTGCGCAAGAACAGCGCAGCTCAGAATGTCAGCAGCGACCGGCAGCCGCCCGACAGGTTGGGTCGCCGAGGGTCGCTTCAGGAAGTGATTGTCGTCATAACTTCGCGGCATTGCCTCTTCGTTTCGTGCTGCTCCCCCCTTGCATTTCCGGTCGCCAGAGCAGACGCTAGTAAGTGTACGCGAATTGACCTCTCAATGCAAATTTCCGTCAAACAGCCGCGGGAGAACGAAAAAGTCTTTTTTCCCTTGCCTTCAAGATGCTAACCACGACGACACAACGAGCACAACGTAAAAAATCGTCGTGTTCGTCGTGTCGTTGTGGTTCATTTTTCAATTCTTAGCTAGAGAAAGCAGGCTTTGCCGTTCACCTGCAAACAGCCAGGAGACTTTGAATGAAACACCTGAAACCGATTGCGCTCACGCTGTTCGCCCTCACGCTCTTTGTTCCGCAAGCATCTGCCAAGACCGAAAAACTGGCCGAACTGAAAGTCGGCGACAAGGCGCCAACTTTTGTCGGCGTCGACGACCAGGACAAACCGTGGGACTCGAAAGAAAAAGCGGGCAAGAAAATTGTTGTCGTCTATTTTTATCCGGCCGACATGACGCCCGGTTGTACGAAGCAGGCGTGTAGCTATCGCGATGCGGTGGCCAAATTGAAACGCACCGATGTCGAAGTGATCGGCATCAGTGGCGACGCGGTCGAAAATCATCGGCATTTCAAAAATGAGTACGAGCTAAATTTTACGCTGTTGGCTGACACCGATGGCAAAATCGCCAAAGCGTTTGGCGTCAAAACGGGCAAGGGTGGGTCGATTCAGCGGCCGATTGACGGCAAAGAGATAACGCTAACACGGGGCGTCACGGCCAGCCGCTGGACGTTTGTGATCGACAAAGATTGGCGAATCGCGCACAAAGATACCAAGGTCAACGCAGCCAAAGATAGCGAAACCGTGCTGAAAGTAATTGAGAAACTGCCGTAGAAGCCTACTCAACTCGCTTAAACACGCCCATCACGCGTGCCAAGAGGCGGTCGATCAAACGTTGTGGCGCGATGGCGTTCAGGATTCGCATGCCGTGGGCGTCGATGCCAACATGATAGCGCGGGCTGGGGTGTTTGGTGGTCAGCACTTTTAGCACGAGGCGGGCGACTTTTTCGGGAGAAGTGAACGACTTGGCACCCCGTTCGTTGAACTTCGCTGCGCGGGCGTACATTTTATCGTAGCCCGGCTTGAGTGGTTCGGGAATTTTTTGTCGATGCGCGTTGAGCGCGTCGCGGGCTTTGTCGAAAATCGAGGTTCGCACTTGTCCTGGACGGATGAGGCTGACGGGGATTTGCCAAGGACGTAGCTCGACGCGTAGCGTGTCGGACAGCGCTTCGAGGGCGAATTTGCTGGCGGAATATGCGCC
The DNA here is from genome assembly GCA_013152515.1 of Planctomycetota bacterium. Taxonomy (GTDB): domain Bacteria; phylum Planctomycetota; class Planctomycetia; order Pirellulales; family Lacipirellulaceae; genus Bythopirellula. The sequence continues at coordinate 2,607 of JAADGD010000307.1, forward strand.
GACCATCGGCAAGGCCATCGTGCCATTCATCGACGACATATTCACGATCCGCCCGCCGCCCAATCGCAACAACGGTAGGCAGCTTTGAATCATTCGGAGCGGGGCGATCGTGTTGACCTCAAAAATACTGTGCAATTCGTCCAGTGAGGTTAGCTCGACAGCGGCAGGCAAACCAACGCCGGCGTTATTCACCAACGCGTACAGGCCATGCGGACTAGACGCTTCGATCGTCTGGACGATCTTGGCGACCGCTTCGTCGCTCGTTACGTCGAGCAAAACGGGCTCCAAATTTGGTAATTCGGCGTCGGCGAGTTCCGACGCCGCTGCCGCGCTACGCACACCAGCCAGCACGCGAAAACCTTGCTGAGCGAGCAGCCGCGCGGTTGCTTTGCCAATACCCGACGAACAGCCGGTGATCAATACGGTGCGGCGTGCTGACGTCATTGAGTTTCGTCCGTGCTGGGCCGATCTGCCCGGAGATTGTCTGGCACGTCGGCCAAGTCTTTGTCGTCGAGCACGTAGGAGCGACCGATCAGTTCGGCGTCGTGGTTGACCAGATCGGGAAACAGGCAACCGGCCAGCACTTCGACGGCAAAAATTTCTTGCACCGCATCCTCGAAACGGCAAAAGGCAACCGTTTCGCCCGTCTCGATGTTGACGACCCACACGCCACAGGTGCGCTCCTCCAAACGCTCGACCAGCGGGATGCCGCTAAAGACGGCCGACTCGCGCACTTGAGAGAGTCCGATGAACGCCAGCGGACCAAGAAAGCTCATCCCGCGTGTGAAACCTGGGAGCTGAGTGATCTCTTGATATTTTCCCGTGGCGAGATCAATCTTGCCGAAGCCGCCATTGCCCGATTCGAGAATCCAAAGTTGATCGCGGTACCAGCGTGGCGAATGGGGCATCGACAACCCGCGCGTGATGATTTCGTTCGAGTCCACGTCGATCAACAGCCCGCCATCGCGTTTGTTCTCGCGCCAGCCGCCCGGCGTGTTGGTTTCGCCCAGCGCGGTCACATAGCGGACACGACCCTCACGCATCGCCAACCCATTGAGGTGGCAATAGTCGCCGGGGACAAGCTCGGTCACAAACTTCGGTCGCCAGCGTGGCTCAAAACTGTTGAGGTCGCTACGTGTTGCTAGGCAGCTAAACGAAGTGTTGACGAACCAGAGTTCGTCGTCGACCCAAGCCATCTCGTGAATCTGAATGTCGCCGGTGGTGTGGCTGCGTCGCGGCATAAAGCAGGCGTCGTGCTGAAACGCCGCCCCCGTCGCAGAGGCGTCTTTGTTTTCGTCCGACTCGTCGAGTTTCTGGCAGACGGCGGGGACATTATGAAATTCCCACACGTCGATGTTGCAGCCGATCGCCAGCTTGCCTCCTGCGATGGCTAGCCCCATTGGTTTGTGAAAGTTGCGAAAATGCGTGTTGAGCACTCCGTGATCGTTACGCAACACAACAAGTTTGCCCGCTTGGTAGGTCGTCACGAGGAGCGAAAACCGGCCTTGCTCAAAAAGCTGCGGCAAGTTGCTAGTGTGAACGCTCCGCAGCGGCGGCGGTTGGTTAGAGGTGTCAGCTACATGGTCTGCTGGCGCAGATTCGCCGGTCGGTTCGCTCATGCTGATATTCTAACCGCCCACGGTTGGTGTTCGCCAGTGCATGGTCATAGCTTGATTTTGTGACTGAGCCGTCGGCGCTAGCCCAATGCCACTTACTTTGTTGAATCTGGTGGTGGTTTCCCCTGTATTTCTTTTGTTTGCTGTTTCATAAATCTGGTCGACTTTGGCCGTCGCGAGTGGGCCTTTCGTGGAAAGCTTCGCCCTTTTCGGTTGGGGAGCTTCGCTTTGGAAGCGGATTTCAAAGCCCTTTCATAGCGCTCGAGCCACTCCGAGCACGAGCAAGTCGGTTGCTGAAGCAAATAGCACTGCATCGTCGTCCAGACGCCGGTAAAGCTGAGCTGGCGTGGCCCCGTCTTTGATGATGATTATCTTGGCTTTCGCTATTTTAGCCGCTTCACGACGCAACTGCACCACTAAATTGTAAGCCACCATGCTGCAAAGAAGTTCCTTTTGAACCATCTCGTCGCTCTTGGCTCGGATATTCTCAATCCCTAACGTGACCTTCATGTCGCGAATGTCGTGCTCAATCGGCCACCGCCATGAGAACCATTGCAGAATCTGTTTAGCTTCGGCGCTGGTCTCGGTACTGTAAAAAACTTTACGACCTCGACCGCCTCGCTGCCATTTTTTCAGAAACAGGGCGATCACGACGACTTTGACGGGTCGGTTGGGAGCGAACCGCCAAGCGACTGTATTAGAGGTCAAGAGCACTAAGAAAAACCTCTCGAAAATGTCCCTTGTCAGCATTTCCTTGGCGCTCTTGGCGTCCTTGGCGGTTTTCTTTATTCAGTGCGACTTTGCAGATAGGGATGAAAGCCCGTTGCTCTGGGGTAGAACCTGTTTTGTACTGAACTTGTTACCCCCCAAAAAAGGAGCAAAGGACAATGAGCATTATAACGATTTACGTCGGTTTCACTCGCTCACCCAAGCTACGTGGCGCGCATGAAACAAGGCTCCGACAAGACCGATTGGGGCGACGCCCGACTGTTGGCGGACTTGGTTCGGGTGGGTTACTTACCCAAAGTTTGGCTGGCCCCAGAAAACATCCGTGCCCTTTTGCAAAATCAGCGCGTCGCCGCTTGGTTCGTTACCGTCAACAGCGGGCAAACGAACGACGGAACGTAAAACTTCGCATTCGTGCCCTTTTGCGAGATCAACGCGTCTCTTGCGAATCGAATGCATGGACCAAAGCTTGGTTTGCTGAGTTGGAAACCCTCGAACTGCCGACCCAGAGTCGTTGGATTCTTGAGGAACACCTCACCGAATTACAACGACTCAAAGAAAAACTGTCCGATACCGAAAAACGATTGGCCGAGACCACGGCCGAAGACGCCATCGTTGCCAAGCTCCAAACCTACAAGGGCGTCGGGCTGATCACCGCAGTCACGCTGCGGGCAGAAATCGGTCGGTTCGACCGCTTTCGCAGCGGCAAACAGTTGGCGCGCTTCTGTG
>JAADGD010000270.1 GCA_013152515.1 Planctomycetota bacterium
AGACTAAACCGCAGGCTAGCGCCATCGCGGTTGGTATGAAGTGGCGCTGTCCCATTACGGGTTAAGTCGTTTCTGCCGCATAAATTCGCCCACGGTCTGGGGTACCTTGGGTTCCGACTCCCGAACCAGCAAGCGACGCCAGAACGAAGGTTTTTGCTGCGAACTAGCGGTGCGACGGGTCGTCGAGGCCGTTGTGTTTTGGCCGACCGAAAACATCTCCTTCGTCCCTTCCCAAGCTTTTTTCGTGCCCGAAGTCAGTTTGCCGAATCCCGCTTTGAAAGGCCCCGTCACTGCCTCCATGCTGGGCATCGTGACTTTGGGCATCGTCAGCTTGGGCAGCGTGATCTTGGGCAACGGAATACCAGCCCAACCTGTTTGCTGGACTGCGCCCGTCTGCGCCGCCGCAGGACCGCCCGCCTGTTGAACACCAGCCTCGGGCTGCTCGGCAGGCGGATTAAACACCTGAGCGCGCGAATCAGCTATCGGACTAATGACCAGCAAAATGGCACAAACTCGAAAGAGACATTTCAACATCTCATCATCTCCTGGTTATCATTCCTGCTGGGCGGCAACGGAAGTCAAAAGACAGCGCCCATTCGACCGCACAGTCGGGTAAAACAAAACTTGGATCCAGCGGGCTGCGAAGTGTTCCAAATGAGAAGGCGTTTGTCCAGAGCGATTCTTCGACTGCTAGCACGCCAGCACGCCCGGTATTGGGCTAGCAGAATCGTGAACGGGTCCGTTCGATTTTTGCACTTTTGCAACGCGTGCGCGAAAGTGTTTTTTCGTGGCAAAACCTCCAGGTCACTTTGAAAACGGCTGTGCAAAAGTGGGGGCAATGGCATCATGCCTTACGTAGCGGGGACGTCCACGTCACCGCATTTACCGAGATCCCAAGGAAAGGCCAGCGTTTACACGCGGTGACGTGGCCGTCTTCGCTACGGCAATTACAAACACGTTCATAATCCTGGAATACGGCCTCGTTTTACCGTCAGGAGAACTGCAAAGTCAGCATCCAGACGATTTTTTCTTCCCTTTCGATAAAAAGAATACCCACAGGGACACAGAGTAACCCAGAGAAGACTTAAAAAACAGGATTTTCCTCTGTGCTACTCGGTGTCCTCTGTGGTGATATTTGCATGGGGATTGTTATGGAAGACGACTTTGCAGTTTGCCTGCGTTTTACCGCGCTCCGTGCGGTCAATTGCAGTAAATTTTCTTGGCCAAAGGCCTTTTTACCTTAGCTTACGGTGATCGATGGCCCTTGGCCCAAAAAGTGGTGTCTATTTGCTGGCTGATCCCAAAACCCTGGCGAGATTCTCTGTTCAATTTCGTGCTTGTTCTCACGGGCATGAGCCTTTTTCGTTTTTTTTGGCGGATTCTTGCTGCCTAAATGGCTTCTCAGAGTACAGGCATAGACGCTTAGCAATGGGGAATCAATCGGCCTGGGATTGTGCTGACATGGTCCTGTTCCTTGGCAACGACGCCTAACCACTGTGTTTTGGCGATTTCCGTTGCTCCTTTTTTTGACGGGAGAGAAAAAGATGAGATTCAAACCAACTTGTCTCGCGCTTTGGGGGCTGATTTTGACTAGCGGCTCAATGACCTCTTATGGCTCGCAAGAGATTTTTGGCACTTTGTCGAATTTTGATGTTTACAACGAAACCGAGACCGAGGCACATGGCGCAGAGATTGAATTGGAAGGGGTCCATCCAGAGGATCTCATCAGAACGTTTCCCTCGAATTACGACAACGAATCGATCCTCGAGTACCAAGATGGCGCAACATTCGGCACGCGTATCACCTACACCGATTACAATTTCAATTCTAGCGGCTTTCTCGATCCTATTTTGAATCCACCGTCTACCAATGGCCATACCTGTGTGTCGACTGAGGGTTGTGAGCATTTCGGTTTTTCCTTACGCGGCGTTCAACCGACGGCCTCTCGCTACTATTGGCTCGATGTTAACGATCAACGGATCGGAGCGATGCCGGTAGCTGTGCCTGTCCCCACTTGGTCGGCGGTTCCAGGTGGCCAGTTTCGCATTCGTGCTGAAGTGGAGGTTCCCGAGCCACCAGAGGTGATTGCGCAAAAACCCGATTCGATCTGGATGAAAGTCTTCAAAACCGAACTCGACCGCCCGGTCGACCTGATGGAGCTGATGTCCAACAACGGAATTGTTCCCGAGGGAGTCGGCGAATTGGAAACTGAGTGGGAGCTACTGGAAGGTGGCAAAAAGAAAGCGAAAGAAGACAATGTACCTGATGGAAAGTTTGCCATCATCAGACGCTACGAATACTATGAATACACTGGCCAGTACGACGCAGAAAATGAGCCGATCACGCTGTTCCTCGATCCGGGCGATCTGATTGATCCTCCGGCAGGCGAACTAGGGCAGTTTATTTCAGCCAACATGGTGGCAGCAAATTTGGCGTCGCTCGAAGAAGGCGATTTCGATCAGGACGACGACGTTGACGGTGTTGATTTCCTTTCTTGGCAGCGAGGTTTTCAAAAGCGTAAAAAACTCGAAGACGGCGACGCCAATTGGGATGATACGGTTGATGTTGACGACCTGCTGATCTGGCAAGCCCAATTTGGCCTCGGGGCCCCCGCCGCTGCCAACGTAGCCGTCCCCGAACCAACCAGTGCCGCAATGGCGTGCCTCGGCTGCCTAGCACTTGGCCTGTGGTCTAAAAGGTGTCAGGAACCTTTATCTTGACAGTTCCCGGCCCCCTGGGTAAACTGCAAGCATGGGAAGACCACAGCGAGCAGCCCAGGGCGGCCTAGTTTATCACGTTCTCAACCGTGCCAATGCGCGGATGACGATTTTTGACGACGACGCAGACTACGTCGCTTTCGAGGACATCCTCGAAGAAGCGGTCGAGCGGACCGGGATGCGGCTGCTCTCGTATTGCGTGATGCCCAACCATTGGCACTTGGTCGTCTGGCCTCGAAAAAATGGCGACCTCTCCCGTTTCACCGGTTGGCTGACACTCACCCACACGCAACGTTGGCACGCCCATCGCCATTCGACCGGCAGCGGCCACGTCTACCAAGGCCGTTTTAAGTCGTTCCCGATCCAAGATGATTCGCACTATCTGACCGTCTGCCGCTACGTCGAACGCAACGCCCTCCGCGCGAAGCTCGTCACCAAAGCAGAAAAATGGCGTTGGAACAGCTTGTGGCGTTGGCGTTTTGGCGACGCCGAGCAAAAAAAACTCTTGTCGACCTGGCCAGTCCGTCGCAGCCCCGACTGGCTACGACACGTCAACAAGCCGATCACCCCAAGCGAACTCCAAGCCCTCCGCCAAAGCGTCGCCCGCGGCAACCCCTTCGGCAGTGAGACCTGGAGCAAGCGAATCATCAAGAAACTCGGCCTAGAAAGCACGACCCGCCCACGAGGGAGGCCGCGGAAAGCTTAAAGGTTCCTGACACCTTATTCCTCCCTGCCGCAACGCTTTTCGGTGTGGTTTCCAGGGTGGACTCAACTCGCGGGTGTGCGCTATCGCGGCGGAGGTGCGTGCTGTGTTTAGCTCGTAGGATAGTGCTTCTAGCCGCCTGTCCTCGCTTTTTTCTTGTGTCTCATGGACAGGCTGGAAGTACTATCCTACGAGGTGAGGGGACATCTGGGCGTGGAGGCGTGGGGATCTCGGCGATCGTTCAACTCAATTTGCACCCGCTGAGGTAAGTGGGTTTGAAAGTTTTGTGAGCTATGGACGGAAGCCCTTCGCCGACGAAGGAGAACTTATTTTATGGTACGTCATAGAATTTAATGGCTAGAGTAAGCACATCTCGCTGTCCCGGCAGGGACAATTGATAATAGCCCAGCGATTTATCGCTGGGAAACGACCGATAGTATTTCCTGGTCCGTGAAGGACGGCTGAATCAAAACCATTGGACGGTCAGCTTCAGCCGTCCTTCCAGGGCTGATGAATTATCTCCTCACGTACCCAGCGATAAATCGCTGGGCCATTACCAAAAGTCCTTCCAGGACAAAAAAGCACCCTACTTCTAGCTACTAAAATTCCTGAAGAACCATTAAGTTTAGGCCGGCTTCCCGAGTTTCTGTGTCGAAAGCTCATGACTGGAGAGCCCATGATGGTTCTCCAGCCCGACGATTTTTAGCTCCAGGCCTACTTGCATAAAGTCTGCTTGAATCTCATGCAACTTTTCCATCACGCTATGGTCAACTAATTTGGTATGGGCCAAGTCGAGAATGATGTTTTTCTTCTCTTGTAGCCCCAAATCAACCAACTGTTTTCGGAAGAGTATCCAATTACTAAAAATTGCGGAATACCGAGCCGTTATCAGCACGGTATCGGCTCCCCTATTTTCCACATCTAAGTACGGCTTGAAAATCGATTGCAGTGGTACACCGTTAATCACGTGAATCAGCAATTTCACGGCAATCCCAATCGCGATACCAATCAACAAATCGGTTGCTAGCACCGCAACGAGCGTGACGACGAAGATCAAAAGCTGTTCCTTACCGATCTTGAGTACATGCAAAAACTCCGTCGGGTGAGCTAACCGAAATCCGGTGAAAACAAGCATCGCCGCCAGGGCGGCCAGTGGGATGAGGTGTAAGATCGTTGGAATCAGAGCGACGCATAACAGGAGAAAAATCCCGTGCCAGAGATCAGCAAAGCGGGTACGGGCTCCATTGTCGATATTTGCTTTGCTACGAACAATCTCGGAGATCATCGGCAATCCACCCACCATCGCGCAGGCCACGTTACCGACGCCAACAGCGATCATGTCTCGGTTCAGATTGGTCTTGCGTTTCCAAGGATCAAGCAGATCGATGGCTTTGGCGCTGAGCAACGATTCCAAACTGCCGATTACGAAGAACATAAAAACCCACTTCCAAGCGACCGGTTGCTTGAGCGCCGAAAAATCAGGATAAGTGATGTCGTCAAACATACCGAACACTCGGTCGGGCATCGCGACCAGATACTCCTCGCCCACTTGATACTTTTCGCCGTGATAGGAATAAATGTGCGTGTGTTGGAGGTCGAAAAACATCCCCATCGGCACAGCCACGAGGAGGACAATCATCGGAGCCGGTATCACATTGAGTACTGAGTGCAATTTTTTAATCCAAGGCCAGAGGAACATAATCGCCAGACTGATCCCGCCAACCATCGCTATTTCGGGGTTCATCTCTGAAAAGAAATGCGGAATTTCTTTGATCATTTCCAACGGCTCGCCTTTCGCGCCGCGCACTCCTAACGCAATCGGTATCTGCTTGACCATGATAATGACGCCGATAGCAGCCAACATGCCATGAACGGCCGCCAACGGGAAGAATTCTGCCAGGATACCCGCACGCAAAAATCCAAAAATAACCTGTAAGATCGCCGCGACGACGCCCACGGCCAGAGCCATTTTATAGGCGGTCATATCGGCTTCGCTGAATCCGCCAATCGGTCCATCGCCGCCAAAGGCCTCGACAGTACCGATCGCAATCACGATCAAGCCGGCAGCTGGTCCTTTGATGGTTAGCTCCGAATCGCTGATAAAGGTCGCCATGATCGCGCCGATGATTGCTGTAAAGACCCCTGCAATTGCAGGGTAGCCACACGCCAGGGCGATGCCTAGACACAGGGGCAGTGCGATGAGAAAAACAAGAAAACCGGAGAGAATATCTTGCTTGAAATATTTTGCGAATCCTGCCGCATTGCCGCGGGGAATTTCGTCACTGCTATTTGTCGTTGGTAAGCTGTTTTCTTCGGACATGATTCTATTCTCCTGAGAAATGGGAGGGAGAGGTTTGGTTTTCTGTTGGTACCGCCATCATGGCGTGGTCGTTGAGTGGAACACTCGGCGACACATTTCGACGAGAGATTATTTCAATCGCGGCGTGATACCGTGAAGTCACGCCCGGTTGCGGAACCAAACCGCCCCCGAGAATAAGGGCCGTCAGCAACAACACAGCGACTTTTTCTGGCCAACGTGCTTCCAGAAAAATTAACGTCGTGTGCTGCGTGCCGGTAAACAAACGAAAGTAGGCGTGAAGTACTGCGATGCCGTTGAGTGCCGCAGCAAACACAACTAAAATCCCCACCATCGGGCTAATTCCTATCGCGCCATCGACCAAGAGCTCGACGCCAACGAATCCAACCGTTCCCGGAAACCCGATGCTAGCAAGACCCGTCAGCAAGAAAAAAACCGCTAGGCTGGGCATGTGTTCGTATAAGCCGTGGTAATCGGCAAGCGAGACTCGCCCAGTGCGCGCTTCCACGGCACGCATCGTCAAGCCAAGACCCGCCAGCGACATTCCGACCGACAACCACACGCAAAGGCCGCCTGTCAGACTGACCGGCGTGGCGACTTCGAGTCCCACCAACACGAGCGAGGAATTGCTCAGGAACAGGTAGCAGAAAAACCGTCTCGCCTCGCGCTGTACTAGCGACATACACGCCGCGTAAACGGCCGTAAACAACGAAAACAGAGCGATCCCATGCAAAGCCCAGTCAGGAGAGACGGGCAGCACCAATCTCACGGCGGCGTAGGCGCCCGTCATCGGAGTAACAAACAGTAGCGCGGTGCCAAAGGTAGAATTTTCAAAGAGGTCCGTCATCCAGCAATGCAAAGGTGCCACACCGCTGCGTATGAGGACCGCCGCCATCAACATGCCAATGGCGAGATTCGAATGCTCCGATTTAGGCCCTTCGGCATCAATCATCGCCCAACCTACGGACAGCAAAACTAAGAAAAGCAGCATGTGCAGCGCAAAAGGACGCGTTGATCGACCACGATCGCGTAGCTCGAAAAAAGGTGGCAGCGTCTGCGCCGCCATGAGGACGATGATCCCCCAAGGCTGCCGACAAGTCAGCATTGCCATCAACAGGCTCAGCGATACCAGCGTGGGAGCAAAGGGAAATCGCCGGATCTTCGTGCGCGGCGTGGCCAAGGTAATCAAGAAAAAGAGCAACGCTGCCAGTGGCAGCAAAGGAGCACTAAGTTCATCGATAACAACGGCCTCGTCTCCAAGCAGTTGCGAAATCGCATCCCAATGGTCATGTGCATCAAAAGTATGCAATGTGCCAAAATCTTCCCAGGCACCGAAAGCAAACAAAAGAGTGATACCAGTGAAAGTCAGCGCGCGTTTCCAGGCAACTTCCGGATCGCGCTGCCCACCGACAAGCAACGCACCGACCAGCGGCGTGAGGATGCACAATTCCAACCAAGGTAAATGTAGTTCAAGCATGATTTTTTGTTTTCGGTGCAGGTTCCGACGGTGGGCTCTACAGTCGTAGTTCCTCAACGATTTCAGAATGCGTTTCGACCTTGTCCGAGGCGCGTGATTGGCCACCAGAAAGCCAGTCGGTCCAGCGGCGCTCACTCGCATCGCACCACTGAAACACTCGCCGGAATGGGTAGACGACACACTCATCCAACAAACTGTCGAGATAGCCTCGTTCTTGCGCGAATCGATAGAACCAGTTTCTGACTTGTTCCGGAACAAGCTTCCCTAAAAAGCTCGGTTCGTTTTCTAAATGGCCACCCAACGCGTTTTCCAGCGTGTGATAGTCATGCAGCAGTGTCGGAGCCCGCAGCAATTGAAGTGTTCTCAGCGAAGCGTGACCGACAATGTGAATAAGCGCGATATAACGCAAGCCGAAACCAATTTCAGCGACAATAATGCCAACCTGCGTGAGCGAGGCAAATGCCAAGGCACATTTGATATCGGTTTGCACGCGTGCCGTTATCGCGGCATACCCTGCGGTGATTAAGCCAATGGCAACTACGATCGCCGATAGAACGTACGAGAGTTCTAAAATGGGACTGATCCGCAACAGTAAGAATGCGCCCAAGTGTACGGAAAGCGCTCCGTAGAAGATGGCACTTGAGGGTGTTGGCCCTTCCATCGCGCGTGGCAGCCAGCCAGAGAATGGCACCAGCGCCGATTTCCCAGCTGCCGCCATAAGCAACAACAAACCAATAAACAAGGCCTGGGGGCTTGTAAGGACGGCTTGTCCCTCGGGCCAATGCCCACTGCCCATAATTCTCTCGAAATCGCCTGCACCTGTTAGATGGTGCATTGCAACGGCTGCAATCAAAAAGGCTGCATCGGCAAGTCGATAAACGCTCCAAACACGAATGCCATTTCGTACCGGCGTAGGTCGTTCGTGGAAGAAAGCGACTAACAATGCTGAAGAAAGCCCCACAAGTTCCCAGCCAAAAAATAGTACTTCGATGGTCCCTGCTAGTGACGTTACGATCATTCCTAGTGTAAAGAACGAATAGCAAACATAGAATCGTGCATAGCCCGGTTCGCGATGCAGATAGCGACTCGTGAAAGCACCGACTGTCCCACACAACAGAAAAGACAAAATCACAAACGGCACAGAAAGCCGATCAAAAACGAATTTCAGGTGGAAATGAAAGTGCTGCTGGGGAATAACCACCCAGTTCCCCAATTCGATTGGCACAAAACGCGTATCGACAACCAGCATGATCACGAGAATTGCTATCGATGCGAGCAACCCAATCACAGTCGAGGCGTAGGTGTAGCGATTCATCGTCTGTTCAGACAGACGGCACCCGATCAGCGGTGGGATGCCGAGTACGGCAACCAAAGCCGCAGGCGAAGTAACCACTGTTACCCCTAGCAAAAATAGTATGGTTTCGGTGTTCATGATTTTTCGGTCTGATCAGAAAGGCTTGAATTTACTGCTGCAAATCCTAAGTTGTCTCGCCAACCGCGAAACCAACCGGCAGAACTTTTGCATTCGGGCAATTCTGTGATGGTGGGCTGATAAGGAATAAACTCTCCGTATTGGTAGAAACGAATTTCAGCAGTATCGGGATCTAGGGTTGCAAGCTGAATCCAGTGTCCACGAATGAGCTTCGCAATCCCCTCGTCCGAATCCATGATTTTGAGTATTGATTCAGGGGTCGTCTCGATAACAAACAACAGACGCAAGGGATCGTGAATTTCGATCATCTGGTGGTAGAGTCCGGGGCGAAGGTCACTTGCCGCCCCATCCATAACGCCCAGCAGTGAAGTGATGTTGTGAGGAAGTTTATTACCTGCCCCCCAACCTGCGGAATCAACACAACAAAAGTAATATTCCAAATTGATACCCGCACAAACTGGCACTGCGGCTTGAAGGATTCGAGTCAATATCGTCAGATTTTCGTCATCTTGTTTGGGGTCGTACGATTGCAGAAAAGCCCTACGGTCGAGAAACAGGTTGCGACTCCATTCGCGACGCCCCACAAAGCAGAGTGCATTGGTTGCATGGTTGTACTCCGGCCGAGCTTGCGACAAGTCTGTAGCGCGATCTTCCACATGGCGCAGGGCATCTTCAAAGCTCATGTCTAAGGGGGCCGATTGGAACCGTCGACAACGCTCGTGCGCATTTCTTGCCCGTGCCTCATTGATGGCCTCTTGGGCATGTCCAAAATCAGATTTATGAGTGGTTGGCAAAAGCTCTAGGTCATAGTACTCAACGCTGTCATCGCAAGTGTTGTGGTAGGCACCTACAAAAACAGTCTCTTCAGGAATGGGTAACCCTTTGTCGCTGAGCAGCTTGCGTATCCGCAGATCGTTGGCCATTTGGGCAAAAGCTCTTGCGTTTGGGCCACCTCTTGCTCCGGCACATGCCCCGCAATTGTACGCAGATTCATGGGGATTATTCAGGCTAGACGAACCATGACCACAAACAACGAAAATCCTAGAGAAGTTGCTGGTGAGTCCGATGTCGCGTAACACGCGTTCGACCGCTTCGGCCATTTCTGGCACGCTATACCCGATATGTCCGGGTTCCGGCCCCGGTTCTGCCTCACTTCGTTCAAGCTGAAGCTTGGTCACGACCGGAGGCAAAAGGAGATTTCCAAAAACATTCTGAAGCTGACGTGTAGCTCGAGGGAAAATAATTTGCATGACGAGAGGAATGGAAGCCAACGAACCAAACACTGCCGCTAGCCAACCACCTGCAAATGTCCGGCTGCTTAGGTGGCCACGATGAGTTAAGGTACCGAGGATTCGCCGACGATTGCGCCTTCGCTCTCCTGCTTTTTCAAAAGAGTAAACGACATCTTCAGTCACATACTGCTGAGGCTTCATGATTGCCGGACAGAGCGGAGTGTAATGAGCTTCAGCGGCTCCTCGATAATACATCGCAATCGCAAAAAATCCTGCCGCACCGAAGGTTTCGCATCGAGAGTCTACTTCTTCCAAGTGCCTCCGAAACGATTCTTCTCGGTCGTCGATACAGCAAACGATTTGAAAGCTGGGGCTAGCTTTTTCTACTTGCTTGCTGAGAGCCTCCTGTTGCAACACTTGTTGTGCATATACTGCTACGGCATCTAATGTTTGTTGTCGATACTGCCGTTCGAAAGCGAGTTGGTAAATTCGTCGACGTTCAAGTCCAGAGAACGCATCAATTTCTCGAACCAGCATCGACCACTCGTCAGAAGAAAGCCGATACAAGGTTTCCGGATCCCAGCCAAGCAATTGTGCTAACTGAAATACCAGGAACGCTCGGTGATCCACGTTCGTGGCCTGACGGTTCTCGCCGTCTCGGTCTATTGATTTTCGTAGTTCCGATAAAGTCCCTTGATAGTCGAGCGTGCAGCGAGCAACATGTGCGATGGCAAGACGATCTAATATCAGCCGGATTGCAAGGAACTCGATCAAACTTCCTTCAGGGACCGCAAGAGCGACTCGATCTCCGCGTGTTTCGACTTGCCAAATCATCCCAGCAAACCCACCCAGAGCAAGCAACGTTTGGCAAATAAACTCTTCTTGCTCTTCCTCAGAAACGCCCAAAGCATCGAGTGATTCGGCAATGGATTCTAGTGGAGTTGTCGATTCCCTGCGAAGACGCAATAGTTCTCTTCGCAGGCCTCGCTGCCAACGGTCTGGAGGTCCGAAAGCTTGGCTGTATTGCTCGATAAAGGTATTGAAAAAACCACCCTGTTGCGGCAGTGGCCAACTGCTAAATCCTTGATCCAGAAACGCAGCACAAAAGCGGATCATGACGCCGTGTGTTAGCAGATCGCTGTCTTCGCCGGTTGCTTCGAGCAGCCAATCGCGATGTCGAACGGAGAGGGGCTCGGAAGACTCGGCTACGGGCACCTTTTGTACTCCATCACGACAAATCAGCCACAACAGATGTAGGCAAAAGGCTTCCCACGTGGCTTCGTCCCATTTTTCCACCTGAACTTTGTCAAATCGATCGAAAAGTTTGTCGACGAGTTCACGAATACGAAGATCGCGCTGCTCGGGCAGAGAACCATTGCGAAGGTCACGCATCACCCAACGTCGAGTAATGTCAACGAGCCGATCTCGCACCGCGTGAGGAGTCTCCTCGCGAAACCGATGGAGCGATTCGGTCTCGGCTACCACCCAGCGCAGCTCGGCAGCGGGGCCTGCTTGCAGCGGATGGGCGAGCATTCCCATACGCAGATGAAAACGCGTTCCCAGAAAGCCGAGTAATTCGTCGCCGCGTGGACCCAAGTCGTCAATCAATACGGCTTCGATATCTTCTGGTCGAATTCTGTTGCGGGCGAGTTTTTCGCGATATCGATTTTCAGGCAAATAGGGGTGACATCCAAACGTCTTGCCACCTTCTACGACGGCTTTTTCAAAAGGCAAATCTTCGAAAGCATGCAACGTATTGTGGTGAACAAAAGCGGTAATCGGGCCTTGGGCTGGCAGCAAGTGTGCAGCGTTTTGAATGATTCCGTACAACTCCTCAAGATTCTCCGAAACCTGGGTCGCGGTTGATTCACGAAGTAGGACAGGTTTTGTCATAGGATTCACTTGAGTGGATTTTTCAAGTAGTTGCGGCGTCAGAAGCTGCTAGCAAAAGGGCGCGACTTACCACATTGCACCAATCACATTGCCTTGAATACGAACTGTTCCAAGTCAGCCTGAGAGGCGAGTCCCACTCAAATTGCTTCTATTGAGCAAAATCAATAGCGGGCACTGCAGAGAAAGAAATACGAACGCGTTGCTCAATATCCCACATCAGAAACTTTGTGGCGGTCACTACCAGAAAATCTTGATGTGTTTTAGAGCCAACTCGTAGGTGGCCCACGAGACTGCACGTCGTGTATCACATGCGAGTGCGGTGCAGAACTCAAAAAGTCTGCCAAGATGTAACAGAAAGCTGGTTCAAAATCCAGCGCTGCCTGACAACTGGGTAGCTGCTTAGCAGCGAACCCATCCCGCTCGACCATCTCTTCGTAATCTAGAGCTGAGAAGACATCGACGACACTACCTTGCGAGATCGCAAACACCTCATTCGCAGCAACCATCAACAAGCAGGTAACTGTAAAAAAGATCGCTAGTTTAGCAGTAGTTCTACGACACATAGTGGGCATACTAGGCAATTCTGGCATTTGGTGTCAACCCGAGGATCTCGAAATCATAAGGAACACACAGAGAATCTCAGGAATCGTCGCGTCAAAACGCTTAATGTAGCTTACTACGGGTTTGAGGGGCTTGCAACCATAAACAACGATTGTCATCAACAAGCAAGCATTGCATTTTTCGCACCAAGCAATTACATGGCAAGCTTATGAGGCAGTGGACCGTATGTAACCGTCTCGAAGGGCAATTTCCCCCAGTTCCTTGTTCGCGATCAAACAATCGGTGTCAGTAGTGATTTTTAGCCACTTACCCTGTCAGCTCTTGCAGCTCCGTAATCATTCGCAGCGCCACCGTCATATAAATCAGCACACCACCGATGTCGATGAGTACGGTGACGAATGGGGTACTCATCAGGGCTTCGTCGACGCCCAAGCGACGAAAGAGGAGTGGTAGACCCGCGCCGCACAGCGTGCCGAAGATAACAACCACTAGCAACGTAATCGGGATGACCAAAATTTCGTACGGAGTGGCATCAATTAGCCACAAACCCACGAGGTAACCGAGCAAGGCGAGTACTCCACCTAGCATGAGTCCCATGATTAACTCGCGTTTGATCACGGTGCGCGTATCATCGAGTGTGACATCTTTGTTCGAGAGAGCGCGAATCACAAGCGTTGCCGATTGCCCGCCGGAGTTGCCACCGCTCGACATGATCAGCGGGATGAAAAAGACGAGCCAGGTGACTTTGTCGATCACTTCTTCGTAAGTTTTGAGTGCAAACGCGGTCAACAGCGCGGCACCAAACAAAATGCAGAGCCAGACGCCACGCTTCCAGGCAAGCGACAGAACCGAGGTTTGTAAGTAGCTGTCTTGCAGGGGCTCCACCGCTGCGGCGCGGTAGGCGTCTTCTTCGGCCTCTTCACGGAAGACGTCCATCACGTCGTCGTGCGTGATGATGCCAACCAAGTGCTGCTGATCGTCGACGACAGGAATGGCCAAAAAGTCGAAGTCAGCCACTTTTTCGGCGACGTCTTCCTGGTCGTCGGTTGCCTCGACAGTCACCAAACTTCGTTCCATCAGGTCGGCCAAACGTGTCTCTGGCTTGCCGAGGTGCATGACCAACTGCCGTGCGCCGACGACCCCGCGCAGGTGGTCTTCGTCATCGACGAGGTAGATGTAATAAATCGTCTCCAGGTCTTCGGCCTGCCGCCCGAGTTCTTCAAGAGCTACGCGAACGGTGAGCGTCTCGGATAACTTGGCAACCTCGGTGGTCATGACCGCGCCGGCGGTGCCTTCGGGATACGCACGTAGTCGCAAAATATCGCGACGTTCTTCGGTCGGCACTAGCGGTAGCGTAGCTTCGACGACAGCGGGGTCGACTTGGTTAAGAAGGTCAACCCGATCATCGGGTGGCATCTGGGCAATCAGCTCGCTGATCTCTTGCGGATCGCTGATCTCGACAATCTCGGTTTGTATCTCTTCGGGCAGGAATCCAAAGATTTCAGCTCTCGAAGACAGATCGGTTGCCAGCAACACGGCCCAAGCTTCGGCGGCAGTAAGGCCTTCCATAAACTCTGCAGTTCGCCCAGGGTGCAGCGCCGAGCAGAATTCCTGCAAGCCAGCTACATCGTGGGTGGCCAGCATTTCGCGTAATTCAGGTAAGTAAAGCGTATTTATCATCGAATCATCGATCGAACATGTCTGGCGATTTGCCGCTTAGCGGACGTGCCTCAATTAAACTCCAAGTTGACAACATCCTGTTCCAAGTTTAGCCTATCATAAGACACCGAAAGGCTTATGGGACAAGCTTTTACGTGTTTCTTCACATTTATTTTTGCCTTTCGTGCTATGTCTTCTTGAGCTATGAACGACAACCTGACCGAAGTTACCGCTAGCGCGAACGACACCGACCTCGACACTTGCCAAGAGAAAATTGGCTATCGGTTTCAGAATCAGCAACTGCTGACGGATGCTCTCAAGCATGCCTCGGGCGTCTCGCATCGCTTGGCCTCGAACGAGCGGATGGAATTTCTCGGCGACGCCATCTTAGGAGTGGTCGTTTGCGAGCAGCTTTATTTGCAGTATCCAGAATACATGGAAGGCGAGATGACCAAAGTCAAGTCGGTCGTCGTCAGCCGCGATACCTGTGCGCGGATCAGCGAACGCATTGGCTTGCAAGAGTATCTCATCCTCGGCAAAGGGATGGCGGCAGACCCACAGATTCCGCGGTCAGTCGTTGCGGCGGCGTTGGAATCGCTGATCGCTGCGATTTACCTGGATGGGGGCATGGAGCCAGCCAAGGAATTTATTGTCCGGCACGTGTCTGAGGAAATCGAACAAACAGTTTCTGGCGAGTTCGGCGTCAATTACAAATCACAGCTTCAACAGTACGCTCAACGAGAACATAGCGTAACGCCTGTCTATCACTTGCTCGACGAAAAAGGCCCCGACCACAGCAAATGTTTTAAGATCGCTGCCCAAGTCTCCCAACAGCGTTTTTCACCTGCTTGGGGGAAAAGCAAAAAAGAATCGGAACAACGAGCCGCCCACAATGCGATGAGCCAAATCAATGGCGACGAGGCACCGTACCGGTCGGAAGAAGCGTGAAAAAAATGTGAAGTGGGCAGTTTTCAGATCGCGTAGCGATCATCCCTGCCCACTCTTACTGCAACGGTATTTCGGCAAAAGCCTCAATGCTATCCAAGTCGGCTGCCATGTCGAGGGCAGCAACTTTGTACAGCTCACGAGCTTGTATTTCGACCGATTCCAAGTCGATTTCACCTTGCAACTGCACACCAAAAATTTCAGAGCCTTCTTCGATCGATTCTTTAGTCGCTAGTACCAAGGTAATCAGGTCGTCGATCCCCAGATCTAGCTGGCGGATCATCACTTGTTGCAATGGCTGCATGTAGGGACAAACGGGCATCCAAATCACTTCCGTGATCAGATTGGCGACCAAAGCGATCTGATTGAGCGGTGCCGAGGCGGGCAGATAGGTGTGATGATTGCCAACCGCTTCGACGAGATCTTCGGGCAATTGCCAACGTGACATCAAACGTTGGCTCACCGCCATATGATCGAAGCCAAACTCGGTGCGTTCGCGCTGCACGAGATCGATCGTATGATCAGGTTCCTCGGCGATGGGAATATATTTTTCGGTTTCGAGCTGCGCGATTGCCAGCATCCCCAAGTCGGCGATCAATCCCGTCGCAAATGCAGTGTCGGGGTCGACCGCCTGGTCGTCGATCAGCTTCGCACACTCTCGTGCAGCAGCCCCCATCGTTAGCGAACGCTTCCAGTATTGCTGATGGAACTGTGCGGGTGCACCGCTGACTAAGGTCTTCACTAAGCCAAAACTAAGTACCGCCAATCGCAGCGAACGACGACCGAGATATGTCAGGGCATGACGCAGGTTGGTCACTTCGTCAATGAGACCGTAGTACGACGAATTGACGAGCCGCAAGATCGAAGCCGACAACGCCGGATCGAGTTCCAGGCACTCCGCAACCGAGTTCATCTGAAAATCGGGGTCACGGGTGATCTCCATCACCCGCAACGCGACCGTCGGTGAGCTATGCAGCTTGTCGAGTCGATTCAAAAAATGGTCAAGCGATTGAAGTTGCTCTTGGTCCTGATCCATCGTTAGCATTGCCATTTTCCAGAGTTGTGAGTCACGAGTCGAGAGTTACCAGAAGCGAAACTGGGGGGATTGTTCGCCACCCGACACCAAGCAAAGCATAGCTTACAAATCGGCATGATTTTCGCACTTGTAACGATTGTTTTCAAAACGACTCAGAAATACGCCCGTCACATGAAAAAAATGGCTGGTTTGACAAAATGGATCGGAGCGTCTGCAAAGTCCCTAAGAGAACATTCAAGACGCCCAGAGTACCAAGGAAATATCGGAAATAGCTATTTCCCTAGTACTTCTGCGCTAAATTAAAAGCTAAAGACCACGGATAGCACTGATGTCCACGGATGAAGCTTTGATGAAATGAATGGATGTTGTTGACAGTTCAATGCCCAGGCAGCAAACCTGCCCAGAGTCTCCAAAATCAGTGATATCCGTGCAATCCGTGATTTTTGACTTAACGCAGTCGAACTAGGGGGCTCCGCCTGGCGATCGTGGTGTCTTTGGTGGCTGATTATTGCTTCCTAGTGACTTTGCAGTCCTCCAACCGCCAGTGCAAAACGGCTTGTGTCCCTCTCCGATTCCGCTACAATGCGGGGCTACCCGACCAATCCAGCGAACCCCGACAAACTGAAACAGAAAACGCAAGTTATGCCCAAACGAACCAACATCAAAATCGCCAAAAAAGACCCTGTCTGCATTGATGGCGTCCGCCCTCGCCCGATGTTTGTCGATTACAAAGATCTGGACCTGCTCAGCAAGTTGACCAACCGCCACGGACGCATCGTTAGTCGTCGCAAAACAGGCTGCCATGCCTCAAGCCAACACGCGGTCTCGAAGGCCATCAAGCGAGCCCGTTTTATGGCACTTATTCCTTACGAAGGAAGCTAGAGGAAATGACGAATGACGAATGACAAATGACGAAGTGAGTTGCGGGCTTCGTCATTTTTCATTCGTCATTCGGCATTCATCATGCCATGCCTGAGCCATTCCGCACCACTCGCCTCGTCGAATTCCACGACACCGACATGGCGGGTATCATGCACTTCGCGTCGTTCTTTCAGTACATGGAGTCGGCCGAACACGAGTTGATTCGTTCGATTGGTTTTAGCGTACATGAACAGGTTGACGGCCAGACGCTCAGCTTTCCGCGAGTGGCGGCTGCTTGCGAATACCACTCCCCTGCCTTGTCGGAAGATGTGCTCGAGATCGCCGTCTCGCTCACTCGTATCGGCAACAAGAGTCTGCACTACCGCTTCGATTTCAGCGACGCAGGACGCCAAGTGGCCACTGGCCAAATCACCAGTGTTTGTTGCCGCATGGAGCCCGGGCAGCCGATGGTTTCGGTGCCATTGCCGGAAGAAGTCAAAGAAAAGCTCGGGCAGTTTCTTGTGTAGTCGTCGTAGGACAAGCTTCTAGCCTGTCGTTTATACACAAGTCGGCCTGAAAAAGGCCCAAAACATATCAGCCCAGGGCAAAGCGCAGCGCCGCTCTGGGTGGCTATGCTCCTCAGATAAGCCCTGAAAGGGCAAAACAATAAACAACGATCCCTGCCCAAACGCCTACTGTTTCGCCCTTTCAGGGCTCTCTGCAATTCGACGGCTAACCCAGGGCGTCGCTGCGCTTTGCCCTGGGCTGGCATGTGGCTGCCCCTTCAGGGCGACTTGTGTATAAATAACAGGCCTAGAAGCCTACTCCTACGTTGTGAGGCCCATGCTATCGAATCTTCGCCGCCCTACTTAATGAACCTCGTGGTCCGACTGGCGACGGGGCTGGAAAAAATTTCTGCCGACGAGCGAGAGCGATCCAGCCGTTTTTTTCTCTCACAGCAGCAAGCCGATGGCGGCTTTTGCGGGCGGGCCGGCGGTAGCGATTTGTATTACACCGCGTTCGCGCTGCGCGGCTTGGCAATTTTAGGTTGCGACGACGAGCCAATGGCAGAGCGTGCTGCCCAATACCTTCGTAGCCAATTGCAGCAAAGCGTCGGCATCCTTGATCTTATTTCGTTGATTTTTGCTGCACGATTGTTGGAATCTTGGCGTGGGGAGAGCATCTTTGCAGACGTCGCCAAGAACTGGACCAATTCGGTTGCAAATCTTTTTGAAACACATCGTCGCCCTGATGGTGGTTACGCCAAGACCCACGAAGGTCACGCTAGTAGCACGTATCAAACTTTTTTAATCTCGCTCGCCTACGAATTGCTCGAACTCCCCTTGCCTGAACCTGGGCAGGCTGCGGAATTCCTGCTGGGCCAACAACGTGACGATGGCGGCTTTGTCGAAATTGGCGTCATGCGCCGCAGTGGCACCAACCCGACTGCGGCGGCCGTCGGTGGGCTGCTTGTTTTGCAAGCACAAGTCGGCCAACCGTTTCTCACTGATCAGCTCTCGCAGGAAGTAGCAGGTTTCTTGCTCGACAATATCACCGACGAAGGCGGCCTCCGCGCGAATACCCAGATCCCGATCGCCGACCTGCTCAGCACCTATACGGGATTGCAGACGGTGCGCGACGTCGGCGGCTGGGGTAAAGTTGATATTGGGGCGACTCAAAAATTTGTCGCTTCGCTCCAACAAGCTTCCGGCGGTTTTTTAGCTGCCGCCTGGGACGATTCCGCAGATGTCGAGTATTCCTTCTACGGAACGGCCTTACGAGGGCTGCTGTTGTCCGACGGATAACGTCTTGGCCTAACTGCCTCGAAGCGTCACAATAAAGGCATGACATCGCTCGACGCTCAACATCTTTCGAAACAATACACGTCGACAGCCGGCGCACCGCTGGAAATTTTGACCGATGTTTCGCTAACGCTTGCCGCCGGTGAAAACTTAGCAATCGTCGGGCCAAGCGGTTCCGGCAAAAGTACGCTGCTGGCGATTCTTGGCACGCTCGACAAACCGACCTCCGGAAAAGTGACACTCGGCGAAATCGATCCTGCGACACTCAACGAAAAAGCACTCGCCCAATTCCGCAGCCAGCAAATTGGCTTCGTCTTTCAAGACCACCATCTGCTACCACAATGCACCGTGCTGGAAAACGTGCTGGTCCCCTTTCTTGCTGACGGGCGGGCAGGTGCCGAACAAGTCACCAAGGCCGAAAGTCTGCTCGAACGAGTCGGCCTGTCTGAACGTAGCCTGCATCGTCCAGCGCAGCTTTCCGGCGGCGAAAAACAACGCGTGGCGATCGCGCGGGCACTGGTGCGTGAGCCGATGCTCCTGTTGGCTGACGAGCCGACTGGCAATCTCGATCAAGCAACCGCTACCGATGTGATGCAACTGCTCATTGAATTGCAACAAGAACGCCAATCGATCCTGGTCGTCGTGACGCACAGCGAAGCGCTTGCTGGTAGATTGCAGCGACGGGGTGTGCTGGAAAGTGGAGAGCTGGCGCAATGACGAATGACAAATGACAAATCGACCAACGACTAATCCCAACACCAGAAAGGCGACCTTATCATGGCACCCGTAGGAATCACCGCTCTCTCTTTGCCCTTCCTATTGATATTTAGTTCACTGGCAGCGGTTCCGTTGGCGGGGCCGCCCCTACCTCTCGACCCGGCCCTTTCGGCAATCGCGCCGCGAGACTGTTTGTGGTATGCCTCGTCCGCTGGCGTGGCCGAGCCCGATGCGAGCAGTACCAACCAGACCGAGCAACTGTTCGCTGAGCCCGAAGTTCGATATTGTGCCAGCGAAATCCAAAAACAGTTGATCGGTGCACTGCGTCGTGGCGCGGGCTCTCGACGTGAACAGCGCGTGTTGGCTGCTGAGATTCCCAAGTTGATCCAAGCGTTACTCTCTCGTCCGTTGGCAGCTTTTGTCGAAGACTTTCAGATTGCCGACGATGGTTTTGACGCACAGGCGGCCTTGGTGCTGAACGCCGGTGAGCAGCGGCCTGCGATCGAAGCGGCGATTGGTGAACTGGTCGCATTAGCCATGAAAAACGATGTGGTGATCGGCTCGACCCAGAGTGATGGCGAAACTTGGAGTGTCGTGCGAGTCTCGATGCAAACGCCCGAGATACGCTGGGGTTGGCATGACAACTATTTTATTTTGGCAGTCGGTGATGGGACGGTCGAAACGATTATCGATCGGCTGACGGGCGATGCGCCGGCTTGGCTCGACAACGTACGTAACGAACACCCGATCGAACGTGAATCGTCGCTCGGCTACGTCAATGTCGAGATGCTACTCGAGCGTTTGCAGCCTCTATTAGAAAAACAAAAAGGCTGGCACGTCGTCGAAAAGCTGGGGCTAACCAGCATCAAGTCGCTCAACGGTCTGTCCGGTTTCGATGAGCAGGGGTGCGTCGCGATGTCACAACTTGTGACCGACGGGCGGCGGCGTGGCCTGCTGTCGTTGCTGCCTTACAAAGAGCTATCGGATAACGATTTGAAGCTGATCCCGCAGGATGTGATGGTCGCCTGTGCCGTGCGAATCGACCTCAGCGAAACGTGGAAAAACGTCGTCCGCCTTGTCGAAGAGTTCGACCCGAAAACAGCCGAAAAGATGGAACGCAGCCTTTGGGAAGCCGAAACCGAGCTGGGCGTCAATCTCAAGGACGACGTTCTCGGTTCGCTCGGCGATGTCTGGACGGCTTATGTGCCGACGGGCGACTTGATGACTTCGTGGCACGGTTCGGCAGTCGCGTGCAAAGTCAAAGATGCCGATCGTCTGCGAACGGCGATGAAAAAGCTTGTCGCGGTGGCACAAGCGAACTTTCCCGCAGGTCGTCGTGGCGGGGTAAAGATACGTGATACCGAGTTTGAGAGGCAAACGATTTACTCCCTTAACGTTGTCGGCACACCCTTTCCGTTTTCACCCGCTTGGTGCGTGACGGATGATTGGCTAGTGCTGGGGCTTACGCCGCAGACCGTACGCGGCATGATCACACGCCGACAAAAAGAATCGTTAGCCGACGTGCCCGAAGTGCGTCAAATGTTCGACCATGCAGAAGCTCCCACGTCGCTCACCTACGTCGACACGCCCAAGCTGGCCCGTTCGCTTTATCCGTTGGTGCAGATGGGCCTGCAAATGCTTAGTTCGCAATTAGCGCGCGAAGGAATCGAAATCGACACGTCAATCCTGCCCTCGCCCGACGCGATCATCCGCCACTTGCGTCCCAGTGTCAGCACGATGACCTCCTCCAACAACGGACTCGTTTGCTATTCGCAGCACTCACTCCCCGGCGGTGGCGGCGCGGTGGTGCTGGCTCCGCTGGCGGTCGGTGTCACTTTACCGGCGGTCCAAGCCGCCCGCATGGCTGCACGACGAAACCAGGGTCTCAACAACATGAAGCAGATCGCCTTGGCATTTCACAATTATGAGTCCGCAAACGGAAAGTTCCCGACGAACATCTATGATGACGATGGCAAGGCCTTGTTAAGCTGGCGCGTGCGATTGCTGCCCTACTTTGAGCAGCAGCAAGCACTCTACGAAAAATTCCAACTCAACGAGCCGTGGGACAGCCCACACAACCGACCTTTGGCGGACACCGTGGTGCAGGTGTATTCTTCACCTGTGGATCCAGCCAACGGCAAAACGCGTTATCTCGCTTTGGCAGGCAAAGAAACGATCTTTCCTGGAAACGAGAAACTTTCATTCAGACACGTCCAAGACGGCACGAGCAACACGATCATGTTTGTCGAAGCGTCGCGCGATGCGGCCGTCGTCTGGACGCGGCCGAAAGACCTTGAGTTTGACGCGAAGAAACCGTTTCAAGGGATAAAATCTCCCCAGGGTCTATTCTCGGTCGCGTTTGCCGATGGTTCTTGCCGCTCGTTGAGCCAGTTCATCGGCGAGGACACTATGCGAGCGCTCGCTACTCGAGCAGGTGGCGAGATCATCGACCATTCTGCATTGCAGAGATAGGCGATTGCCATTGAAATGCAAGCCACTCCTGGGCGCTGATTCCCTTGAAGCGTACGATGAGAGTCTAGCGCTGCCGACGGTGTTCTGTGGGCAAAGCAGGCAGTTTTAGTCTACTCCAGGCAGGTGTTCGCGAATGGTTTTGATTGTAAAAGTGTTGGTAGGCGTCGTTGTTGTGTTTCTGGCTCAACTGCTTTGGCGACGTTGGCGCAAGGCACAGCAGCAGGCGAAACGTCAACTGGCGATGCTTGAATTCCCGGACCTCCGCGAGAAACTACAAGCCGATTTCCTCCAAGCCGCCGCCGCAACGGGCAAGCCGCGCGGGCTGAGCTGGAAACAATGCGATCTGGTCGAAGGGCAACTCTTCGCCACCGATCGCGTTAACGGAGAACTCTACGCCCTGGTCGGCGCGACCATCAGCTTCGCGGCGATCCCTGGCGGAGACATGGAAGACGTCGAAGCGGTCGGCAACCTGCGCTGCGCAACGGCCATTTTTGTTCATCGCAGTGGCGAGTGGACCACCGATGGCCGCGTCGTGTTCAATCTCGAACCACGCCAAGCGCTCGAACACTACGAGCAAAGCCTACAGTTGCTCGGCTAAGTTTTAGTTGCCCATGCTTGCCAAAACTATTCCGCAAAGCCTCACGCAGAGTCCCAGCGCGGCATTGCCGCAACCAAAAACTAAAAAGCCTCACGCAGAGACACAGAGACCTTGGCGCGGCCTCTGGCCGCAACCAAAATCCCCCTCCCTCTTTAGGGAGGGGTTAGGGGAGGGTTTTGAACTCGGTACCCATGTCAGG
>JAADGD010000057.1:0-9860 GCA_013152515.1 Planctomycetota bacterium
CGGGTAAATTCTCATCTGCCGCTCGCCAAAGATGGAGAAGGGTCTCTATCCAGAAGTTTTTTCTTGGCGCTCTTGGCGTCCTTGGCGGTTAGTTCTTTACGACTTCGCCGTTATCTTGATAGTCAGCTTTATGTCTTCGCAACTCTGACATAGTCGTCCAGATCGGGCACTAGGGAATCGGTCAGATAATTGATGATGCTGGCAATCGTGCCATCCAACTCGCCGCCACTGGCATGAGCAAAGGTACAAGCTTCGAACGAGGGTTCTAACGCGTACTGCTTCGTTTTCTCGACGAGCAAATCGAGTAAGTGAGGCAACTCTCGGAAACATTGACCGTAAACGTAAAATGTTCCCGGATTGAAGATATTGACGACACACGCTACACCGAGTGCTAAGTAATCGCACATCTGTTCTAGTTCTTTTTGGACGCGTTCGTCCCCAGCTTTTGCCAACTGTAGAATTTCCTCAATCTTCACTTCACGCCCAATCGATTGAGAAGTCTTCGCTTCGAGAGCCCATTCGCTTGCAACAGTTTCAAGGCATCCTTTTTTTCCGCAATTGCAAACCACTCCGTTCGCGACGATAGAAATATGCCCAAGTTCACCCGCGAAACCATTGTTCCCCGTTAAAAACTGGTTATTGACCATCAGACCTATACCGATTCCTTCGGAATGGTCCAGCATGGCCACATTCGAATTCGTTTCGCCGTTCCCGTGCAGAAGTCGCTCGGACAAGGAAAACGCATGTGCATCCCGTAAGATTAGGCATTCCACACCAAGCAATCCTTGAAGGTCGCGGCCAATGAACTTTCCATTGAGTAATGGCAAGTTTGCCGAGAGGACCGCTCGCTGCTCCTGGTAATCGACAATTCCAGGAATACTCACCCCTAGGCAAAGTGTCGACTTCTCACCTCGCAGCATAAGCTCCTTGGCGAGACTGGTGATATTCACGAGTAGCGAGTCGTAAGTGGATGGAGTAGGGAAACTCAGAGAGCATCCGTCAGAAATAACGCCGTCCAAGCCAGCACAAGCGACAACGCATTCGGTGTCGCTCAGGGTCACGCCGATGACTTGCGAATCTTCGCTGGCTAAACGCAAGCGTTTCGCAGGCCGACCAGGACCCGAGGGAGACTCTTCAATTTCTTCCAAGAGCTTGGATTCGAGCAGCGACGAAACCGCCTTGTTCACCGTGGGAAAGGTGATGCCAATCGACTTCGACATCTCAGCACGCGTCGAGGGGCCACGATCTCGAATCATCCTCATGACGAGGCGTTCGTTGATCCTGCTCAACAGTTTGGGCTGAATGGGAGAAAGGCTTTTCATGTTTTACCCGCACTCTTTCCTAAGTTTGTTCCACCTTGTTTCCAGAGCAACACGGTACACGTTCGTTAGTGGCTTGAATACAACAGCCAGCTGCTGGCGCCAACGGCATATTCGATTGCGCGTAGATAGTATATGGTTTTAAGTTAATATGCAGATTAGCTGGCGTCAACTGCCAGATATGCGAGAAAAAATAATATACAGTATTGCAATAATGCTTGGCCAAACGAACCTTTAGCATGAGACACTATCGGTTTTGCCCAAAGAAATAAAGCTTCGGGCTGCCAATGAAGATCAAATGTACGTAGCGTTTTGTTTAGGACGGGCATTTTAGTACTACAGCGCAGGGTTATAACCACGGATTTCACCGATGACCACGGATTTTGTCGAAGAAAAGCTGTCCACCTCACAGCGTACCGCCAAGTCAACAACCGCGATCGCACGTGAGAGCAATTTCATCAGTGATATCCGTGTAATCTGTGGTTGATACATTGTGGACTCTGCGCTGTAGTATTAGGGGGCCGGTTGCCCGGCTAAAGAGTCTAATCTTGGATTGACTGGAAATCCTGTGGATAGGAGAGAATCGAGTGTTTACGAGACGTCATTTACTTGGTGCGGCTGCCGCTGTGGCTGCTGGAGCAACTCACTTGGCAGGCCAAACTGTGGGGGCTGCGAAGCCAGTTCGCCCTGTTGTGTTGTCCACTTGGCGGCACGGACTGGCGGCGAATGAGGCAGCCTGGAAGATCTTGTCTTCGGGAGGTCGCGCGCTCGATGCCGTCGAGGCTGGCGCTCGCATCACGGAGTCGGACCCAAACGTCTTAACGGTTGGTTACGGTGGACTTCCTGATCGCGATGGCAATGTCACGCTCGATGCGTGCCTGATGGACGAAAAAGGGGACTGTGGTTCTGTTGCCTACTTGCAGCATATCGAACACCCAATTTCTGTCGCACGACGAGTCATGGAAACGACTCCGCACGTCATGCTCGTGGGCGAGGGAGCGCTGAAGTTTGCGTTGGAGAACGGATTCAAAAAGAAAGAGCTACTCACCGACAGGGCGAAGCAGGAATGGGAAAAATGGAAGACCGATCACCCCGATGCGGTCAAAGAGCGACAAGTCAACGTCGAGAATCACGACACGATTGGGATCGTCGCGATTGATGCGCAGGGGAATCTGTCTGGCGCCTGCACGACTAGCGGCATGGCCTGGAAGCTTAACGGCAGAGTCGGAGACTCCCCCATCATCGGTGCTGGGCTTTATGTAGATAACGAGGTTGGCGCTGCAACCGCCACTGGCGTTGGAGAAGCGGTGATTCGGGCGGTCGGTAGCTTTCTCGTTGTCGAGTTCATGCGACAAGGCCATTCGCCGCAGGACGCTTGCCGATTAGCGACCGAAAGAGTCGTCGAAAAAAATCCCGATTGGAAACAGTTGCAAGTCGGATTCATCGCGCTCGACAAGCGGGGGCGAGTCGGCGGCTACTGCCTTCAACCGGGCTTCGATTACGCGGTGTACGACCAATCGGGCGGGAACCGTATGGTGAAATCGAAGAGCCGAGTTGCGCTGTAAGGATTCAATAGGATTCGCAAGTTAATTCGCACGCCGTACTAACCAACTCGAACTGAAAAGGAATTAGCCACAGATGGCCCAGCGCGGCCCGTGGCCGCAACCAAAGTCCCCCTCCCTTTTTTTAGGGAGGGGTTAGGGGAGGGGTTTGACCTGCAAACCGAGGCTGGCCCCTCCCCTAGCCCCTCCCCACAATGTTGCCAGCAAAGTCAACTCCTAGGCCAACTCAACCGTGGCAGGCAACATTGTGGGGAGGGGGACCCGTCTGAAATACCTGCGCACGCTGCGAAGACTTTTACCGTTAGTAACACGGATACACCTAGCGCGGTCGTATGGCCGCAACCAAAAAATCAAAAAGCCTCACGCAGAGACGCAGAGGAAATTGCAAGTACCTTCACTCAGCGGTCTCTGCGACTCTGCGAGAGGCATTTTTAGTTGGTTGCGGCCTTACGGCCGCGCTAGGCAATCCGTGGCTCTCTTTTCACTTTGAGTAACCAACATGAAAAGCTGAAAAGTCCTTAATGATTGGCGTTGCCGTCGATTGATCAACAGTCAGGCGTAGAGTGGTGGTTTCGACTGCTTGGAATGGTTGAATTTTCTTGTGTCCGATTGCCGTACCGGAGGCGATCGATTTCCATTTGTCATCAGACAGGCGTGCATCGACGCGATACTGCCTGATCCGCTCGCCATAACGAATATCCTCCATGATCCACAGATGATCCAGCCGTTGCGGCTGGGGCCATGTTAGTTCGAGTGTTTTGCCTTGTCCACTTATTTGTGCCAAGGGACGGTCAAAACGACGTTTGATTTCGCGACCGAACTCGGCGTAGCGCTGCATGTCGGCGTCAGGGATTCGCCCTGCGGTGTTGGGATTGGCGTTGAGCAATAGATTGCAATTGTGACCCACTGAGCGGTAATACATGTCCATCAACGTGTCGATTGAGTGGACAAGATGTGTTTGCTGCTCTCGCCAAAACCATTCGCCGCCGCGAATCGGTACATCGCATTCTCCCGGTTGCCAGACGAGTCCATCGGGATCTCCCGCCCCCGATGCATTTCGCTGCTTGACGGTGGCCCAGCAAGGATAATCGGCCACACCTCGTTCGTTGCCCACCCAACGAGTCGTCGCGGAAGGGCCTTGAAACACGTTGGCGCTTGGTTGCAAGCGTTGGTAGAGGGGAACCAGATCGGGGCCTCCCTCGGACGGAGGTAAAGCACCACCGTCGAACCAAATATAAAACAGATTGCCATAGCGGCCCCACAACTCGGCGAGCATCTGCTCTTGAGCTTCGACGTATTGAGCCTGTCGCTTGGGATCGTTGCCTCGACCGCGGTTGACTCGTCCTGGATTGTCAACTTCCCAATAACAGTTTGCCGTCACCGAAGCGTAGATGCCCGGCAGGATATTGTACTTTTCACAGGAGGCAACAAAGTCGGCTACGAGGTCTCCTTTACCATCGCGCCACTTCGCCTGCTTGACGCCATAGGGGTACAAATCGGATTGCCAAGTTAAAAAGCCACTGCAATGTTTTGCTACGAGTACCGCATACTTAGCTCCGATCGACTGGGCTGCCTCGAGCCACTGGTCCGTGTCGAGAGCCTGTGGATTGAAATCGGCAGGTGATGGTAGGTCGCGAAAGCTGCGCCAATTCCAACCAGGCTTAAAAATTGGAATATCGAAATGGTAGAACATCCCGAGTTCGGCATTTTGCCAAGCAAGTTGCCGAGAATCGGGGCGCGGGTTATCGATTTCGTTAAGCAAGTCTTGCGAAAGCACCGAGGGAGCTGACCAGCATGTCGTCAGTGGCAACGCAGACAAGGCTATCCCACCAACCTGCTGAGTCCATTGGCGACGGTTGAGATGCCAGTTCTTGTTTTTCATGTTGGTTACCTCGTTGCAGTAAGAAATGAGACATAGACACAAACATCAGGGCGGATCCCGAGTGGTCTTGGCCTAGTTCTATGCCTGTCGCGGGAATTCGGACCTTGCAGTCCTCTTGGAAATAAGCGTGCTATTCTACTTGCAAGGGCTGGAAAGATAGATTATGGTCAACAGAGTGCGGATATTCAATGGCATTTAATAACAATGGGCATTCTCCTCTTTGCTGCCGTATGATTCTTGATCCAGCTGCGAATTAAGCTGGAAGAAAGCGATGCTGCTATGCAACATGTCGCTCACTTTCGTCTTCGTCGAAGAACTGCAACCAGAGGTTTCACGCTCGTTGAGTTGTTAGTTGTGATCGCCATCATCGGCGTGCTGGTCGCACTTCTTCTGCCCGCCGTCCAGGCTGCACGCGAAGCGGCACGTCGTTCCCAATGTACCAACAACTTGAAGCAACTTGGTTTGGCTGTACTCAATCATGAGTCGGCCCTCGGGCGTTTTCCGTCGAATCAACAAAATATTTTCACCCTAGACGGCTCATTCGGTCGGCGTCATTTGGCTTCGCATCTGGTGATGGTTTCGCCTTATTTAGAGGCTGCCAACTTATATGGCCAAATCGACCTAGATGTGAACGCGACACTCGTTCCAGGCGATCAACTAATACAGGGAGTCCCACTACGGCAGTTGCCGCTCGCCTCGCTGACTTGTCCTAGCGATGAAAAAACGGGGGTGGTCGAACCACGACACGCGTCCTTGAAAACTTGGCGCGGCTTGATCGACTGGGACGGGCCGGTTGCCACGACTAGTTACGTCGGTTCGATGGGGGCTCAGCTGATGGGGTGGAAAGGATGCGACGTGCGTACGATTGTTGGTGACACGAGAGGAGTCAACGGTGTCAACAGTATCTATCCTGGGGACGATTGGTTTAACGTGACAGCCTTCGGGATAGCATGTGGAATGAAGGGCAATCGGCGCGGTGATTGCCCCGATGCTGCCACGGTCTCTGGCGTCTTTTCCCGTAGTCGATGGGCAGCGAGCATCAACGAAATAGAAGATGGCACCTCCAACACGATTATGATGGGGGAGATTCGACCCTCAACCGCTGGGTTTGTCTGGCTCTACGGTTGGACAAAGTCGGAAGGCCTTTGGATGGCAACGACAGCACCGCTAAATTTCAATACCGATCCAGAAGAACTCTCTGCTGCCAACCAAGGAAGACGTGGGCCAAGGACGTGCTACGACTGGGAAAATGACTTCAACACCGCGCATGGCTTCAAATCGCGGCACACCGGCGGAGTCAACTTTGTTTTTTGCGATGGTTCGGTTCATTTTCTGCCAGATGCGATCGACTACTCCACTTACCAACGACTTGGCGCTCGATCCGATGGCGAAGTGGTGAATCTGAATAACTAAACACGCAATCTTCGAGCCAAACTATGCCCAACATGAGACCGCCTTGCCGGAAGTACACCTTGGCGATACTAGTTGCTGCCGTAGGATTCCTTGCTGCATGTTCCTCCAGCAATCTGGCCGACCCAACGACCTATCCGGTAACGGGTTTGGTGACGTTCGAGGGAAGTCCTGTTGACGGGGCTCTCGTAGTGCTTCGACCCAAAGCCAATGATGGCGCGACAACCGCGCAGGCAACGACCGACGCAGAGGGGATTTTTGATGTCCATATCTTTCTCGAGATGGGAAAGCGAACGAAGCGTGGCCTGATGCCTGCTGACTATCAGATCGAAGTGACTCAACTGGTGAAAGCCACGGGAGAAGCTTCGATCTTCTCGCCCCCCAAAAACATGCTGCCAGAAAAATATGCCTCGGTCCAAACGTCCGGCCTGGAAACGACCGTGAGCGCTGAAAGTAAAAACGAACTCGTACTGGAACTCAGTAATCAGTAATGAGTAAACAATGCTTTCGATGGGCATAATTATCGTGTGACCAAAATGAATACGAATGAAGATTACTCGACAGAACATGATCGCAACGGAACATCGATGAAGATCAAGACCTACTCCAACAAACGACCCGGTGAATTGAGGCCGTGTAATTTGCGACCTAGCTTGCGACCTTGTAAGGCTCTGCACGGTTTTACGTTAGTAGAGCTACTGGTGGTAATCGCCATCATTGGTGTACTCGTGGCGCTGCTGTTGCCTGCCGTGCAGGCCGCTCGTGAGGCTGCTCGGCGCACGCAGTGCATCAACCAATTGAAGCAACTCTCGTTGGCAGCGCTCAACCACGAGTCGTCTGTAGGGTTTCTGCCCTCCGGCGGATGGGGCTACAAGTGGGCTGGCGATCCGGATCTGGGTTTTGGGAGAACCCAGCCTGGGGGGTGGGCCTTTTCGCTGTTGCCCTATATCGAGGCGGGGGGAGTGCAAGCCATTGGCCGAGGATTGCCTGTTGTCGAAAAGACAGAAGCTCTGTTACGTCAGAAAGTCACTCCCATTCCAATGTTTTACTGCCCCAGCCGTCATGCCCCTGGTCTGGGGGCAGGAGACGAAACTTCGCACAACGTCAATCAAGCCGCCGGTGGTACTTTCATCAAGTTGGTTGCCAAATCCGACTATGCCGGCAACGGTGGAAGCAAGTTGCCAGGACGGGGCGGCGCCAAATTAGGAGCTGGCCCCCCCTTTCAGTGTATCGTCAAATACCCCAACTGTTTCGGGCTCCCCACGCAGGAAGAGGCCTTCAAGGGGAACGGTGCTATCGTGCCCCGATTTGGGGTGAAACTACAGCAGGTCTCCGATGGCACGTCGCATACAATGCTGTACGGTGAGCGCTGGATACATATCTCGATGCACGAGCTAGATCACGGGCTTCCTCCTCCGCAGTACGACAACAATTCGATCTATCAGGGTTGGGACTGGGATACGATCCGTTGGGCAAGTGGCCGTCAAGAATCGAACGGATCGATGCTTGGAATGCCTTGGCCGGATAGCCAAGGCGATACAGGGAGACGAGGGCCAATCCCTAATGATTGCTTTCGTTTCGGTTCGACTCACACAGGAGGGTTGAACGCCGCAAACATCGACGGCTCGGTGCATACCGTTTCGTTCGACATCGATCCGATCGCATGGAACGGGCTTGGCGGACGTGACGATGGCGGGGCTCCGCCTTAGGACTATGTTGTGTAGCATCTCCCTAGAAACGACCTACCGAACCTTTTCATTCAAGAGGCGATTACTGTTTCAGAAAAATTCGTTCCAATGGGCTAGTCGCCTATTTAGCAATCGAGACCTCCAGGTGATGAATCAATCGCATACGATTCTTTACCCTCGCTACAGAATAGAGTTATCCACAATGCCATCGATTTCACAACGACGTCGCCGATCCGATACGAGTGGTTTCACACTTGTTGAATTACTGGTGGTGATCGCCATCATTGGCGTTCTCGTGGCGCTGCTGTTGCCAGCGGTTCAAGCTGCGCGCGAAGCGGCGCGACGAAATACATGTGTCAACAACATGAAGCAAATCGGTATTGCTCTGCATAACTATGAATCGATACATGAGTCGCTGCCGATCGGAACGACCTATGCGAGCAGCACTGGACAGCACACGACCTGGGCTGCGCTGATCCTTCCTCTGTTGGAACAGCAGGCTGCCTTCGATCGCTTCGATTTCACCATGCCGATAACTAGTCGGAGCAGTCGTCGGCCGACGGCAAATGATCTGGCGGCGGCAGAAATTTCGCTGCCTGTCTATACCTGCCCGAGCGATGAAAAGGCTGGAGAGCCGATTCTCCAGCAAGGTCGTGGCGAATCCAGTCTCGTTTCAGGTGGTGGCAGCAACAATCCCGCTCAGGCGCAAGGGCTGTGGTATACGGGTTCCTTGGGTCCCACGTCGCCAGACGGATGTAGCTTTTGCCCCGAGCCACGTCCTTCTTATTGTTGTCGTGGCTGTAGCTTTGGGACGCGAAAGGTTGACTCGCGCGGTAGCTGCGGTGGAGGCGTTGGCGACAGCTCGGTCGGTATGTTCACGCGATTGGCGATTGGCTACAAATTTTCCGAGATCACTGACGGACTGTCGCAAACAATCATGATCGGTGAGACCTTGCCCTACCACTGTATTTGGAACTGCGTTTTTTGTATCAACTTTCCGCTGTCAAGTACCTCGGTGCCGATGAACCACATGGAGAGCGATACCGGTAGTCGTGATGCCAGTTGGCCCCGTGTTTGTGGTTACAAAAGCATGCACCCCGGAGGTACAAATTTTGCAATGGGTGATGCCAGCGTTCACTATTTCTCGGAATCGTTGGACTACAAAATTTATAATGAACTGGGTACGCGTGCAGGAGAAGAAATTGCTGCTTTGCCTTAGAATCTTAACTTCGCAAACGGAGGATTTGTGTTGCGCTATTCACGCGAATTTGTTTTGACGGCGCTGATCCTTATCGCTGGCTGTGGCGGGGAGGATTTGCAAGTCGTGCCCGTCGAAGGTCGAGTGACGCTCGCTGGTGGCGGGTGGGGCAGGCCAGGGATTATCTACTTTGCTCCGTCCGAACCTGCCCCGGGATTTCCCCGTCTACCTGGCATGGGCGATGTTGATACCGACGGAAATTTCCGTGCCACGACCCAACCGGACCGCATGGGACTTGTCCCAGGCACTTACCGAGTGAGCCTGGAGATCTGGGAAGTTCCGCCAACGATGGGCGGGCCACCAGCCAAGAGTTACGTGCCTAGGCAATATCAGACAGCCGCTACAAGTGGCCTTGAGATTGTCGTGCCGGCGAAATCCGGGGGCAAAGTTGAAGTCCAATGGGATATTCCGAACTGAGATTCTCCGGCATTTCCTGGGCCTTCAGTAGAAATGAAGGCCAATCCCTGACGCTCGCTTCCGGTACGACTTGCTCACGCCGGAGGATTGAGCGCTGCTATCATCAAAGGCTCTGGTGCATAGGCAAGTGACGAATATCTAAATACTCAATACCGATTGAAACACAAGATCTGAACAACTCGGTTTTCTACGACCATAACAGCCGTATTTCGGGATTTCGAACTTAGGAATTCCTAGTACTACAGCGCTAAGTCAAAAACCACGGATTGCACGGATACCACTGATTTTGGAGACTTTTGGCAGGTTTGCTGCTGGGGCATTGAA
>JAADGD010000057.1:9865-39515 GCA_013152515.1 Planctomycetota bacterium
TCAACAACATCCATTCCTTTCATCAAGGCTTCATCCGTGAATATCAGTGCTATCCGTGGTCTTTAGCTTTTTACTTAGCGCTGTAGTACTAGGTGAACGAATTTTTTTCATTCACGCCTTGCCAGATGCCTGCTTTTTAATGCTGTCATTGTTTTGAAAGCCGCTATTTTTGCGTCGATTCCGAGAGGCATTCGAGGAGTGCCTACGAGGTTCTTGCCTAGTTCTCCAGAGATCAATAATCGTTATTTTCGGAAAATATTACGGAAATCAAGTTGCAAATCAAGTTGCAAAGTCCCCCAGGTTAGATTATAAGTAGATATTCAATGGTGATTATTAAACTGCTTTCGCATAACTGCGGCCAATAGAGCATTGGTCTTTTGAGCTGTGCTATGAAAGGAGATTTTCCAGGATGTCTACGATTTTGCCTATTCGACGGCGATCCGTCGCTAGTGGCTTTACACTGGTCGAGCTACTCGTGGTGATTGCAATCATCGGCGTTTTGGTCGCATTGCTGTTACCGGCGGTTCAAGCGGCTCGCGAAGCGGCGAGGCGTACCACGTGCAGCAATCAAATGCGGCAGATGTCCTTTGGCACTACAAAATCACGAAAGTTCGAAGAAGATATTTCCAAGTGGCGGTATTGATCCCTGGCCACGAATTGAAGATTACGCGTCTGGGGGCAGGCCTTTCTCTGCGCCGAAGCAAGGCCTGAGTTGGGCATTCCAAATTTTGCCTTACCTCGAGCAGAACGCGGTTCACAATCTGGTGGATTCCCAACAATTGCCGGCTACAAAAGTGGAACTTTATTTTTGCCCGTCACGACGGGGGCCGACGCAGAACCCGAGCGGCTCGTCAAGCTTGTCGCAACGGTGGTTGATGGACTACGCCGCCATCGTCGGTGCTCCGACTCGAAATCAGGTGGGCGTGAAAAATGGACCTTTGCACAATGCACGCATTCGAGATATGGCTACCTACGATCGCTACCTGAGTGATGGGAATATCTGCTCGCAAAACTTGCTCTGGGGAGGCACGTTAACTCACATGACTCCAAATACTTCGATTACCTTTGGTGGCACTCCCAATCGGATCATTTTCCCAACGGAGGGTGTGATCGTTCGTAGCAGTTACTTTGTGGCTGATGGCACTGGTGTTGCAGGCAGTCCCGTGGTACACGATCTGCAATTGCCTAAGCCAACCAGTTTCAAGCAGATTACTGACGGTTCGAGTAACACGGTGGTGCTGTGCGAGAAGCGTATTGCAGTCAGCAGGTACGAAGGCGGATCAATCGACGACGACGCAGGCTGGTCTGACGGCTGGGACTACGACACGGTGAGACTGGCGTATTGCCGCCCGGCGTCAGATTCGGGAGCTGTTAAAGGAGCTAGTGCGTCGTTTATGACCCCAGGTTCTGCACACTCGGGGATTTTCTATTGTGCTTTCGCCGACGGATCGGTCCACGGCATTAACTACGACGTCGATCTGGAGGCCTTTAATCGACTTGCTAACAAGTCCGACGGCGAGGTTCTCGACAACATTTTTTAATTTAGCTAGGCTTTTTTTGCATATTGTCCAGAGGAACTCGCAATGCGTTTCGGTTTGTAGTTATAATGACGCCCCCTCAAAAAATCTACTAGGATGGCTGGTCGGAGTGTAGTTCGAGCTAGCGACTCAAGGGTCTGTTTGCTTGCGTAGGTTTCTATTTTACTGTTTGTGTGTCTTTCCACTTCTTACTACCAGGAGTAACAACCATGAAAAATTCAGTTTTTGTTCGCTCAAGCTTGGTGGCGTGTTGCCTCCTCTGCTTCAGCGGAGTGGCATCAGCAACTGGCAATTACGAGTCGGCAGTGCTTGCCCTCAGTCCAACCCACTATTGGCGTCTCAACGAAACGGTCCTTGATACGAACAATGCCACGGTCATTGATGAAATTGCGGGGCTCAATGGTACTCACGCAGGATTTTTTGAACCGGGCGAAGGCGAAGTGGGTGTCCCCGGCCCACCTGTTGACGGTTTAGAAGCTGAAAATGTAGCATTCGGGGCGAATAACTTCGCTTCGGTGGGCCTCGGCCCTGGTGCAGATCTCGCTGCCTCGACGATGACTGTTGCGGCTTGGTTTAAGACGAACGGTAGTGAGGGCGGTGACCGTCTTTGGACGAATAACCAGTCCGATGGCAATGTTAGTTTTCAGATTTTCTTCGGTGGTGGCTTCGGCGAAACGGCCGCGAGCATCGGTATTGGCTTGAATCCTTCGATCAACGGTTTTCCTGCCACAGGCCTCCCGTCTGGGCCAGGTGTCGGAAACATCCACATTTCCGATGCGACTGTGCCGACTAAAGATAACGAGTGGCACTATATCGTAGCTTCCCGAAATGGTAATAACATCGAAGATGTGATTGTGGTTATTGATGGCGTGAATTACGGTCCAGACACCTGGGCAGACTCCACTGATACCTGGGGTACTACGGGTACAGACGCTCAGATTGCTACCCGCACCCCTGGTGACGGTGGTGGTTCGCAACAGGCCCTGAATGGTTCTGTCGACGAAGTCGCTGTGTGGCTCAATCGCCAGTTGACGGTCGAAGAGTCGATCTCGCTGTACAATGCCGCTATTTCGCCCGGCGTTCCAGGCGATTTCTCTGGCGATGGCGACGTGGATGGGGACGATTTCCTCGAATGGCAACGTACCGATGGTACACCGGGTGGATTGTCCGATTGGCAAGGAGCGTATCCCGCCGCTGCCCTTTCGGGTGCTACTAGCGTACCTGAGCCTGCTTCGTTGACGCTGATGGCACTGTTTGGTGTCAGCCTCGCGACGATGCGTCGGCGTAAGTAGAGTACAACCTTGCTGTTAATGGATTGCTATATCAATTGTGTGTCAGCCAGTCGATCAGCAATCAAAACCTAATGGCGAACGTCGAAATCGCCTTCCCGTTCCTTTGGAACGGGAGGGGGTTTCGATGGCCAATGGCCGTCACTTCCCTGGGCAGCGGGAAGGGGCGGTTTTTTTGTGCTTTTTCTTGTAGGACAGCGCCACTTTGAGTTGAGACTCTTTTCATGAGAACCGCAAAGTCACGAATTACATTGTTATCTGCCAAAAAGCCAAGAAGATTTTCTTGAAAATTGGCTGATCTTTGCAGATCCTTGGCGTCTTTGGCGGTTAAATAAGGACTTCGCAGAGTCGATCGGCATTATTGTGGACTTCACTTGTAATTCGAGCGGTAATGGAAGAAAATCAATGTCTTCGGGCCGCAGCTAAGGTAGCATAAGGCAATGTATGAATGACGCCCAGCACATCAAAAAACGGCCCAATGACGAAGGAATGCCAAAGCACGAGATCCCGAAAAAGGGCGTTCTCCGCTGGCGTTCGTGCTGGATCCGTGGTAATCGGATTTCCGACTGCTTTCAGAATCCGGATTTTCGGAATTTGTCATTTGCCTCAGAGGTTGCTGTAACGTCGCACGGGTGTCTGTTGAGGCACTACAATCAGTCACGAATTATTTCCTTTCCAAGTTGGAGTGAGACACGATGAAATCACGACGCGAATTTCTTAAACAATCGGCTGCAACGGGTGCTTTAATCACGACTCCTTATATTTGGACCAGTCAATACGCTCGCGCTCGCGATCTTAATAGCAAATTGACCGTGGCGGCGATTGGAGTTGGTGGGAGCCGAGGGGCGTTTAATCAGGGCGGTGCGATTGGGCGCAATGCAGCCAAGCTTGGCGAAATGATAGCCGTCTGTGATGTTGACGATGTCCATACAGCAGAATTCAACAAAGATTTTGACGGCAAGCTCAACATGTATCGTGACTATCGCGAGTTGATTGAGAAGGAAAAGCCCGATGTCGTGACCATTGGCACGCCCGATCATTGGCATATCCCAATTTCAATTGCTGCTTTGAGATCGGGCGCCGATGTCTATTGCGAAAAACCGTTGACGCTTACGATCCAAGAAGGAATTGACATTTGCAAAGTCGTCCAAGAGACAGGTCGCGTTTTTCAAGTGGGGACGCAGCAGCGTAGCCAAAATGATGATAGGTTCCTCAAAGCGATTGCCATCGTTCAGAGTGGTCGTCTAGGAAAGAACGTGAATGCCTATGTCGCTATTGGCGGCGCCCCGACGGAAGGCCCCTTCAAATCGACACCTACGCCAGACGGTCTCGATTGGGATATGTGGGTTGGTCCCGCTCCCAAAGCGGATTACGCATTGGAACGTCGCAAAAATTTCCGTTGGTGGTATGAGTATTCCGGCGGCAAAATGACCGACTGGGGTGCCCATCATATCGACATCGCGCAGTGGGCACTCGGTTACGATCACTCCGGTCCTGTGAAAGTGCGTGCCCAAGGCAAGTTCACACCCAACGTTCCTGAAAAGTTCGATTGGGATGCGTTTTTGGAAGGCAAGATTTCGCTACCGAATGGTTTTAATACCGCCTCGGAGTTTGGCATTGATCTTGAATATGAGAATGGCGCGATCTTGAGCGTCAACGATCACTATCATCGAGAAGGTGGCATCGACTTTGGTAATGGCATTCTCTTTGAAGGAGAAAAAGGCCGTATCTTTGTCAATCGTAGCAAGCTCCAAGGCAAGCCGATCGATAACTTCACCGAAAAAGACATTGAAGAGATCAACGAGCAGGTTACGAAGCTCTACAAAGGTCGCAAGACGGGCAACCACATGCAGAATTTCTTTGAGAGTATCGAAGATCGTAAGCAGCCGATTTCCGACGTCTTTACGCACCACAGGACCATGACTTCGTGCCATCTGTGCAACATCGGCTTGATGTTGGGACGCGAACTTAACTGGAACCCGCAACAGGAAAGTTTTGTCGGCGACGACCAAGCGAATGCGTTTTTGTCACGAGCATCTCGCGAAGGCTTTGGAAGCTGAAAAGTCAGGATCGCGAAGCCACCAGTGACGAAGCTTCCAGTGACGAAAATTTGTGGTTTCGCGAGCCCCTGATTCTTTCAGGATACTATGCAAAGCATCCCTAGAATCCAACGCCGTAGGAGTTGCCATGACAAGTTACAACCAAAATCGCCGGGAGTTTGCCAAAAAAACTACTGCCATCGCAATCGGCGCTGCGACGCCTTGTTTTTTTTCTACGCCTCGAACGCTGGCCGACGAAACCAAGTCGCCCAACGATCGGTTTCGGATCGGTTTGATCGGTGCCGGCGGCATGGGGATGGGGAATATGTACGCCGCGAAGCAGTGGTGCGATGTGGTTGCGATTGCGGACGTGGATGCCAAACGAGCAAACAATGCCAACCACCAGCTGAGTGGTGGCAAAGCCGATGTCTATTGCGATTACCGCGCGATTCTTGATCGCGACGATTATGATGCACTGCACATCGCCACGCCCGATCATTGGCATACGAAGCCGTTGGTCGAAGCGATGCTGGCCGGCAAGGATGTTTATTGCGAAAAGCCGATGACGCTTACCATTGACGAGGGAAAGCTGATTCGCAAAGTGGCCAAGCAGACGGGGCGAATCGTTCAGGTGGGAACGCAGCAGCGAAGCACTTTTAATCTATTCGTCAAAGCGATTGCAATGGTTGCTGAAGGTCGTGTTGGCAAGATCAAACGACTGCAGGCAGCTATCGGCGGAGGACCGACCTCTCCCGCCATCCCTGCAGTGGATGTGCCCAGCGAGTTGAATTGGGAGCGGTGGCTCGGTCCGGCTCCGCTGGTGGATTACCGTTACATGAGCCAAAAAGAAGGAGAAAAAAATCAGCAGTACACCAACGGGCATTACGATTTTCGCTGGTGGTACGAATACTCGGGTGGCAAGTTGACCGACTGGGGCGCTCATCACGTGGACATCGCTATGTGGGCACTCGAAGCGAACGGTCAGTCACCGGTGCCGATCTCGGTGGGCGGCAAATCTGTGCATCCTGTACCGTATAAGGATGGGTATCCGACTCAAAACGACCGCTACAACGTCGCTACCACATTCTCGATTCAAGCATTGTTTCCTAACGACGTGGAATTGACTATTCGCGATGACTCCGACAACGGCGTGCTTATCGAAGGAGATCAAGGTCGGATTTTTGTTAGCCGTAACAAGCTTGTCGGGAAACCGGTCGAAGACCTGAAAGAGAATCCTCTGCCCGAGGATGCCATCCAAAAGGTTTACAAGGGTCTGCCGATGGTGGACAACGAACGAAGAGCCCATTGGGCCAATTTCATCCACTGCTGTCGAGAACGCCAGGAACCGATCTCAGATGTCCATTCGCATATGCGGGCGCTCAATATCTGCCACCTTGCTGGTATCGCTGCTCGATTTGATCGCACGATCCGTTGGGATGGCGACACCGAGCAAATTGTCGGCGACGAGCAAGCAAATGCGCTGTTAGCGAGGCCGTACCGCAAAGGTTACGAAATCGAAATGTAGGAATGCGCAACCCCAAACGTCCGCCGCTCGCCGGCTTAGCGACGTAAAATCACCTAGGAGTTGATATGCGGCACTTGATGTTCTTGCTAACAATTTTGGGAAGCCAAGTGATCGCGCAGGGAGCCGATGCCGAGCAGCCCAATATCGTCATCATTTTTATCGACGATATGGGCTACGCTGATATCGGACCTTTTGGCGCGGAAGGCTACGAGACGCCCAATCTCGATCGCATGGCGAACGAGGGACGGGTGTTTACCGATTTTCACTCGGCCACGGCGGTTTGCTCTGCGTCGCGAGCAGCTCTGCTGACTGGTTGCTATCCTGAGCGAGTGAGTATTCTTCATGCACTGTCCCCTCGCCAGAAAATCGGGCTGCATGATGATGAGTTGACGATAGCCGAACTCTGCAAAAAGCAAGGCTATGCGACGGCCGTTTTCGGCAAGTGGCACCTGGGGCATCTTCAACCGTTTCTGCCGTTGCAACACGGTTTCGACGAATACTTTGGACTACCCTACTCCAACGACATGTGGCCGCAGCCAGATGTCCAAGGCGATCCCATCCCGAAGCGTCGTCAACACTATCCCAAACTGCCACTTTACGAAGGCAACCGCATTGTTGACGAGGAGGTGACCGCCGAGGATCAGGCCCAGCTTACCACATGGTACACCGAACGGTCGGTCCAGTTTATCGATCGCAACAAAGATAGACCTTTTTTTCTGTATGTGCCACACACG
Source organism: Planctomycetota bacterium (assembly GCA_013152515.1). GTDB lineage: Bacteria > Planctomycetota > Planctomycetia > Pirellulales > Lacipirellulaceae > Bythopirellula. The sequence goes on from JAADGD010000057.1 coordinate 16,991, forward strand.
ATGGTACATGTACCGATTTTTGTTTCGAAGAAGTTCCAAGGGAAAAGCGGCGCAGGACTCTACGGCGATGTCGTGATGGAACTCGACTGGTCCGTGGGACAGATACTCGAGGCGTTGAAACGTAATGGGATAGATAAAAAGACGCTAGTCATCTTCACCTCCGATAATGGTCCTTGGCTCAACTATGGCGATCATGCCGGTTCAGCCGGCCCATTGCGAGAAGGAAAGGGCACGATGTTTGAAGGTGGCTACCGCGAGCCTTGCGTGATGCGCTGGCCGGGCAAAATCCCTGCCAATACGAAGTGCGCAGAATTCGCCACGACGATGGATCTGCTGCCAACGATCGCAAAGTTGATCGACGAAAAGCTACCCACCGAGCGGCCCATTGATGGCAAGGATATTTGGCCTTTGATGGCAGGAGAAGCCGATGCCATTAGCCCGCACGAGGCTTTTTATTGCTACTACGGTAGAGAATTGCGAGCCGTGCGAGATCGTCGCTGGAAGCTGCATTTTCCGCACAAGTATCGGACCCTAGCAGGAAAGCCGCCCGGTAGCGGTGGCTACAGTGTGCCTTACGAACATACCATGACCGGCTTGGAACTGTACGATTTGCAGGACGATGTAGGAGAAACAACCGACGTGGCCGATCAGCATCCAGAGATTGTTGCACGTTTGGAGAAGCATGCAGAACTAGCGCGCGCAGCGCTTGGCGATACGCTCACCCAACGCCAGGGCAGCGAGGTTCGCCCGCATGGACAGCGCTAAGCCGCAAGCGGTGAGCCGATTGCGGCTTAGCGATTGACCCACCCCGCGGAATGCGATAGTGTACAAAGGTGCACATTCCATTCTGAAGGGTTTCTCATGCAAAAACCACTAGTGATCGCGTACCACCTCGTGTGGACGGCTTACGGTTGGTGGCTTCCGAATGATCCGCGTGGAAGTGAATCGAAAATCGTCCGCAACCCGCCGCTCGCAAAAATTGGCAATCTGCACTACGGTCGCAAAATGCACCAACCCGCGCGCCGCGAAGTTCGAGCCTTCTACGATCGAGCAAAACCGCTGCTGCGCCACGCACTTCTAAAGTTTACTCCCGACGAGGTCGCCACTGCCGCTAGCGGCTTGGCCCACGCCATCACCAAGCACAACTACACCTGCTACGCCTGCGCGATCATGCCCGACCACGTGCATTTGGTTATTCGGAAACATAAGCATACAGCGGAGGAAATGATCGAGAATTTGCAGACGCTAAGCCGCGAGCGGCTGGTGGCGGAGGGGTTTCGTGATCCGGGACATCCGATTTGGACCGTTGGTGGTTGGAAAGGGTTTTTGGACCGCCCCTCTGCTGTGCGCCGTGTGGTGGCTTACGTGGAAAAGAATCCGTCGGAAATCGGTCGACCATTGCAGTGTTGGCCATTGGTAACCGAGTACAACAATTGGCCATTGCATCCGGGGCACAGTCCCAACTCGCCATACGCGCGAAGGTTGCGCGGGGCGCGCTAAGCCGCGCGCGGCCGCCGCTTGCGGCTTAGCGAGCGGCCTCATAAATCAACATGCTCTACATCGATTGGTTATTCCTGGACATGAACTCCTTCTTCGCCTCGGCGGAGCAGCACCTCCAGCCTGCGCTGCGGGGGAAACCGGTGGCGGTCGTACCGACGATGACCGATCGGACGTGTTGTATCGCTGTCAGCTACGAAGCCCGTCCCTACGGCATCAAAACAGGCACCAATGTCGGCGAAGCGTGCCGACGCTGCCCTGGACTCAAACTTGTAGCGGGGCGGCACGAGGACTATGTGCGGATTCATCATCAAATCATCAAGGCTGTCGAGACCGTCCTGCCGGTGACAAAAGTTTGTTCGATCGACGAGATGGTTTGCCAGCTTTCTCCTCAACATCGCGAAGTTGGCCGAGCGGTAGAGTTAGCGCAAGAAGTGAAGCGGGCAATCTATGATCAAATCGGTAAGTCCTTGCGCTGCTCGGTCGGTTTGGCGACGAATCGTTTCTTGGCCAAAGTGGCGAGCAACATGCAAAAGCCCGACGGTCTGTCGGTGATCACGCGCGAGGAATTGCCGCGTCGATTGTACGGATTGGAACTGACCGACTTTCCGGGTATCGCCCGCAACATGCAGCGGCGGCTGGAAAGCAAAGGCATTCGCACGACGCGGCAACTTTGCGGACTGTCGCGCAAGCAAATGATCGACGCTTGGCAAAGCGTTTTGGGCGAGCAGTGGTGGTATCGCCTACGCGGTGAGGAAGTGCCTGACAAAGCAACGACGCGCCGCACCGTCGGCCATTCGCACGTTTTACCGCCCAAGTTGCGAACCGACGAAGGCGCTCGCGGCGTGTTGGTTCGCCTGCTACACAAGGCGGCCATGCGACTGCGGCGGATTGATTACTGGGCGGCACGGATGGTCGTCACGCTGCGTTACACGGGCGATTGGCCCAAGTGGAAAGAAACCGTTTACCTGGGCCGTTGCCAAGATACGCCTTCGCTATTAAAAGCTTTCGAGCGAGCGTGGGAGCAGCGTCCCACAGGCTTGAGTCTACGCCCCTTTCAAGCGTCGATCACACTGTTCGACCTCACACCGGGTACTTGTACAACGCCTTCGCTATTTGCCGAAGAACGCCGTGCGTTGGCAGCCGCCCAAGCGATGGATGCCGCCAACGAACGGTTCGGCTCCAACACGCTCTACTTCGCTTCGATGCACGAAACCCGCGACGCCGCACCGATGCGCGTGGCGTTTACGAATATCCCCGATGTGAAAACCGAGGGAAGTTGGGATATTCCAGACAACTAAACCGTAAAGTACGCATCTCGACTGATAGGCGTCCATGCGTAAGAATGAGGTCTTCCAACACCCAATGCAGACTTCATGAAAACACTCATCAAAAACGCCCAAGTGGTCCTGCCTACCGGTATCGAATCGGTTTCGATACTTGTCGAGAAGGGCCGCATCGCAGCGATTGCCCCGGCGATTCAAACCGCTGTCGACGAGGTAGTTGACGCGACGGGCTTGCATTTACTGCCCGGCGTGGTCGACGATCAGGTGCATTTTCGTGAGCCGGGGCTGACGCATAAGGAAGATTTGACGGCGGCGAGCCGGGCTTGTGCGAAGGGGGGCGTGACGACTTTTCTGGAGATGCCCAATACGGTTCCGGCGGCGAAGACGCAAGCGTTGGTGGACGAGAAACTCGCGCTGGCGGCGAAAAAATCGCTGGTGAACTACGGGTTTTACATAGGGGCGACGCCCGAGAATTTGGCCGATTTGAAAACGGCGAAGAATGTGCCAGGTATCAAAATCTTTATCGGCTCTAGCACGGGCGATCTGCTCGTCGATGGTCAAGACGCACTCGAACGCATTTTTGCTGAAACGACCTTGCCAATCACGGCACACTGCGAAGACGAATCGACCGTGCGGGCGAATGCTGAGCGATTCGCCGACACGGCGGATGTGGCCGATCACTCGCGGATTCGCGATCACGAGGCGGCGATCATCGCGACGCGCCGGACTTTTGATTTGGCGAAGCGGCATCGGCATCGATTTCATTTGCTGCATGTGACGACCGGGGCAGAGACCGAGTTACTCGACGATCATCAAGGGCTCATCACCGCCGAGGTTTGCTTGCCCCATCTGATGTTCAGCGTGGACGACTACGCGCGTCTGGGCACACTAATCCAAGTGAATCCGTCCGTTAAAACAAAGCAAGACCGTCAGCAGCTTTGGCAATCGCTCCTCAGCAACCAAGTCCAAGTGGTCGCAACCGATCATGCGCCGCATACACGTGAAGAAAAACAACAAAATTACCCGCAGTCACCTTCGGGAATGCCCTCGATAGAAAACAGCTTGGCATTGATGCTCAACGAAGTTCATCAGGGCCGACTAACGCTATCACGCGTCGTCGAGACGATGTGCGACGCGCCAGCGCGGGTGTGGGATATCGTCCGCAAAGGCCGGATTGCCGAAGGGTACGATGCCGATTTGGTCTTGGTCGATCTGGAACTCACTCGGCGAGTGCTCGATGAAGAGCAAGTCGCCAAATGTGGCTGGAGTGCTTGGCACGGCTGCGAACTAACCGGGTGGCCGGTGCGGACATGGGTGTTGGGGCACGAGGTCTATCGCGAAGGGCAGTTCAAGACGGATCGACTGGGGCAAGCCGCCGTTTTCGATCACAAACGAGGCGGATACTGGGCTACAGGCGACTGAGAAGTGGCGAACTGCAAAGTCCTCTTTTCTAGCCAAGAATTGAAAAATGAACCACGACGACACGACGGACACGACGTGCCAGCTATCGTCAACGCGTGCGTTGTGGCCGTTGTGTCGTCGTGGTTAGCCTTCTTGTAGGCAGGAAAAAAAGACTTTGCAGCCGTCCTGATTGAGAAGTGGTGCTGTTGGACTTCCTCGATTCTGACGATAGAATGATTCGAGGACGAATCAGCGTTTCCCACTCACAATTGCAAGCTCACTTTCACTTGGACAACCGTTAGCATGTCGCAGCGACTCTGGTATCTGAAGAGTTGCGACCTGTTTCAGCAGCTTAGCCCAGTGCAGCTGACGGCCTTGGAATCTCGCTGTCGTGTGCGTAAATGCCCCCGCGGCACGCCGATCTATTTGCCAGCGGACCATGCCGACGGCGTTCTGCTGCTGGCTGAAGGACGCGTGAAAATTGGCAGTTTCACCGAGGAAGGCAAGCAGACAATTTTGGCTTTTATTGAGCCGGGGGAGATTTTTGGCGAGCTGTCGCTGATGGGTACACCAGAACGAGAGGAGTACGCGGAAGCGGTCGAGAAATCGACGGTTATTCTCCTGCCTAACGAAGTAATCCAGCGATTATTGCTGGAGAATCCAAGTGTTTCGCTCGGCGTGACTAAGCTGTTTGGCCTGCGGCGGCAGCGGATTGAACGGCGACTGAAATACTTGTTGTTTCGCTCGAATCGCGAACGGTTGATTCATCTGCTGTTGGAGCTAGCAGAACAGTATGGCGAGCAAGTCGGAAGTGACGTCGAACTACGTATCAAGTTATCTCATCAGGACTTAGCTAGCATCATTGGTAGCACGCGCGAGACGGTAACGGTTGTTTTAGGGGAGTTGCAGACCGAAGGTTGCTTGCAATTGGGACGGCGGAAAATCGTGTTGACCGATATGGCCCGATTGGCCGATAGCGTGAATAAGTCTACCCCTCGGCTGAATCGGGCTTAGACGCCGCGGCTAGAACCCCAAAAAACAGGCAAAAAGGCTTTGTGAACCAACTCACAGACAGGATTCCTTGGAAAGACGAAGATAGACACATGGCAACGTGGTAGGGGTGGTAAGGTAAGCTCCCAAACTAAAGCCCAGGTATTATGGCTAGCAAAGACCAACAACATGTCGACCGACCCCAGGACAACCAGTGGGACGTTTGCCCTCCCGGCGAGCTAACACAGATGGTACACCGATTGGATGCCTCGCAGCGTCGCCAGCGGACAAAGCAAGTCTTGCGTACTGGATTGATTAGCACGGCGGTCTTTGCATTTGTGGTGATGGCCTTGGGCAGCATTGTGGGCATGGGTAATTCAAATTATGGCGGCATTAGTTGTGCTTTCTGCCGTAGCCATCTTGCCGAATATCAGCCTCATGTAGCTGGTGAGTTGATCCATCAGGATGACGCTTTCGTTGCGAGTATGAAAACACATCTGGAAAACTGCACCAATTGTCGTGGAAAGTTCCACGCAATGTATCCAGACCTAAGCGTATCGAGTGTCTCGACGAATTGGCGTACATTTGGGTTCGCTATGCAACCAATGTTTGGGCAACCAGTGTTCGGCGTAGGTCACTATTCCGCATCGTATTGATTTAATGCAGCAGGGCAGTGATCTCTGCGGAATAGGTCGGGAGGACCGTAAAGTTACTTTTCTCTCCTACCTACAAGGCTCTAACCACAACGACACGACGGACACAACGCACGCGTTGACGATAGCTGGCACGTCGTGTCCGTTGTGCCGTTGTGGTTTATTTTTCCATCCTTGGCCAGAAATAAGGACTTTGTAGTTCGTTTGGCGAAGTAGGTTCTTTTGGGCATTTAGCGATCTTGATAGCGCTGGATATTCTCGAGGAATATAGCTTGTTGTTCTTTTGAGGCGAATAGATATTGTTTTCCTTGGTGCCAAAGTAGTAATTCTGGCAAGCCTGCGATTTCCTTACCCTCGTCAATCAAGGTGACGATGCAATTACCATCGGCGACCAAATCGGCACGGAGATATTTCGCGGGGTTCGCCACGAAGGCTTGCTTCTGCTTGTCGCCGGCAAAGAGAAAGAGCCGGCTTTCGCCTTCGTGCCACATCGCGTGGTAGATGCTGCCGGATACGCGCCGATTCTCGTCAATCTCGGTAACCACACAATGACCACCTAAAGCGGGGAGGTACGTGCTGGGATTTTTAGCGAAAAGTTTTTGCTCTGCCTCACCCACCATCAAGTACGTCAGGTCATCGAATTCCACACGATAGCGAGCTTCCCCCATGACCCAAGTGCCTTTCTCGCGAATCGTAACAGGGCAGTACCCGCTCATCGCTTTGTTGGCCACCTCTGCAATGAGTGGAGTCACGGGCGTCGTGCTTTTTTTCACTTTTTTGCTAAGGCTAAACGAGCCTTCGGGTTTCTGTGGCGAGGGTGCGTTGCGATTAAGGGCATGGTGCGTCTGTTCCGAGGAGTCTCTTTTCGGCTTTGCTACACCGTAGTTTGAAAGGTTGACGAGAAATTTTCGTTGCTGATGTTCGCTAGCGAATTGATAACGCAGTCCGTCGATAACCACCGTTGTTTCTGGTAGGCCGGGCAGTATCCGTTCGTCGTCGAACTGACTGACGAGGCAGCGTCCTCCATTGGCGAGGTCGATGTTGGCGAACTTGTCTGGATCGGACAGGAATTTCTCTTGCTCCGTAAGGCCGCGAAAGAAAAAGAGCCTCTGATTGTGGAGAATTCCGTACCGCGGGTCGCCACGCTCGCGAGCGCCGCTCTCGGCAAAAGTCACCACGCAGTAGCCGCCCAATGCAGGCACATAGCGCAGCGGACTTGCAGCGAACATTGCCCGTTGCCGCTGACCGGCAAACCAATAGAGTCGGCCGTCGAACACCAATTGGTTCGACTCGGAGCCGAGCAGCCACTTTTGTTGCTCTCGCAAAGTGACGAGGCAAAAGCCATCGAGCATGACCGGCAAACGCTCGTCGCGGTTGGCAGAAGGCAGAAAAGGATTTGCACCTTGCGGCTTAGGTTCGGCGACGAGTGGACGAAACGATGGTTTGGCATGGCGTGTTTCACTTTGGGCGAAGACGCAAGCGGCGAGCGTCAAGCACCAAAACGCCAAACTGACGTTGGCGATGGTGGCAACACCACTCCTGACGCATAAAAGTCTAAACAAATCAAATGCTCCGATACGAAAAAAATGCGATGGGAGTGTAGTGGTTCTAGCCAGCAGCGCCGACGGCGGTTGACGCTAGCAGAGGCAAATGTCGATCGCTCAGATGGCAATTTTTTGCTAGGGAGCAAGGCTAGCATGTGTCCGACCTAGAAATCGGAAGCGATTTTTGGCCCGCAGCCAAAATGCCCGAAGAAGTCATGGCCCCAAGATGCAAGATGGCGGCCAGATAAAGAAAATCCAGGTGTGTGGCTGGCGACACAGCCACATGGCTATGCGGACCATGTGGCCGGGTTGGGGTTTGGGGGTCGCCGCCAACCACAACACCTAGAGGGCACTTTCTTGTTACAACTCCATCTTAGGCATCAGCCCTGGAAGCTTCTGTGAGCTGTCACACACAAGAGAAAAATCAAGGAGCGATGCATGATAAGCGATAAATGGTGGCAGTTCGCCCCTCGTGCAGTTTATCGTTTAACGCTCATCGTTTATCGTTTTCTCTCCACTCAAAAAAACATTCCACCGAGAGTGCAAGCAAGAGAGGTAAAAATTCGACCCATGCGATGACAAAGTAGAAAAAATACGCCCCACTGTAGGGAGCACCAAAAACTGGCGGGTCTGGGTAATGTGCGATGAACCAGAAACGCAAGTAATAGAGCATCGTCACTGCGGCCACGATGTGCCACGTGCGATAACGGGCGAACGGCAGGAGTGGCAACACCCAGCACCAATACCAGGGATTCTGCGTTGGGCATGTAAGCCAAAACCAGGCGAGTGTGAGCATCGCTGCTCGACACCAAGCTTGTGGATCGGCCTTGCCAGCAGCAAACCAAGCCAACAGGCAAGCGACCAAGGCAAAGACCCCGCCGGTCAACACGCGCGCGAGCGAAAACGATGCGGCTTTTAATTGCGAGGGCGTCAGTGGCGCGTCGATGCCGATTAGCACCGCCCAACGTGTTACAACTGCCAGTGACCACTCATCAGAAGTTAGGACGAACCAAGGTCGATATTCGGGCGCAAGTTCCTCTTGTTGACGCAGGTTTTCGAGGACGACCATAAACACAAGATCGTTCATTTCCCACTGATTGAAAAAGGCCCGGATCCCTTCGTCAGCGTCGACTGATGGCTGTGGCAACGAGAGTGGTGCGTTGAGCAGGCCGTCAGCGTTGGGCGGCGATGCCGCTTGCTGTGCGAGCTGCGTGGTTGGCAACGAATGTTTCGGCCCAAAGAGTGGGTAGAGCAGGACGGCCGCGATCAACGAGGTCGTCGCAACGCCAAGGGCAGCCGACAGCCAACCATGACGACGTAGCCAAACGGCGGCGAACAGCGGTAGCAGCACCACCGGATACAGCTTCGCCCCAATCGCCAGCGCCAGCACTAATCCCGTTAGCGCAACGCGAACCTCACGAAGCGACGTGGTTTGCCACGCTCTTATTAACAACAAAATCGCAAGCGTCGTAAAAAATAGGGCAATCGAATCGAGGTGCCCACCGTTGGCGATTTCTTTCATCATCAGCGGGCACCAGCCGTAAGCTAAGCTCCAGCCAGGGTGCATTCCGACACTGTGGAGCAGCAACATCACGACCGCCAACGTGGCCAAATCGAACAGCACTAACAGTCCCTTCATCGTCACTAGCCGTGTTTGCAGCGAGGCGGTGTCGGGCGTAAGTTGGGCTGACAGGGCGAAAACGGCTTGGCTTACGATCGGATAAGGCGAAGGATATTGGCCGTAATGAATTTGAAATAAACTGTTGTTCAGCGATTCGCTGCGCGATTGAAGCTCCACAAGGTGTTGGAGTGTTGCGTCGTTCGAACCGCCATTGTTGACAGCCTCTTGCACTTGCTCGGGCGAGTAACGATAGGGACTGACGCCATCGGCTAGTACAGCACCGTCCCAAATGTAGCGATAAATGTCGATTTCGTGCATCGGGATCGAAGGCAATAGGATCCCGCGAAACAGACAAGCGGCAGCAAAGATGCCTCCGAGCAGCCAACGAGAAGAAGGCAGACGGAGGGCGAGCCACAAAGCGCACCAATAAGCGATAAACAGGCTGCCGAAGATCGCAAGCATCGCTAGAGTAGGTTTTACTACGTTGTCTAGCGTGTTGTCTGCAAACTGCCAACTCAGCCATAACAATGCGGTATAGCCGAGAGCACTGAGAGACCCGAGAACAATCAGACCCATAGCGCGACCAGAGCCCTTCGGGTTCGAGTCAGCATCACTCGCCATCGTGAAGCTCCCTGGTGTCGGTCGTTGTGCTTCTGCTCCAAAAACCGTATTTGGCGATGGTATAAAGAATCTTCCATCCCGCCGAAAAAGCCCCTCGCAACGTGCCGCTAATCTTGCTAGTACCGATCCGCCTGCGATAGCGCACCGGGATTTCTATCGTGCGGAGCTTGGCTTTGGCGGCTTTGATTTGCATTTCTACCGTCCAACCGAAGTTGGTATCTGACATTGCTAGTCCGAGTAAGTGCGGGTAACTGATGGCGCGAAACGGCCCTAGATCGGTGTGTCGAGCACCAAACAGCAGCCGCATCAATCCGCAGGCAAGTTTGTTGCCATAGACGCTTTGCGGCGGCATCGCACCAGGCTCGCGGTTGCCGAGGATACGCGAGCCAAGGACAAAGTCGGCCCGGTCTTCAAAAAGGGGAGTCACCAAATCGGGCAATTGGTCGGGATGATCGCTGTAGTCGGCATCGAGAAACACAACAATCTCGGGTGCCGAACCACCTTCGTCGATCAGCCGCCGTAGTTCTCGCAATCCTGCCAAGCAGGCGGAGCCGTAGCCACGGCGCGGTTCGTCGACGACCATTACGCCAGCTTCGGTCGCGACCTCAGCGGTTCGATCTGTGGAGGCATTGTTCACGACGATCACTCGTCCGACCGATGGCAAATCGCGCAGCACGTAGGGCAACGCCTCTTGCTCGTTGAAAGCGGGAATAATCACAGTTACACGGTCTAAATCCATGCCGCCAGCCTAACTGGCAAACCGCTGTCAGGCAAACTCAACTCTTCAACTTCAAGCTAAGTTACCGAGAGCCGCTGCCACCGCCCATGATCCGAGAGCCACTGCCACCGCCCTGAAATGCTGGGGGCATTGCCTGCTGGTTTGTAGGAGCGTAAGTCTGAGGGGTTGGAGCGTATGACCCACCGGCAGGTGCGCCAGCTCCACACGAGCCACCGGAACAGCCACCTCCGTAAGGTGTGCGGCAACCCGCGCTGATCAAGCCCAGCAGGGCGACGAAGGCGAAAAACGATTTTTGCGACATGACGAGAATTCCTTTTCCTTAAAGAGCCTATCTCAGAACCCAGCGAAAGAGTGCCAGCGGACGGAAAAGCCGGCACTCCCAGAAAGTTTTAAGATGTGCAGTAAATATCCACAGGATTATCAACCTAGTGGATTCTTTATCGACCATCCTTGGTCGGCGTCTTTGTGAAACGGCTTACTAACGACGGGCGCTCCCCGATTGAGTCGCTTGATCGTTCAGCCCCCAGTCGTAGCCCAAAAAGCTAACGCGGGCACGACCACTGTTGGCGAGCGATTGTGCCGCCTGCGTTGGTAAATACGGTGCGATCGTGCGTAGCTGAGCTGCCTGGTTGGGGCCAAAATCGCTGGCGAACCAGCTCAGGATTTTAGAGAGTTTCAGTTCTCCCTGGGATGTTGCGGCAAATTTTGTCGGGTCGGCGAAGAATCGTTTGGCATTGTAAGTTAGTTGGGCGTCGAGATTCTCGGCGGTGTAGGCTTGATTCAACAGTGGCGGACAACTGATCGAAGCGCAGACGATCGCGAAATGAATTCGTGGGTCGCCCATCTTGCGAAGGACTTGGTGTTCCATCGCATTGAGCGAATAATTTTGTCCACCCACGGGCAAGAGCAAATCGTCCCAGATCTTGTAGCCAAAGGCAATCGACTGATGGTTTTTAATACTGCTGGTCGGGTATTCGCGGAGAATTCCACGGATAGTGACCGCGTTGTAGGCGTTGATCCAAAAAGCAAATTTGCTCGCTGGTGAGGCCGATTGTGCCGGATTGGCTTGCGAGAGATGTGCTAAATACTGGTCGAGCTGCTGCATGTCTGCCGGAGAAGTGTGCCAAGCTTGATAGTTGACATAGCCGCGCTGGTCGCAGTGTTTGCGAAGCAATGCGTCCCAAGCAGCGTGATTGATACGGTCGATCGAGACTTGTTGCGCGGCTGGTACATTGGCGCCGACCGTGACCTTCGACCCGGCCCAAAGCCGCAGGGGGACCGTTGCCAGCAGCAGTGTAAACAATCCGAGGATAAGTGTTTTTCTCATCGATAAAACTCCAAGAAGGTTAAGGTTTTGATGTTTTCGTGCCGGCATCAGCCGCTTGCGGCTTAGCGAGCGCAGGGATCAGGAGAGCCCCGATTCTAGCCGCCCCCAAACGCCGCCGTCTGTAGGATCGAATACGCTCGCGAAGAAATCTTGGTTCAACGCGCGTGCTAGGAGTGCTATCATAAATGTGATGACCGCTTCAACTCCAGCTTTGATTTCAACTTCGACGTTATTATCATCCCGAAAGTTTGCGCTGGTGACCGGTGCCGGCAGTGGGCTCGGTCGGTCGTTTTGCTTGCGATTGGCGCGCGATGGTTGGCATGTCGGCGTGACAGATATCGATCTCGCTGCCGCTGAAAAAACGCTAGCCACCCTCGTAGCTGCAAGCGGAAGCGGCGAAGCCCTGCACCTTGATGTCACCGACGCATTTGGTTGGCAGAATCTACTGCAACAACTTCAACGCGAGTGGCCGCAGCTTGATTTGCTAATCAACAATGCCGGCATTTGCGGAGCGGGCGAGATTGGCGAGGCGCCGTTGGAAGATTTTCAAACCGTGTTCGATGTCAACTTTCAAGGCGTACTCAACGGTTGTCACGCAATGGTGCCGTGGATGAAGGAAACAGCGCCAGGTGGCCAGATTGTAAATGTCGCCTCGATTTTTGGGCTGGTCGCCCCGCCAACGATGGCGGCGTACAACGTCTCGAAGGCAGCGGTCGTGGCGTTGTCCGAGACGCTTTACGGCGAGCTGTTGCCACACGGAATCGGCGTGACCCTCGTGGCACCCGGTTTTTTTGCCTCGCAGCTTGTTGCCCGAGGCCGCTTTGCAACCGCCGAGCAGCAGCAAGACGCGAGGCGATATGTGGCGAATGCAGAGATTTCTGCCGATAAAGTCGTCGCCCAAACACTGACGGCTATCGAGCGAAACAAGCTCTACGTTGTCCTTGGCCGCCGAGCACGCTGGATTTGGCGACTCAAACGTTGGCTACCTTCTTGGTTCGCAAAAATACTGGTGTGGAAACACAATCGTAATTTGCGAAAGATTCGTGCCAACGATTGAACGAACGACCTTGATCGGGGATACTGCTGATATTTGGCAATTCAGTCCTTGGACATCGGACATATTCTATGCTTCACCTCAAAGCCCTCACCGACGCGCGCTGGTTCGCCCAAGTTGACGCGCATCTGGACGAAATCTTGATCGACCATGCGCACTGCGAGAAAAAGGCAGCCGGGACGGCGTTAAATTTGATCTTCCACTACGTCGAAGATCGAGAGCTTTGCCAAGAAATGACCGAGATCGTCAACGAAGAGCTCGAACATTTCCATAGGGTACTCGAATTGCTGGAAAAACGAGGCATCAAGTTTCGTCGTCTACGTCCCAGCCAATACGGCAGCCGTCTACATGCGTTGGTGCGCAAGCAGGAACCCGAGCGGGCCGTAGATCGGCTGCTGGTGGCGGGGCTGATCGAAGCTCGCAGTTGCGAGCGTTTTTCTGCCTTAGCCGATCACGTCGACGACCCCGAATTGGCCGATTTTTATCGCAGTCTCTTCGAGTCGGAAGCCCGACACCACACCACCTACACGCGACTGGCCCAACACTTCGCGCCCGAAGAAGTAGTGAACCTCCGTTTAGAAGAACTCTACGAAGCCGAAGCCGCCATCATCGCCGAGGGCGAGCCCCTCGCACGCATGCACAGTTAACCCGCCGCCACTCGCCGCTCGCGGCTTAGCAAGCTACAATGGCACCATCCCAAAAAACTTCCCGAACACCATTACGTAAAAGATGAAAACTCCAATGAAACTCGCAATAATCGGCGGCGACGGCATCGGTCCCGAAGTGGTTGACGTAGCAATGAACGTGTTGAAGGCGATCGCCCCGAAAAACGAGTTCGAGTACGAGTCGACGCCGTTTCCTTTTTCGGCGGCCCATTTCCTCGAAACGGGCCACATTCTCGACGATGCCGACATTGCCGAACTGCGCAAGTTCGACGCGATCATGCTCGGCGCTGTCGGTGGCTTGCCGAACGATCCGCGTCTCGCAGGCGGGGTGATCGAGAAGGGGATTTTGCTCAAGCTACGCTTCGATCTCGACCAGTACATCAACCTCCGCCCCGTGACGCTTTATCCGGGGATTGAAACGCCGCTGAAAGACAAAACCAGCGAGCACATCAATTTCGTGTGCGTTCGCGAGAATACCGAAGACCTCTACTGCGGCCTGGGAGGTATCGTCCGGAAGGGCACACCGCAAGAAGTCAGCAACCAGACGATGGTTTCGACCCGTTTTGGCGTCGAACGCTGCATCCGTTACGCTTTTGAATTGGCCAAGACTCGTGATCGCAAGCATCTCACGTTGGTCCACAAAACGAACGTGCTGAATTTTGCCGGCGACACATGGCTACGCGCATTCCAAGAAGTTGCCGAAGAGTACGCCGACGTCGAGACTGGCTACCACCACGTTGACGCATGTTGCATGTTCATGGTCGCAAAACCCGAAGTGTATGACGTGATCGTGGTGCCCAACATGTTTGGCGACATCATCACCGACCTGGGCGCCGCGATCGCTGGCGGCATGGGCATCGCGTCGAGCGGCAACCTCAACCCCGACGGTGTTGCCCCATCGATGTTCGAGCCGGTGCATGGCTCCGCCCCCGACATCGCAGGACAAAACTTGGCCAACCCGATCGCCACGATCGATTCGCTCGGCCTTTTGCTACGCGAAACGGGCCGTATCAAGTCGGACCCGGAGGCAATAAAATGCGGCGAGCAGATCGGTGCCGCCGTCAAACTTGTGACACCCAAATTCAGCGGCAAAAACCTCGACCGCTCAGGCTACGGCACCGACGAAATCGGGCGAATGGTGATCGATGCGATGGGTGGTTGAGCATAATCATTCATGGAGCATCTTGGAACCACGGATAGCCCAGCGCGGGTTCTGCCCGCAACCCAAGCAAATCTCACGCAGAGACACAGAGAAAGCCACTCTTGTTTTTCTCTGTGACTCTGCGCCTCTGCGTGATTATTCCCCCTATATTTTCCACGGAAATTTTTTGCTCTTTTGCGGCTGTACCATCACCGCCCTTGCGACCGGTCTTTCCGCTATGGTCGAGACGATGCGATTCCTGCAAGATTGCTGCAAATTCTTTGGCGACGTTGCCGATTCTTGAAACTAGGGCTTTGACGGACTTTTTGAAGATTGTAACGACAAAGCACGCGTGCTTTGACTGTCTTCAGAAGATTGTCATGACAAAGCACTCGGCGGGTGAGGCAGCTTTTGAACGTTGTCTCATAGGATATCGCATACCAAAGACACCGGAGGTCTAAGAGCCATGACGCATACATCGCAAAATTCCACGGAATCCCCTCAGCCTGCCCCCACCTCGTCCACGCCGATGGTACTGGCGTGCTTGGCGATGATCGCTGCGGCTTATTTTGGCTTCATGCGTCCTGCCCAACAGCATATGCTGTCGCTGGAACGCCAGTGCAACAAATTGGTTGTCGCGGTAAAAAAACTGCAAAGCAAAGACGACACCGCCCGCCAAGGTCTGCGGCTGATCAGTCTGCTTGATGCCCAGAGTGAAAAATTGGCGAGCGCCGAGCAAGTCGTCGCCCGGTTTACGTCACTACGCGAACGCATGGTGCAGGAAGCAGATGAGATGATTGAGGCGACTGCTGCTTTGCAGCAAATGGAGGACGTGCGGTCAGATATCGATCGCTATGGCGAGACTCTCGCCACCGCAGCAACAACGTTGAGTGATATGGCAGAAGTTTCGGCTTCGATCACTGCGACCAGCGAAATGGCTCGTGAGGCGAATGGATCGCTCGCCTTGTTGGGCGATCAACAGTCGGGCTTAGAAGGCAGCATCGCTCAGCTAAGCGAGCAATTGTCAGCATTGGAAGTACAACTCGCTTATCAAAGCGAAATGCTACCGCAGGCGGAGCAGGCACTTACTCAGATCGATCGACTTTGTGAAAAATTGGCGGAAGAAACGAAGAGCATTTCCACAGCTCGTCTGCAGCTTAGCCAGCTAGCGGGTCTCAAGCAAGAAGTGCTTGAGCAATCGACGAACGTGCCAGACGCCGAAGCAGCCCTCGACCAGATCTGGGATCTCAAAGAGGGCTTGTTGCAAGCCAAAAAAACACTCGACAAAGCTCAGCAACTGACGATCGACATGATGCTGTTGGAGCCAGTGCTTGATCGAGTTGCAAAAACATTGCAACCGTCGGTCGAAGCAACACGTCTGAGCCTTCGTGCTGAGGCGAAAGCCCCAAAGACTCGTCAAACGGCGTCTGCGTCGGTCGAATGCGGCTTCGCCTTGGACGAGTGCGATGAGTGTGTTCGTGGCACTGCTGGGAAACGCAGAGTGATGAGGAGTAAGTGCTTATCCCAAAACTAAATTCACCTAGGGAAAGTAAGAAAAAATACCACGGAGTCACGGAGAGTACTGAGAAGAAAGCTTGGAATTACCGGTCGTTCCCTATTTTCTAACCGATGGTGTTTCTCAGTGTCCTCCGTGACTCCGTGGTTATTATCTAATTGGAAGTTCTGGGATAGGTTCCAAGTTCGGCTTTCGCAGTTTTTTGCCTGCGAATGAACGCGAATCAAGTTCTTTTATCCCAATCACGAGCGGTCAGTCTCTTCAGAAAATGTAGACTCCACATACTCATTCGCGTTTATTCGCGCTATTCGCGGGCAATCTTTCCTAGGAAAAGTGCGGAAGTCGAATCAGGAGTGACGACTCACTGCGACGAAAACTTGAGGATGTCGCCTTGAGGGGAAGTAAAATAGACTTCGCCCTGGTCGTCTTCGCCGAAAGTCATCACGGGAGCCCCTTGCGTTCGCAAGGTTCGATTGGCGGTGACTTCGCCGGTTTGAGTATTGCACCAAAGTGCCCAGAGGTGACCACTGACGTAATCGGCGTACAGGTAGGCGCCGACAAGTTCGGGGACTTTTTTCCCGCGGTAAACGTGTCCGCCGGTGATCGATTTGCCGTACTCGCGACCATATTCCCAAATCGGCTCGATCAGATCTTCGCGCGGCTTGCTACCTTCGGGGCCGAACGCGTGCCGGCCTTCCCGTAGGTTCCAACCATAGTTGCCACCGCGGCGAATTAGGTTGATCTCTTCCCACGTATCTTGTCCAACATCGGCCGCCCAGCAATCGCCCGTTTTGCGGTCGAAGCTGTGACGCCAAACATTGCGCAGACCATAGGCCCAAATCTCGCCGCGCGCGCTGTCTTTTCCCACGAAAGGATTGTCCGCCGGGATGGCATAAAGCCGGTCATTCTCATGGTGGTCGATATCGATTCGTAAGATCGTGCCGAGCAACGTCTGCAGATTTTGCCCATTTTTGTGGGGATCTTTGCCCGCCCCGCCATCGCCTAACGCGATATAAAGATAGCCATCAGGGCCAAACGCTACCGTGCCACCATTGTGATTCCAGTAGGGCTCTGGCACAGTAAGCAGGATTTCCTCGCTGTTAGGATCGGCCCGGTTAGCATCTTCAGCCGAGACGCGAAAGCGAGAAATGACTGATCGCCGCGGCTCGTCTTTGGGCGTGTAGAAGACAAAGAGCTGACCATTTTTGGCGAATTGAGGATGAAACGCTAACCCCAGAAAACCTTCCTCGTTCTCCTTGTCGTCGAAAGCAACTCGGTCGCGGATGTCGAGGAACGTCGTGACTTGTTTCGTCTCTGGCGAGTTGCGAAAAAAGAAAATCGTACCGTACTGCGAGGCGACAAACAGGCGATTCGTACCATCGCCCGCCCCAGTCACTACGATAGGTAGAATTTTACGTGCTTGGCCTTCCTCTTCGCCGGTGAGCCAGGCGGGCCACTGCAAATCGGGAAAGGCGGGCACGATGTTTATGCTTAAAGGCCGTTCGTCCAATTCCGCCCACAGAGTGACAGAATGTCCAAAAATTCCGAGAGCTAAGCTACAAGTGAATATCAAATGTCGCATGGATCGTCTTTCTGAATCGAGTGAAAAGGTCAGGTTGTGATGGATGCTACCATTAGATGAGAATCGACGGGCATTTTCTAGGCGTCGTATTCTAGCTCCTAAATCCAATTATACCGAACCGCGACTGTGAGGAGGCGTTCGACGGGGTGAGAAGTCTGCTCGGACGCTTCCTTACGGTCGCGGTTCGGATTTCTGGGACTTCCGATGGAGTGAAAAGTGCTATTCGAGCGTCATTGCGGCACGTTTTCGCTGCAATTAGTTTTTCTTGACATTTCGTATGTACGCAAGCATAGTTGAGAAAGAGCATGGGTTTGAGGTATAGGCGGCCAGCAATGCCCCGAAACAACGTCGCTCTTCTCGCTTCAAAACGACCTGCTAACAAGAGGCGTTAGTCAGGGAGTTTCTCCCCCAATTGCAATTGCAATAGATTCCCGCAGTGTCGTGCTGCGCACAGGGGTTTTCAGGGGTCCTAAGCTTTCGAGACGGAGAAGAATAATTCGATGAAATTTTACAGCTATTTCAACATGTTTACTAAGAGTGTCGCACTTCTGGCTTTGGTCGCCATGAGTTTGGCACCTGCGATCACCAACGCTGGTACTTTTAGCTGGGGTGACATCGCCGGCACAAATGTTACTTTTTTAGACGTAACCGAAAACAACGGTGGGGCTAGCTCGCTTTTCGCCCCGATGCCAGGTATGGGGGGCCCCATTGCGATAGGGGATATACTCCATCTCGATCCGCAAGGATTCGCCTCGCAGTCGGCCAACAACTCGGCGGA
This sequence comes from Planctomycetota bacterium, assembly GCA_013152515.1. Lineage (GTDB taxonomy): Bacteria > Planctomycetota > Planctomycetia > Pirellulales > Lacipirellulaceae > Bythopirellula. Next base: position 35,406 of record JAADGD010000057.1, read on the forward strand.
CATCATCGACAGCCAGCTTTCCACTACGATTATGGCTGGTTCTGGCAGCTCGATCGAAGACATCACGATCACCGAACTCGGCGACTACTCGCTGGGTGGACTGACCGGCGGACAAGCAAGTGCGCAGGTTGGCGCAGCTTTCTTTTGGACGATCCTTGAAATCGACAACACCGCGGTCAGTATGGCGACCCAAGCAACCAATTTGATTCTTGGCACGGGTGGCGGTCCGAACGGTGGCATCTATTCTCGCCCCAGCGACGATGGCACGGCAGTCATCTGGAGTGGCACGGCCAGCATCGACTTGGGCAGCTATCTCGATAGTCTACAAATTGATGGCGATGTGACCAAAGTACGGTTGACTTTCGACAACACACTGCAAACGTCCGCCGACGATGTCAGCACAGCCTTTATCAAAAAGAAAAGCGTCGACATCGAAGTGAACACCGAAACGACCATTCCCGAGCCAACGACCGCACTCTTGCTGGGGCTGGGAATCGCACTCGTGCCTTGTTGCCGACGTCGGTCTTTGTAAGCTAGCAATGGGCTATCAGCGCTGCTCCTGCGCTCGTCGGATGAACTCCATCGCCCGCCCAAGGATTGGGCGGTGCGAATTCTATTGCACAGTGGAACAACGCTTCCTAGCAGAAGAGAATGTGCAACGGTCTAACTTCGACTTTCGCAGTTTTTTGCCCGCGAATGACGCGAATGAACGCGAATCAAGTTCTTTGATCTCGCTCACGAGCGATCGGGCTCTTCAGAAAGGAAGACTTCACATACTCATTCGCGTTATTCGCGGGCAATTATTCGCGGGCAATCTTCCCTAGGAAAAGTGCGAAAGTTGAAGTAACGCTAGCCTCCTCTGGCGTCAAAGTTTGCCTAGGCTACAAATCCTCTCCTCGGAGTGCGATTTCCTTCCAAAACTACGAAATTCGCCCCCAGGAAACTTCTTCTCCCTCTCGTATTTAGCCGAAAAACTCTTCTATCGAGCCAATCAAACGGAGGATCCCATGCCACTGCAAGAAAAAGACACCTACCAAGAAAAAGATGACTCTTCGAGGATAAACCCCTTTGTTCGGGTTCGCGAAGACCACGCCAACGAACTGTCCGAAGATTATCTCGAATTGATCGAGGACCTCATTGATCGAACGGGCGAAGCGCGAACGGTGGACATCGCGGCTAAGCTGGGTGTACGACAGGCAACCGTCACCAAAGCGATCGCACGCCTGAAGCGAGAAGGTTTGGTGACCGCCGCCCCTTATCGCTCGATTTTTCTGACGAACGAGGGAAAGAAAATCGCGAGTCGAGCACGAGAACACCACCGTACCGTTCTGGAATTTCTGATCGCATTGGGTGTCCAACAGGAAGTCGCAGAAATTGATGCCGAAGGAATCGAGCACCACCTCAGCCCGGCCACCTTGGCGGCGATGCAGCGATTTATTCAGCAACAACCAGCGGCTGCTTAACAAATCCTCACACTCTCTCTCTACGTGTTTGAACAAGGAATTCCTTTGGACACAAAAAAATATCTCTCGGGCCTTTTTTTCCTAGCCGTTGCGACCGCCGCTTGTCCAGTTATGGGCGAACACTCGCGTGGGACTCTTCTGCAGTGGAGTTACGGCACCAGTTTTTCGGGCGGGCCTGATCTCTCGGAGCCGCTCGTCACTGACCGGCCCGATTTTACGGAAGCGAGTACCACGGTCGGGCTGGGAGTAGCGCAGCTTGAGTTTGGATATACGTATATTCACGACAACAGTGGTGGCGATAGCTCACACACACAATCGTTCGGCGAACCTCTCCTGCGTGTCGGAATCTTTGCCGAGTGGCTTGAATTTCGAATTGCTGTGTTTCCTACAAGTGATCGAACAATAACGCAAGGTATCTCCGAAACGACTGCCGGAGTTGACGAACTGTACCTGGGGTTCAAAATCGCTTTGACACCTCAAGAAGGACTTTTGCCTGAAATGGCCCTCATCCCGCAGATGAATGTTCCGATCGGCAGCAACGCACCTAGCTCGGGCTCGGTGGAGCCGGGCGTCAACTGGATCTATGCTTGGGAAATCAACGACTTTCTCTCGACCGCAGGTTCCACGCAAGGCAACCGTCGCATCGACGATACGGGCGACGCTTATCTCGAAATGGCCCAATCGTGGACCGTCGGGTACAGCCTCTCGGAAAAATGGGGAGCGTACACCGAATGGTTTGCCCTGATTCCCAGCGGTGCTGACACGGCACGCACAGAAAGCTATGCCAACGGCGGTCTCACCTATCTGCTCAGCAACAATGTCCAATTCGATATCCGCGCTGGCTGGGGACTCAACGAGGCGGCGGCCGACTTTTTCACCGGCACTGGGTTTTCGATCCGACATTGATCGCGACCAATCGTTTGATCTGACAGCCAATTTTCTGCCTTCAGCAGTGCTGTGAAGGGAGCGATCTGTAGGGTACTATGGTACGGTTCTTATCCTACAAAGGGGGCTCAGTTGGCTGTTAGTATAATTTCGATATTTGCACACTCTTCCGATCTTCAGGCTTTCGGTCTTCAGGCTTCTGGTTTTCAAGCTATTTCTGAGGCCGAAGGCGTAAGCATCGCTGTGACGGGGATGCTGATCGTTTTTTTTGCGTTGGTGATTATCAGCCTGTTTATTCGGCTGTTGCCTGTGTTGCTGGGACTGATGGAGCCGATTTTGCCGCGGCTAGGATCTCACACCCAGCCGCCTAGCGCCGCCGAACGGTTGCCCGCCGAAAACGAGAAACTTGTCGCGGCGATTGGCTACGTTCTCCACATGGAAATGGAAAAGTCGACCCAACGCCAATGACCTTGCCGCTGCCACCCTTCGGTGAGCGTCTAACGGAAGCGGACCCTTCTCGACCGAGTGGCAACTCGCAAGAAAAATTCTGAAAGAATTGCTTGATGGATATTTTTTACCAATTTTTAGAGACGACAGGCTTTGCCCAGATGAGCTGGGGAAACGCCATGATGATCGTCATCGGCCTAGTTTTCATCGGTCTAGCGATCATCAAGGACTACGAGCCGCTGTTGCTGCTGCCAATTGGGTTCGGAGTGATTGTTGGGAACATCCCCACGATCGCGAGCATGGCGTTAAGCGTTTATGACGAAGGTGGGATGGTCCTGGAAAATGGCCAGATTCGTTACGAGTCGGGCAGTGTGTTGAGTCTCATTTACTACGGTGTGAGCCAGGGTGTGTTTCCGCCGCTGATTTTCTTGGGCATCGGCGCGATGACCGATTTTTCGACGATGCTCTCCAATCCTAAGCTTGTGCTGCTGGGGGCGGCGGCACAGATGGGAATTTTTTTGACGCTACTCGGCGCGATGTATCTGGGGTTCACTCCGCAGGAAGCGGGTGCGATTGGCATCATCGGTGGTGCCGATGGCCCGACGGCCATTTTTCTCGCCTCGCGTTTGGCTCCCGAATTGTTGGGAGCGATCGCGATCGCCGCTTATTCGTACATGGCACTTGTCCCGGTGATTCAGCCGCCGATTATGAAACTGCTGACCACGCGCGAAGAACGCCTCATCCGTATGGCGTCACCGCGTCAAGTAAGCCGGCATGAAAAAATCATTTTCCCGATTGCCGCTTTTCTGATTTGCACGTTGATCGCGCCTGGCTCGTTGGTGCTGATTGGCATGTTGTTCTTTGGCAACCTGATGAAGGAAAGCATGGTCACCGAAAGGCTAGCAAATACTGCTCGGACGGCGATGATCGATATCGTGACAATCTTACTAGGGTTTGCAGTCGGGACAAGCACACAGGCGCAAACATTTCTGCGGTCAGAATCGATGCTGATTTTCGGCCTGGGTGCGGCCTCGTTTGCGGTTGCTACCGCCTCAGGGGTACTGTTTGCCAAGTTCATGAACCTGTTTTTGAACGAAAAAATCAATCCTTTGATCGGAGCGGCGGGCGTTTCAGCGGTACCTGACTCAGCACGTGTTGTGCAAATGGTTGGACAGAAAGAAGATCCGCACAACTTTTTGCTGATGCACGCGATGGCACCTAACGTGGCGGGCGTGATTGGCTCGGCTGTGGCGGCGGGAGTCTTGTGGTCGGTGTTGACGAACTAGGGACTGGGGACTGGGGACTAGGGGCTGGG
>JAADGD010000043.1 GCA_013152515.1 Planctomycetota bacterium
GGGCTGATTGCGACTTCGTCGAGCGCCGCTTTGTCGAACACGATGGGGAGGTTGTATTCGTCCGCGATCGCGAGGAGTACGATATTGAGCGGTTCAGCCTCGTAGTTCAGCGGCGTTTTTAGTCGTTGGTCGAGGGCCGTGTTGATTCTCTGCTCGGCGCTTTGTTCGATACCCTCGACCGGACGGGCCGGCTGATGTACTGACTTGGCGGGCTTGCCGCCAAAGGGATCTTCAACCCGCTGTTGGGCTACCAACTTTCCGCTCAAGCTGAACCCGACCAGCGTTACCAACGCACAGCCCCAAACAATTGCCTGTTTCGACATCTGAGTGCCTCCTGATTTCTGGCCACAGAACAATGGCAAGCCGGTTCCGGACGGCTTCGCCAGTAGGGGCAGCGTAGCCGAAAAGCGGGGTGCACGTCAAATTTTTTTTCTGCGTGAAGTCGAAGCTGCGAGCAGAAGCCGCTGTTTTTCATATTCTACTGCGGCTTCCGCTCGCAGCTTTCACGCAGGGGTTCCGTTACTCCAACGCTTTCTTCGCGTCGATCAGGGCCTGACGCTCGGGCATTTTTTTGTAGTGCTCGTCGAGCGGATAACAGCCCGAGAGAATGCCGTGCCGTGGGGCTGTCGTGCAGTCGCTAAAGGTGCGGCAGATCAGTTTGCGTTTCATTTGCCCCGTCGCCAGCACATCGTGCGGTAGCTCGGGATAGCTTAGCACCATTCGCCCCAACCCAACAAAATCGACCCACCCTTCGCGCACCGCCGCCTGCGCAACATGCGGCAGATAGTCTTGCAAATAAGAATACCCACTACCCACGAGCGGGACGTTGCCGCTGGCTGTTTCGCACTGCCGCACCACATCCAGCTGCCGCCACACGCCGACGAGCGGATCTTCGGGCGGAAGATAACCATCGCTCGGCGGAAAAATCGCTGGACGCTGAATGTGTGGATTGTAGTAAGGGCTGCCGCAGCTAATGTTGAGCAGCGTGACGCCATTGTCGACCAACGTGCGAATCAGCTCCAGCGGTTCGGCAAGATCGTAATCCAGCGGATTGTCGCGGTCGACACCAAAGCCATACTCGTAAGGCAGCAGCCCGCCAAAATCCATCGGCTCGCCCGGTTCGCGACTCGTGCGATACGGCACGATGTCGAACACACTCAGCCGCACGCCGACCTGCAAACCAGGAACTTCCGCGCGCACGCGACGGATGATTTCCAGCAACAGACGGCTACGGCCTGCGAGATCGCCACCGAATTTTCCGGGTCTGATGCGCGCACTCAAAAATTCGTGCAGCAAATAACCGTGGCACGCCTTGATGTCGACAAATTGATAGCCGACGTCGTAGGCCAGCCTGGCGGCAGCGACGTAGCTGTCGATGAGTTTTTCGAGATCGTCGTCGGTCCATACCAACGACGAGTCGTTCGGGTCGATGCCATACTTTTCGTCGAGCAGCGGATGATGATAAGCAATACGCGGCTCGAACCGTTTTTTGTCATGCGGTTTGCAAAAACGGCCTGAGTGCGTTAGTTGCAATCCGACAAAAAAACCGTCCAGCGAGCCAGTCGTCTCTCGATGCCCCGCTTGCAACTCCGCCAACAGCGCCGCCAAGCCGGCGCGATTCTCGGCGGTCGCCAGCGTTTGATTCGGATTCGCCCGGCCATCATGTTGCACCGCCGCTGCCTCGCCGCCCCAAATTAGCTTCGCCCCGCTTAGCCCAAACCGCCGCCACCGCCGCAAAGTCAACTCGCTCGGGCTGCCATCGATGTTCGCGTCCCAGCCCTCCATCGGATGGATACACCAACGATTGCCTACCTCAAACCCGCCAATGTCGAACGGTTCAGCCAGCGGCGAGCCCGCTTCAGCGGTCAGCAGCGTATCGTCCAGCGGCAGGCTGACCCCCAAACGATCGAGATGCTCGCGAAATTGGTCCACCGTCCGTAGTTGAGCCACTTTTGGATAGCCGCCAGCTTTTTCACCCATCAATCACGCTCCTCGTCCTGCTTGGAATCTCTTTCACAATCAAGCCATTCTCACACACAGCAGGATAGGCTTCTAGGCTGTCTGTCTTTATCGAAAGGCTTAACCTGTCTGTTCCGCTCGTTTGACCGACCGGCTAGAAGCCTATCCTACGTGGGCCTGTCGACTTTGGCACACCCTTTGCTCTAGTAGAAATCGCAACTGACTGTCAGTTTGGCTTAGAAATGCTTGGAACACAGGACTGGGCCGGAACAGAGAAGAGACTTTTTTGACAGGGGTCGGTTGAGAAGAGGCTATGTGAAATGGGCCTAACTATTGATTAGGCAACGACTTTTGACGGCTTGTCCCTCCCCATAAGGCCGTCGAAGTTGTTGCCTTAGGCCAAAACAAACAGGCGAATCAGGAAGCTACCCAAAGTGCATCCTGGCTCGCCTGTTTTATTTTGATTGCATCGAAATGATACACATGTTCAATTTCGATACAGACCTTTGGGGGGAATACCCGCCTCCAAGCGGGGATTCGGAAAAATCCAAGGAAAAGTAATGGGTAAGCTGCTGAGAAGCTTGGCTTTGCCAAAAGCCTCGATTCTTTGAAATCAAAAGGTCTTTGAAATCAAAAGGTCTTTGAAATCAAAAGGCTGCGAACAGGTTACTATGATGGTAGACGCGGGCATCGCCGACTTGGCCTGCCCCAGTATCGAATCCACTCGTCGAATCCACTTGTAAGGGGTCGCGAATATGTTTCGCCATGATCCACGGTTTCACGGTAAACGGTTGGTTTGCTCGCTATGCTTTGCTTTGCAGGGCTTTGCTTTGCTGGTGTTGGGGGGGCTGATCGGCAAGCCGTTGTGGGCTGGGGAAGTCGCTCCCTCTTCTGCTGAGAAACACGAAACGGTCATCGCACTGATCGACTCGCACATTCGCGCCGCTTGGCAAGAAAACGATTTGCGGCCTTCGCCCCCAGCTTCTGATGCCGAGTGGTGTCGCCGGGTTTATCTCGATTTGATCGGTCGCGTGCCGACCGTACCAGAGTTGGACGCTTTTCTTGCTCAAAACTCGCGCGGCAAACGCCGCGAGTTGGTCGACCGCCTGTTGGGTAGCGAGCATCTCGAAGCCTTCGCCGACTACTGGACCGCGATCTGGACGAATACGCTGATCGGTCGCACCGGCGGTCGGCAGCGCCGCTCGCTGACCAGCCGCGAAGGCATGGCCGACTATCTGCGCCAATCGATCTTGGAAAACAAATCGTACGATCGCTTAGCCAGCGAATTGCTAACCGCCTCGGGCGGTGCGGACCCCGACCAAGATGGCTACAACGGAGCGGTCAATTTTTTGATCGAAAAGATGGACGACGGCGGCATCCAAGCGACCGCCAAAACGGCCGAAATTTTCTTGGGTATGGCGGTTCAATGCACGCAATGCCACAACCATCCGTTCAACGAATACCGCCAAAACCAATTCTGGGAACTCAACGCTTTTTTCCGACAAGTTCGTATCGAGCGGGAGATCGATCCCGATGACGAAGACCTGCGCATCGGCAAACTGGTCGATCGCGACTTCGCAGGCGAGGGCCGTGCGCTGTATCGCGATGGACGGAGCGAGATTTTTCTGGAAGAGCGCAACGGCAAACTGGTCGACCGCGATGCGCAGCAAATTTACGACGCACCGATTTACTACGAGCTACGCAATGGCCAAGTGCAGGTTGCTTATCCTGTGTTCATCGATGGTACGGCGTTGGCCGATGAACTGGCCGACAAGGATTCGGAATTCGGCAATAGCGGCTATTTGGAACATGTCGATCGCCGCCAAGAGCTGGTTCGCTTGTTGGTCGGTGCGCGTGAGTTTGATCGGGCACTCGTCAATCGCCTGTGGGCGCACTTTTTCGGCCACGGATTTACAAAGCCGATTTACGACATGGGGCCGCACAATCCCGCTTCGCACCCCGAACTGCTCGACGAACTGGGCCTCGCCTTTCGTGGTACAGGTTTTGACATGAAATCGCTGATGCGTTGGATCGTGTTGAGCAAGCCGTATGCCCTCAGCAGTCGCGAGAGCAAAGGCAACCGCGACGACGACCCGGCGCTCGGCACGCCTCCACAATTCAGCCGATTTTACGTCCGACAAATGCAAGCCGAGCAGCTCTATGGCTCGCTGCTAGCGGCGACGCAGGCCGACGCCACGTTCGACGACGATGCGCAGCGCGATCGGATGCGGGAACGCTGGCTTCAGCAGTTTAGCACGGCGTTTGGCACCGATGATGGAGGCGAAGCGTCGACGTTTAACGGCTCGATCCCGCAGACGTTGATGATGATGAACGGCGATCTCGTCCGTCGTGCGGTCAGCATCGACAGTGGCAGCTTTTTGGACAAAATCGCGAACAACCAAGAGCTATCGAATCGCGAGAAGATTCGTTACTTGTACCGCGCTGCCTTGGCGCGTTTGCCGTCCAAAGAAGAAACAACCGTTTGCAATGCGCTGCTCGCCTCGCGCCAGGGCGACGTGGTCGGCACGCTGCAAGACATTTGGTGGGCGATGCTCAACAGCAACGAATTTATTTTAATTCACTAACGTATTTTGATTCACTAACATGGTCCCCGGATCTGCCGGGGGATGATTTACGCAATACGCGAATCACGCAACACGCAACACTAATTCATGGTAACCGTTCACGGTGCCGAAAGAAGAAAAAGGAAAAGCCACCGATGAACACAGATAAACACGGATAAACGCAGATAAACGCAGATGAGGAAAGGATTTTTTCCCGAATTCGATTGCCGAAAAGAAAGAGGGGAGAAGTAGCAGGGAAACTCCGAATCCCTCCAGGAAATCGGTGTTTATCTGTGTTCATCCGTTTTTTCCCTCGCGTGAACGGTTACAATTCATGTAACATTGATGTTACTGCAATCCCCCGGCAGGGCCGGGGGCTATAGGAGAATATCATGCAAAACTTTATCACTCCTCGCGGCATGACTCGGCGGCATTTTCTTTCGCATTTGGCGGGGGCTTCGGCGTTGGCGGCACCGGCTTGGACGTTGACGCAATCGCTTGTGGCCAATGCCGCGACGCTCCGACGTAATCACAAGTCGTGCATCTTGCTTTGGATGGGTGGCGCGCCGCCGACGATTGACATGTGGGATATGAAGCCCGGCACCACAACCGGCGGCCCGAACAAACCGATCAGCACGACCGGCGAAGGGCAAATCACCGAATTGTTGCCAAAAGTCGCCCAGCAAATGCACCACCTCTCGATTGTCCGCTCGATGAGTACGCGCGAGGCCGATCACGAACGGGCTCGTTACTACATGCACACCGGTTTTGTGCCCAATCCGAATGTCGAACACCCTGGTTACGGCTCGGTCATCGCGCGCGAGCTGAAAGACAATCTCAGCGGTTTGGAAATCCCGCCGTTCGTCTCGATCGGTGGCGCGAGCGCTGGCCCTGGTTTTTTGGGCATGGCTTACGCACCCTTTCAAGTCGACACCAATGGCCGCGTGCGAAACGCCAAAGCGAGCGTCGAAGAAGCGCGGATGATGGACCGCATGAAGCTGCTCGGGCTGCTCGAAAAACGTTTCATTCGCGAAAACCGCGGCCCTGCCGCGACAGAACATGCCAAGGTGCTGAAAAATACGCTGTCGCTGCTGACCAGCAGCCAGATGGACGCTTTTAAGGTGCAAAGCGAGCCTGAGACTTCGCGCGAAGCGTACGGCAACACCGGTTTTGGGCGCGGCTGTCTGATGGCTCGCCGATTGGTCGAAACTGGCGTGCCGTTTGTCGAGGTGAACTCGGGCGGTTGGGACTTGCACCAAGATTGCTTCACGCGGCTCGAACAAAAACTGCCCGAAGTCGATCAAGCGATGAGCGCCCTAGTCGAAGACCTCGCCCAACGCGGCCTGCTCGAAAACACGATCGTCCTGTGCATGGGCGAGTTCGGCCGCACGCCACGCATCAACGGCACGGCAGGACGCGACCACTGGGCCCGCAGTTGGAGCGTGGTCGCTGGCGGTGGCGGCATCGTCGGCGGCAAGATCGTCGGCGCCACCAACGAAGTCGGCACTAGCGTCACGACCGAGCCGTACAGCGCCGAAGACCTGATGTCGACCGTCTGCCAAGCGATGGGCATCTCGCTCAAAAAGAGCTACACGGCAGGCAACGGACGGCCCATGATGATCGCAGGCGGTGGAAAGGTGATTGAGGAGTTGTTGGGGTGAGTGGAGTAGCATAGCTTCAGTTGTAGCTCTTTGTTCAAAGTACGGCTCATTGGCAGAAAGGTTGTAACACAGATGTGGATCAAAACACGTTCACTTGAGTGGAGTTCAGCGATTCGTGGCCTTGGACTCGGTTTCATGTTAGGAGGGTATTCTGTTCATCGTCTGGATTGGAAAATGATTTCCTGCTTATTTGTAGGTGTTATTCTGATTAACCTCGGGCATTTCCTTCCCGATAGTTACTCCAGGTCTTCCGATGTTAGTACATCTTGAGCCACATGCCGAACTCGTAGTACGACCACTTCTTTTCCATCCATTGCAAAGACGACACGGTGGGTTGGATGGCGACCCAGCCCAAAGAGCATCTGCCGAAATCCTTGTTCTAGAAGATCCTGTTCGGTGGCGTGGGAACAGCGCTGAGGCATTTGCTTGAGCGAAGTGATTGCTTCGTGAATGCCCAAGTACCATCGGTGGGCTTGTTCGACCGATCGGTTCTCTGCCCACCAGTCGTGAGCCGACTGAATGTCTCGTTTGGCGGGGCCGGTGATGATCACACGATACATCTATGCGTCCGCCGAGATGCCATTCTTGGCACGAAACTCTCGGTCGAACTCGTCAAACTCTTGCACGTCACCTGCACGCCACGCGTCGATTCCTTCCTGGATTGCTTGACGCTCTTGGTCGGACTGATCGAGCGAGTCTAAGGCCTTGCGTATCACGTCAGCTTTCGTAACGCCGGGGAAAGCAGTCCGCTGCTGGACACGATCGATGAGGTCTTGTGGTAATTCGATTTGCATAGCGATTCTCCTATCGCTCCAGCATACCACGCAGCAAAAGGCTGGGTCAAAGGCTTTGCCCCATTACGCGACCTGACTAACCGTCAAAACCCCTTCCAGTCCTCAGCTACTTTCCTACAGCCATCGCTCCCAGCCTCTTCTCCCTGCTTGGCGAAGTAGGGTTTCAGAAGGCACGCCGATACGCCGGCAGTGTGGCTTTTCATGACTTTTTTGGCTGAACTTCGATGTTAGACAGCACATTATTCGACAACGCTTCCTTGACATCGTCATTGCTTGACGAGGTACCGATCGTCATGCCGGCGGCGCCGGTGACTCCGCGAACGCCGTCGCCTGTCGCAACACAGCGCGTGCTGCACGTTATCAATGGCGAACACTATTCGGGCGCTGAGCGGGTGCAAGATCTGCTCGCTTTGCAGTTGCCGCAATTTGGGTTTGAGGTCGGGTTTGCTTGCGTCAAACCCGATCGGTTTTCCGAGGTGCGACAGGCTCAACATGTGCATTTATTCGAGATGCCGATGCGTGGGCGTTTTGATTTGGGCTGCGCACGCCGTTTGGCCGAGTTGATCCGTGCAGAAGACTACGCGCTGGTTCACGCCCACACACCGCGCTCGGTGTTGGTGGGCAGTTTGGCGGCGAAGTGGGCGGGCGTGCCGCTGGTTTATCATGTGCATAGTCCGACGGGGAATGACTCGACGCGACGGTTGCAAAACTGGGTGAACGCGAAGCTGGAGCATTGGAGCATTCGCCACGCTGCGCAGCTGATCGCCGTGTCGCCGAGCCTCAAGCAACTGATGGAGCAGCAAGGTTTTTCGCCTGAACGCGTCACTTACGTGCCCAACGGTGTGCCGGCAATCGACCTACCGCCGCGCCAACGACCCGAGCAAAGCTGGACGTTGGGCATTGCGGCGTTGTTTCGTCCGCGCAAGGGCATCGAAGTGCTGATCGAATCGCTGGCGGCTTTGCGTTCGCGCGGCGTCGACGTAACACTACGAGCGGTCGGACCGTTTGAAACTCCTGAGTACGAGCGAGAAGTCAAAACACTCGTCAAAAAACTTGGCGTCGGCGACGCAATCATCTGGACCGGTTTTACGCAAGACATCGCTGCTGAGCTGCGGCAAATGGATCTGTTCGTGCTGCCCAGTTTGTTCGGCGAAGGGCTGCCGATGGTGGTACTCGAAGCGATGGCTGCCGGGCTGCCGGTGGTGGCGAGTCACGTGGAAGGCGTGCCCGAAGCGATTCGACATCGCGAAGATGGCTTGCTCGTCGAACCGGCGAGTGTTAGCCAATTGGCAATGGCGATCGAGGAACTCGTCGTTGGTGACGAACTCGACTACGAAACGCTAAGCAACAACGCCCGTGAGCGGCACGGCGAATTTTTTTCCGACCGAAGCATGGCCGCAAACTTAGCCGAAGTGTACCAAAAAATTCTGGGGTACTAACGCGTCTGCGTGGTCGCTTGCTGCTTAGCTGCCTGCGGAGAAATCGCCCGAGGGCCCGCCGGTTGCTCTTGCACAACCCGAGTCCAACCAAACGGCGTACGCGGCGCGTTAAAAAGTCCTCCAAGCAGCGAGTTGAGCTTGCCGTTGATCGTCGGCTTGTCGAACATGTAAACGGCGCGGCTTTTGTTGTTGGGCATGTGAACTTGAATCGCCTTGGGCTGCATCGTCTTGCGGTCGAGCATAATTTCGACGTGATGATAGTTGGCTGCGTCGGCTTGCGTGCGCGGATAGGCTTCAAGCCAAATTGAAGTCTCGTCACCCTGCTTGCTACGAATCCAGTAGCGACGCTTTAGCTTTTCGGCTTCGGCACCAAACAAAAACGGCAATGGACCGTCGACGATCGATTTGCCTTGCATCCCTGGCGGCAACGGTT
>JAADGD010000151.1 GCA_013152515.1 Planctomycetota bacterium
CATGGAGTTCACTAAGAACGAGGCAGGAAGCGACCTCGCACGCGAATAACTGGACCATCAGAGGCTACCCAACTTTCTACTTACTGGACAAACGGGGCGTAATTGTGCATTCATGGCTGGGGTTGCCTCCTGATACAGAACTAAAGAATTTGATTCACAACTTGATTGACATCGAAAATGACAGGTAGCGTGGAAGACTGAACAAGGTCTCTTGTTTGAGGTCCTGAAATTGTCAGAGTTCGCGGTCCAAGTACCGTCGGTAGCATAGGCCTCTGTAGAAACGGCCTGATGCTACGACGCGTTGGTGTGAAACACCGATGCAGATCCAGCACCCCAAAAACCAGCCTAACCGTCTGCAATTTGAGAGTCTGATTTTCGACCGGGCTAACTCCGTGCTGGTATTGGCATCGTGCGCCAGGACGGATTTAGTACCTTTGTACGGCTGTACCTAACACGGCACCAATTCTCTGTTTCCCCGACCACGCCGGAGGCAAATGTGCCTCCGGCTACGTCAAAATTCCGAGCCAACAGACCATTTCCATGCTTTTCTCGTCATTCAATCTTCGTCATCTCCCCCATTGACCCCCTGCCCTGCCACGGCTACACTGGTCGATTCGGTTTTGTTCAATATCAAGCAGTACTCGGGAGCCTCACGATGGCCGTCCCCAAACGTAAACATTCCAATTCTCGCACGGGCAAGCGTCGCTCGCACGATCGCCTGACTGCCAAACAGCTTCAAGCCTGCTCCAAGTGCGGTACGGCAACCCCTACGCACGTCGCCTGCCCCAATTGTGGGCACTACATGGGGCGTACGGTTGTTGAGACAGAAGATTAGGCAGGCGAGGACGATTGGACCGTAGGACTATTGTTGGACCGTAGGACTATACCGTAGGACTATGACGAAGACTGCCTTTCTATTTCCTGGCCAAGGCGCTCAGACGGTCGGCATGGGTGCCGAGCTAGCCGCGTCGCTGCCTGCTGCTCGAGCGTTGTTCGATCGTGCAGCCAACATCCTGGGCTACGATCTCTTGCAACTCTGCAGCGTAGGCCCCGCAGAAAAACTCAACTCGACCGTCTACAGCCAGCCTGCTCTTTTTGCTTGCAGTTTGGCCGCGCTCGAGCAACTCAAACAAGATTCGCCCGATATTGTCGACGGTTGTGCCGTCACGGCAGGCCTCAGCTTGGGCGAGTACACCGCGCTGGTCTTTGCCGGCGCGATGGATTTCGACGCCGGCTTGCGTTTGGTGCAAGCACGCGGACAAGCGATGCAAGAGGCGTCCGACGCGGTGTCGAGCGGCATGGTTAGTATCCTGGGGATGGAACGCGAACCGATCGAAGCCTTGTGCACCCAATCCCTGGAACAAGGGACGCGCGGCGAAGACGTTTTGCAAATCGCTAATCTACTTTGCCCCGGCAATATCGTGGTATCAGGCAGTGCGGCAGCTTGCGAGCGTGTTGCCCCACTGGCCGAGGCTGCTGGAGCGATGAAGGTGATTCCACTGGCGGTAGCCGGGGCGTTTCATACGCCGATCATGCAGCCGGCAATCGAACGTTTGAAAGCCGCCTTAGCAGAAGTCGACCTCCAATCACCACGGATCCCGGTCGTCTCGAATGTCGACGCCCGACCGCACGAAGATCCCGACGAAATCCGCGATTTGCTCGTCCAGCAGGTCGTCAACCCGGTACTCTGGGAAGCGTCGATGCGATGGTTGATCGACGATTTTGGTATGACAAACTGCTACGAAATCGGGCCAGGTCGCGTGCTGCGAGGATTATTAAAACGAGTTGCTCGTAAGCTGCCATGCGAGAATATTTCAGCGTAAAGTGAACGAGTCGCATCAATAATTGAACCACGACGACACAACGAACACGACGTAACGGCAGGAGGTGGGGGCGTTGTGCCCGTTGTGTCGTCGTGGTTCATTTTTATTCCCTCATTCTGATTACCAATAACAACTCAGGATAAATTGAATGCCCGAAACGCCCACCATGCCTGAAACACCGACGCGTCGCATCCAAGTCAACCTCTCCGGCCAGACAGCCATCGTCACCGGCGCCTCGCGCGGCATCGGCAAAGAGATCGCTCTCGCTCTCGGCAAATCTGGTGCACGAGTCGCCTGCGTGGCCCGCAACGAAGAAAAACTCCAAGCGACCGTCGACGAAATCGCCGCCGCTAGCGGCTCAGCCGAAGCCTTCCCCCTCAACGTCACCGACTCCGCAGCGGTCCAACAGCTCGTCGAAAAAATCAACGACGACTGGGGAAAGGTCGACATCGTCGTCAACAACGCCGGCATCACTCGCGACACTTTGCTGCCGCGAATGAGCGACGAAGAATGGGACGACGTGATCGCGACCAACCTCCGCTCAGTTTTTCTGTTTTCGCGTGCTGCCATGCAAGCGATGATGAGGAAGCGGTATGGCCGGATCATCAACATTTCGAGCGTCTCGGGCATCATGGGCAACCCGGGGCAGGCGAATTACTCGGCCTCGAAGGCGGGCATCATCGGCTTCACGCAGACGGTGGCTCGAGAGATCGCCAAGCGAAAAGTGACCGTCAACGCGATTTGCCCCGGTTTCGTCGCCACCGAGATGACCGACGCCCTTGGCCCAGTGGTCCAGGACGAGGTCAAAAAACGTGTCCCCGCCAAACGACTAGGGCAAGCCGAAGAAATCGCCGACGCGGTCCTCTATCTGGCCAGCGAATCGGGCAGCTATATCACTGGCCAAGTGCTGGTCATCGATGGCGGCTTGACCGCCTAGCCCACCTTGATTTGGCAGCCCTGGCCCGCCACCCAGACGACCTAGACAATGCCTCGTAGAAACGGTAATCTTGACCCCAACTGCGGAACCGTTCTATCTTGGGTGGCTTCGCAAAAACACGACCTTTTACCACGGAGACACAGAGAACACAGAGAAAGAACGAGGATTTGAGATGCTAGATTGATCTAGATTGATAAAGTGGAGATATCCCCTATCAACAATCACACATCATCAACAAGCACACATCTCACATCAAACATTTTCTCCGTTCTCTCTGTGCTTCCGTGGTTATTCATCAATAATCCTTGAGTATTGAAGGAGACCATTCCCATGGCCTCAGTTTTAGAGCGTGTGACGGACATCGTGTCCGAGCAACTTGGCGTCGACAAAGACAAAATTTCGGCAGACACCTCTTTTGTGAACGATCTCGGTGCCGACTCGCTCGACACCGTTGAGCTGGTCATGGAACTCGAAGAGGAATTCGACGTCAACATTCCCGACGACGCTGCGGAAAAAATCCAGACCGTTGGGCAAGCCGTTGCGTTTATCGACGAAAACGCCAGCTAATCGTCACCGCTAAAAAACCTCACAGCTAATAAGTAGGGGCCGATTGAGTGATGGAACGACGCGTCGTGGTAACAGGCATTGGTGCAGTCACGTCGCTAAGCTGCCAGGTCGAAGACCTGTGGCAGAAGGTGCTCGCTGGAAAAAGCGGGGTCCACATGCTGCAAGCCTTCGACACCAAAGATCATAAAGTCAAGTTCGGCGGCGACATCCACAACTGGTCGACTGCAGACTATGTGCATCCGCGCGAAGCGAAACGGATCGACCGCTTTACGCAATTCGGACTGGTCGCTGGTATCGAAGCGGTTAAAGACTCTGGGATCGATTTCGCGCAGCACGATTCGTACCGACTGGGTGCCATCATGGGCTCAGGAATCGGCGGCATCAACGAAATCGAAACGCAAGAGTTGCGGCTACTTCACAAAGGCCCCGACAAAGTCTCTGCGTTTACGATCCCCAAGTTGATGCTCAACGCGGCAAGCGGACACCTCTCGATTCGTTTCGGGCTTCGCGCAGTCAACTACACGGTAGTCACCGCCTGTGCGAGCGCAACCAACGCGATGGGCAATGCCTATCGAACCATCCAGCGTGGCGAAGTGGACGTGATGCTCACCGGCGGCACCGAAGCCGCTGTCACTCCGATGGGCATGAGCGGCTTTGCCAACATGAAGGCCCTGTCGACGCGCAACGACGATCCCACCGGTGCGAGCCGACCCTTCGACGCAGACCGCAATGGCTTTGTTCTTTCCGAAGGCGCGGGCGTTTTAGTCTTCGAGGAACTTGAATTTGCCCAAGCACGCGGCGCAAAAATCTACGGCGAAGTACTCGGTTTCGGTGCCAGCGCCGACGCAGGCCACATCACCACGCCCGACGCCGAAGGCGCGGGCGCGGCTCGAGCGATGAGCAACGCCTTGCAAGACTCCGGCCTCAACCCCACCGACATCGATTACATTAACGCCCACGGCACCAGCACACCTCTCGGTGACAAAGCCGAAACAAAGGCGATCAAACGTGTCTTTGAAGACCACGCCTACAAGCTCAACGTCTCGAGCACCAAAAGCCAGCTAGGCCATCTCCTCGGTGCCAGCGGCGGTGTCGAATTGATCCTCAGCCTACAAGCACTCCGCGATCAGGTCGTTCCGCCCACGATCAACTACCAAACCCCCGACCCCGACTGCGACCTCAACTACACCCCCAACACTCCGCACGAACGCCAACTCAACTACGCAATGAGCAACAGCTTTGGATTCGGTGGGCACAATGCCTCAATTATTGTTGGACGATTAGGTCAATGAGTCCGTAGGGTGCGTAGTTTTCTAAAAAAAGGTGCATTTGTTTCGCGACTTCGAGTTTATGCTGGTGGCAACACTCTATCCTCCCAACGCGGCAAAGCCGCAACCAAAACATAAAAAATCTCACGCAAAGGCGCGAAGACGCAAAGAAACAGAAAAAGAAACCCAAAACCTCTTCATG
>JAADGD010000001.1 GCA_013152515.1 Planctomycetota bacterium
ATCGAAAAAGTGACCGATGGCGAGCTACTCAAGATTTTGATCCCGATGGAGGTGCAAGAGCGTAAGATCAATGGTGACCTTGCGACAAGCTTCTACGCCGCAACGACGCCAAGTGACGAAGCAACGGAGGACGAAACCCCCCTGGATGTGCCTGGCAAAGCCGACAACAAAAAATTCGGCCAGCACACCTTTCTCGAATGGCTCCAAATTGCCGCTGACGAAGGCGTTTTGGTTCGTCTTGATCACCGCCGCGTCGCACGCAATCCAATAATCCCTGACGAACTTTCAGTACACGCTGCCTACCAGTTCAACCCTCGCGAAGTGATTGCAAAAATCAAAAAACCCTTCGACGACCGGGCTGGTTACAAAGACGCGTTCGCGAATGTACTGCAAGGGTTTGAGAAGGACCCGTACGGTCCTCAAATAAACGTAGAAAAGGAGTTCATCGCTAACCTGTCGGGTTTGATTACTGTGATAACTTTCGAGCAAGACGCCAATGCGAAGGAACCACAACGATGGTTGGTCGCCGCGTAAAATCGAACAACGAAAAAGCATTAAGAGCCACGGTGAACAAATTTATGCGGAATGACCCTAATGCCTCACTAGCAAACCTACACGGTCAGCCCGTGTGGAAGATCGTTAGCGAGAAGGGGGGCAACAGATTCGTAAGCGTCGTATTGGGACATCTGTTTGTCAGCAACGATGCATCGCTGTTGCAGAAGATGTTTGCAAAGAATCCAAAGGCCAAAGAAAAAGTAACAAGGGATGAGGGTGAAAAAGCGTCCGAGGACAAAACGCCAGAAGATACCTTCGCCCACGTTACGCCGCCGGCGGAAGAATCGAATCGCTCCTATAAATCGACCACCGGATCGGCTAACTCCATGAATCTTCGTTGCGTTGATGAAGAAGGAAATCCACTCAAAAACGTTCGAGTTGATCTCTATTTCCGGAAGGAAAGTTCCACAAAGCTGGCTGTTGCAAGCTTTACCAATGATCAAGGACGGGTGCATTTCAGAAATATCTTCGATCGCGAAGGGCCGGTCTTTCGGAAGAACACGACTTCGACTTCCCAAAAGGATACGAATCACCACATCATCGCTGTTGCCCACCGTTCTGGGCTGGCGAGTGAGATATCGCACTCATTTATTACTGTCGAATATTTTGAGAAGCAAGGACTCGATTACACGATCGCAATGAAGGCTGCATCAACCTTACGCGGCCGAGTGCTCGACCCCAATGGCCATCCGGTTGCAGGGGCTCAGGTCAGCGCCGGACCAAGTAGTCATATGTGCAGTTCTGTTGGAGTCCGCACCGCTACGACCGACGCCGAGGGCTGGTATGTTATCGCGGACTGTGCCCCGCAGAACGAGGCTGGTGAGCAGCGTGAAATTGATGAGGGCTCTACTATCATTCCCGGACCTTTTGATGACGATCCTTTTGCTCCTGGTGCTGTCATTTCTGCTCGTCGTAGTCCCGGGGGAGCACTGATAGCAATTCATCCAAATTTCCCCACCAAACGTGCGAGAATCGAGCACATCCCTGGCACGACCGACGTTCAACTCGAACCGGCAAGCGTGATCGTGGGGAAGATCAAACTCCCCGATAGCCAAGCCAACAACTCGTTGCCCCTGGCCGGGAGCTTCGTTCAAATACGGCAGATGCTCAGTATGGGTGAATCTAGCTACGGTCCCCGAGTCAACAGGGCTGCTATCGATGAAACAGGGAGCTATCGCCTTCAGCCACTTCCTGCTGGCAAGTATTGTCTCACGGCGAACGTAGCAGGCTGGGTTACCCACGGAATCGAAAACATGGAGGTGGGTCCCGGTGAAACAGTAATCGCGCCAGACATTTCGCTAACGCGCGGTGGTCGAATACGAATACAACTCGTTGACGACCAGACAGGAAAACACCTGCGATTCGAGAAACCAACAACAGGCGTCATCACGCCCCGTCTGAAAGACAAGCAAATCACGTACTTTGATACCGAACGTACCGTGCTGTTCTCAACCGCAGGCATTGCCGAAATTCAAATCCCCGCAGGCCAACAGCATATTGATGTAAAAATCTTCCCTGGCAGCAAAAGAGAAATGAGTTCATACCAAGCTATCGGGCGGCCAACTCACAAAGTGGTGGACGGGAAACTACTCGAAATTACGGTGCGTGTGCGCGCGGCTCACAGGTAGGCCGGAACAAACCTTTTGCGTATCGGCGCGCCGGGTCTTGTTCCAGCCTAGGGGGTGGCCAACAATCGCGCTAGACTTCTTTCCCTTGTTCCCACGCTATGCGTGGGAACATACTGGACAGCAGGCACCACAAAAGTATATTGCCTTTGTACACCGCCGGAACTGCGCTAAAAAGCTTGTTCCGGCCTACGGCTGCTTTTTTTACCCGCGAATGGCGCGGATAAACGCGAATGACATGTCCACGATTCGCGTCCATTCGCGTCATTCGCGGGCAATTTTGTTGAGAGGGGTGGCCAAAAATCGCGAGTGATTTCTTGCGGCGGGTCGGATAGAATGGTCGTGGAGATTGGAGGGGGGGACGATTTATTGTAGCACGCCTCTCCGAGTCGTGAGTTGTATTAGATGTCGGCAAAAACGGCTGTGAAGCGATGGCAGACCCCGAAAGGCTCACGACTCGGAGAGGCGTGCCACAATGCTCACGCACGTTTTTTGCGCCGCGTTTTTTGTTTTTTTGCACCCGTGCAAAAGTACGTTACTGCTTAACCACCCGTACCGGCGCGGGTTGAAAACCTAGCACGGTGAGCAGTTGCGCTTGCATCACCTCGGCCATCGCCTGACGGCGGTGGGCTTCGCTGCAAGTCCAGTGGCTACGGACGCGTTGGGTCGCTTTTTTGACGGATTTCTTTACCCTTTCAATAGGCATCGTACTGTTCCTCATCGGTTACGAAGGATTGTTGCCCCCTCGGACACCCCACTCTGATTGATGTTAGGAAGCTGTACGGAGCGTGGATGAGAAAGGTTCGTGCGATTTTTGGGTGGAGAATTAGCCGCAGATGGACGCAGATGGTGTTCTGGCTGAATCGGACTTTTATCGGCGTGAATCTGCGTGTATCGGCGGCTTTTTTCCTGCCAGCGGATTACGAGGTGAATCATAAGCCCCGAAATCGTTAAAAAAGTGCCGCTTCGCAAAACGGTAGGCCCAGCTTTTTTCAGGAATTTTTTCTGTCAGGTTGTCTTGCGAAGGGCGCGGCGTTAATGCTAGCAACTCTTCGCTGGCGGTTTCGCGGGCGGTCGTGTCTTTAGCACCATGCAACACAGTCAGCTCGTGCAGCAGATCAGGCCTCTCCAGCACAATACAACCGCGCGTGTGCGAAGCAGCCAATTCACGAAAGTCGGTCAGGAACTGCGAGTTATTAAACGTCTCGGCCAACGGGCGGTCGTCGTAGATCGATTCTTTGGCGAATTGGACGATCGGGCACGGCTCGATATCGCCCCACGGCGAAATGTGGTGTGTAAACCCTGTCGCGGCGGGACAGAGTGCTTGCCCGTCGGCATCGTAGTAGGCGTCGATGATGGCGATCGGCTTTTTGACGCGCATGTCGACGACGAACTGGCGGATGCGAAGTTGATCTTCGGGCGAAAGCGCCAAGTCGGCGGACGGTTCAGGTCCGATCGGGCGGTAAGTGTGATACCACATGTACAGCACACCCAGCTCGATGAGGCGATCGACCCACGCTTCGTTGACGAGGTCGTCGAGATTCGTTTTGCAAACGCTGGTGCAAACGCCGGTGACAACGTTGTTGTCGACACAGTTGCGAATGCCCTGCATTGTTTTGTTAAGTACTTCGGCCCCACCGCGCCGCTGATCGCTAACAATTTCAGTCCCTTCAACACTGATAAGAGGAGTAACATTCCCGAAGCGACGCAGCTCCGCTGCGATTTCCTGTGTTATAAAATGGCCGTTTGTAAATACCTGGAAGTAGCAATCGGGATGCCGACGGAAAATTTCCAAAATATCGGGGTGCATAAACGGCTCGCCACCGACGATGCCGAAGAAGTAATTTCCTTGTTCGTTGGCTTCGCGAATCATGCGCGACAGCGCATCGACCTCGATCTTTTCTTGCTTCGCCGCCACGTCAACCCAACAACCCTGGCAGCGGAGATTGCAACTATTGATGATCGAGATGTAGAGAAACGGCGGAAAGAAATCGCCCCGTTTGAGTCGTCGCTTATGCTTTTGGATCGCCCGCGCGCCCTTGAACGCGAAGTTATAAGTCAGCTTCCAGAGCAAGCGCAGGTCGGTTTCGGTTAACAGGCGTTTGGCGTAGCGAAGGTACATACAGCCAATTTAGCGTCGCCGCTCGTGGGGGGATAGGGTCACCCACAAAGCGTAAATACTCTATTCCGCAAGGAAATTTTCGGATTTTCCTCACTCCTTTTGTGCCATCGCTTGCGACACCGGCCCGGTTGTGCATAAAATTGGGTCTTGCCGACGATCGTGTCGGCTGACCCTCCAACCCCGGAGCCTTCTGGCTCGCATGACACTCTACGTGGACCGTCACCGTTTGGCTGACGCGCATCATACCGTTCGTTCGCAGCTTCTTGCCGAACGTACTCCTGCAGGACATTGGGTGGGCGAACTTTCGAGTTCCCCCCTCTCGACAGCCACGGCGATTAGTGCGCTCGTGCTGGCCGAGCAAAGTGGCACCAGCAGCGGCCTCCCTGCGTTTACGCCGGGCGAACAGCCATCGCGCGTTGACGAAATTTATCGTAACGACCTCAGCGAACTCATCATCCAATCGATCCAGTGGCTCGCCCGTCAACAGAACGACGATGGTGGCTGGGGCGACACTGATCGCAGCAAGTCGAACATCGCCACGACGCTGCTCGTCCAAGCTGCTTTCCATTTGACCGGCGTGCCCGCAAAGTACCAAGACTTGCTAGAACGCGCCGAGAGATACGTATCGGCCGCTGGTGGCTTAGCCGCCCTAAAAAAACACTACGCCGGCGACAAGACCTTCGCCGTACCGATCCTCGCCAACTGTGCTTTGGCCGACATGGTGCCGTGGCGCAAGGTTCCCGCCCTGCCCTTCGAGTTGGCTTGCTTACCACAGCGTTGGTACAACCGCCTGAATTTACCCGTGGTCAGCTATGCGATCCCCGCGCTCGTTGCCATCGGCCAAGCGAAATTTCACCACTGCCCTCCTGCCAACCCACTGACGCGTTGGATACGCGGCCTTGCCCAAAAACGGAGCCTGGACTCGCTGAAAAGCAACCCGAGAGCGGCGGCTTTCTCGAAGCGACGCCGCTCACTAGTTTTGTCGTCATGAGTTTGGCTAGCATCGGCGAATCGGAACACCCGATCGTTCGCCAAGGTATCGAATTCCTACTCGCTTCGGTCAGGCCCGACGGCAGTTGGCCGATCGATACCAATTTGGCCACTTGGAATACTTCGCAAGCAATCTCGGCACTCGACTGGCACTTGAGCGACGAAGCAACTCTCTCGTCACAGCCTCCGGCGGAAGCCGAGGAAGCACTCGATTGGCTGCTCAACTGCCAGCTTCGAGAACAACATGCGTACACCGGCGCTGCACCGGGCGGTTGGGCTTGGACCGACCTCTCGGGCGGTGTTCCCGACGCCGACGATACTTCAGCGGCGTTGTTGGCGCTGGCCGCTTGGCAACGGCAGTGGCCCGATTCTCGTGCGAATGAACTTAAAGGAGCCGCATTATCGGGCCTCCGCTGGTTGTTGGATTTGCAGAATAGCGATGGCGGCTGGCCGACGTTTTGCCGTGGCTGGGGAAAGCTGCCCTTTGATCGCAGCTCGACCGACATTACGGCGCATGCGATTCGAGCCCTGCACGCTTGGAGCGACTGCCTACATGTGCCGACTTCCGATCCGCAATTAGCGCGCCAAATCGGCAGCGCTACCAAACTTGGCTTGCGCTATCTGGCCCAGCAACAGCAGCCCGATGGCAGTTGGCTGCCGCTTTGGTTTGGAAACGAACACCATCCGCATGACTCCAACCCCGTGTACGGTACGAGCAAGGTGCTGCTGATGTATCAGGAAATAGAGAAAAGTTCCAGTGAAGCGGCACGTCGGGGGGCTCAATGGCTGGCCAAAGCACAGCAGGACACGGGTGGCTGGGGGGCAGCGGCCCATTGTAGCGTCGAAGAAACCGCTTTGGCGATCACTGCTTTATTGCCCTATCTCGCAGAGAATGGGCAGATCGAATCGGCGGTCCAGTTTGGTCTGAATTGGCTGATCGAAGCGGTCGAACAGGGCCTGCACTTGCAGTCCTCTCCGATCGGTTTTTACTTTGCCAAATTATGGTATCATGAGCGGCTGTACCCACAGATATTTGCCACGCAGGCATTAGCGTCAGCTTGTCGAGTGTTTCCGGCAATGCCGGTATCTGTTGGGGCAAACCGAGCGTAGGTTAGGCTTCTAGCCTGTCTATCCTACGAGAGAACTGATGAGTTCATTTGACCGACAGGCTAGAAGCCTATCCTACGATAGACTGGCGAAGGAGCAGCAGGTGTCAGAGGTATCGACGGAAACCAGCAACGATCAAGCGCCCGCCATCAGCGGCTCGCCGCTTAGCACCGTCACCCCAAACACTCCCTCCCGCAATCGCCGCCGCCGTACCGCCCACCTCAAAGATGTGCCCGCCACGCGCGCACAACGAGAGCATCTCCGCGAGCAATGTCGCCAAATCGCTGGACGTCTGGATCGCAGTCAAGCTTTTTCCAAAGACGAACTCGAAGCTGCTGCCCGCCAATTGCTCGCCGAGCAACAATTGCCTGAGAGCTATCTCGGCTGGACGATGGTCATACTCTCGTCAGAATTTTGGCGAGATCAAGTTGCTGCCACCCCGCCCGAGCGTCGCCTGCTGTTATTGCCGCATTGCTTAAAGCACGCCGAAGGCTGCCCAGCCGACTACGATCAGTTTGGCCTCGACTGCAAAACATGCGGCGCGTGCAGCATCGCCGACTTTCGTACCCAAGCCGAAGAGTTAGGCTACAAGGTGCTCGTCGCTGAAGGCTCGCCGATCGTGATGAAAATCATCATCAGCGGCTACGTCGACGCAATCGTCGGCGTCGCGTGCCTGAACGTCCTCGAAAAGGCGATCGACAAGGTGCTACTCGCCGGTGTGCCGTGCATGGCGGTACCGCTGCTATCAAGCGATTGCCGCAACACTTCGGTCGACGAAGATTGGGTGCATGAGCTGATCCATCTCCGGCAAGACACGACCCATTCTCATATCTCGAAATCGCAAGCAACGAAAAATCAGACGCCAACCTATCTGCATTTACTGCGTGCTTCCCGGAATTTATTCGAGCTGGCGGAACTCGATCGACTCGTCCCGCGCAAACGTGGAGGCCCTAGCCTGGCGGAACTCAACGGCAGTGGTGCGGCAGGTCTCGACCCGATTGCCGCGACCGAGGCGATCGCCCACGATTTCCTCGGGCAAGGAGGAAAATATGCCCGACCGTTTATCACGCTTGCCGCCTACGATGCCATGACAGGCGCTCACGGCGCTTCGCCCGCAGGCCAACAGCACTTGCAAGCTATTCCCGACGCCGTGCGACGGGTCGCGCTGTCGATCGAAACTTTCCACAAAGCGTCGCTCGTTCACGACGACATCGAAGACGACGACGACTTCCGCTACGGCGAACCCACCCTGCACCGAACCCACGGCCTGCCCACCGCAGTCAACCTAGGCGACTACATGATCGGCTTAGGCTACCGCTTGGTGAGCCAAGATCAAAAATCACTTGGTGCTGAGGCTACGGTTGATATTCTCGATCGATTGGCCAACGCCCATCTACGATTGAGCGAAGGCCAAGGTGCCGAGTTGCTCTGGCGCGACGCCCGCAACAAACAATTGGCGCCGCTGGAAGCCCTCAAAATTTACGCCCTCAAAACGGCCCCCGCATTTGAGGCCGCCTTGCTTTGTGGTGTCCGTTGTGCCGAACCATTGGGTGACATAGAAACTCCCTTAAAACAGTTCGCCAAACACCTCGGCGTAGCCTTTCAAATCCTCAACGACCTAAAAGACTGGCAAGGCGACCAGGACAACAAGCTCTCCGCTGGCCTTGATACTCTCGGCGGTCGGCCAACCCTTCTCTGGGCCTTAGCGCTCGAAGGATTGCAAGCTACCGAGCGTGACGAGCTGTTGCAATTGGTCGAATCAACCGCCGAAGGGGCCACCCGCGTCGCTCGCGTCCGGCAGCTTTATCACGAAGCAGGCGTCTTCGAAAAATCGCATCAGCTCGTCGACAAGTATCAACAGCGCGCCGAGCGAACCGCCGACCAAGTCGAACCCGAAAGTCTACGGCGATTGCTATATTATCTGGTCGATACCGTGTTGGAACGACCGACAGAAGTGGAAACCGTTTTAGTGACTTTGAATGGGCGCTAGACGCTAGTTACTGGGAGCTAGTTGAAAAGAACCAAGACTTTCCCGAACGTCCATCCCACCGACTAGCGCCCAGCACCTAAAAACCAGCGCCCTTCTACCC
>JAADGD010000078.1 GCA_013152515.1 Planctomycetota bacterium
GGGTTGGGCATGAACTCGAGCGGTAGCTCGGCGATCCGCGCGGCACGCTTTTCGTTGATAACGCGATAGATGGTCGTCTTGGTGCGATTGTAATCGCGGCACAGTTTGTCGATCGACATCCCACGACGGTGAGCCCGAAAGATGTTTGTCTTTTGCAAATCGGTTAGCGGTCCCGTACCGGCGGGGAAGATCGCGACGGTTGGATTGTCGTTATCGTGTTGACGCAGTGCGGCGCGGATCGTTTCGACGCTACGGCCTGTGCGCTCGGCCAATTGACGAGAAATTTCGGCTTGTCCGGCACCAGACTGAGCCATCCGGCGGGCGCGCTCGACGTACTCTTCGCGCTGCTCGTTGGTAAGCTGGCTGAATTTCGCGCCGCGCTCGACGCGCACGGAGTTGTTTTTGACGAACTGGTCGACGCTGCTGCGCAAAAAACCGACACGCTTGCGTCCGTCAAAGACTAACCGTCGGCTAACGAGCCCCAAGGCACGCCAACGAGAAATCGTCTTGGTCGAAACGTTGAATTGCTTGGCCAGTTCGTCGACGGTGAAGACCGGCTCGCCGACCGCTTCGGCGTTGAGCTCGATCGCGTCGGAGAGGTCTTCGACGAATCGGCGCAAGTCGTGCAACAAGTCGGCACTAGAAATTTTTCGATTGCCCGCCTCGGGCAGCGGCTCGCCAACAATTTGCGAGACGATCTGCGCAGCCGGATAGCTCGTCTCGGTGCCGAGCCCTTTGCTGTCGAGGCCCTTGTTGGCGAGCCCCTTGTTGGCGAGACCGAGGACAACACGTTCGGCGGCTTCGATTTGCGAGAGCATCTCTTCGCGCGAAGCTGTCGTCAGTTGGCGATCACGGAGCCATCGGAGTACGGGATTTTTGTAATCTTGGTGCATGGGTTTCCTCTCTGCTCTGTCTCGAGTTGCCTATAGCTCGCCCGTTTGCTCAACGTGGCGCTTTGCTCAATGTTTTGTTTAACGTGGCGTTCCATGCGACTCCTTCGCCCACGTCTTCGTTTCGCGTTGCCTTTTATTGGAGTGAAGGGCTTGTTTCTTTCGGGGGGGTTGGTGTGGGAACCCGTTGCTAACACTGCTAGCGGTCAGCAAATGCGGTGCTAGCCCTTTCGAGCCCACTGGTTGTACGTACTTTAGTGGCAAAAGGTCGATAGAAAGTTCACTCTCTTTGGGTCCGAAAACAGGTCGTCAATGCCACAAAATAATTGTAAAGCATTATTCAGTAAAGACTTGCGTCAATTATAATTATTTTTAACAGAACTGCGTGGAATGCCGCAGACCACGACAAGCCTGGGTGTTTAGGGGCTTTTGGGGAAATTTTAGTGCCGTGAGTTTCTGATGGATTGTCCTAGCACGAGCTGACGATTACGCAGATATCGGTGCGCTGAAGACTTTCGAGAAACCAGGGGAAAACGAATTATGCGATCTCTGCTTTGCTGTTTATTGCTGTCGATTTGTGGGGTTACCCCTGGCGTTCTCACTCCTTGTTATGGTGCAGACGAAGCTCGTTTTCTGCTTGCAGCCGAGATAGCCGACGGCGAGACTTCGACCGTGACCGTGACGCTCGAAGTCGGCGGTGATCTGATCGTCAGCGAAGAAGCGGGCACCAAAAAACTGCCGCTCACGGTCGTCGGCGAATTGCGTTACACCGAGCAGTTGTTGACATGGCCGACCGACCCCGCCGCTCCGCTCCGCTCGTTGCGAGTGTACGAAACGGCTACCGCCAAAATCCAGGTCGAGAAAGGTGGCCTCGAGCGCGAGTTGCCCGAGGCCAAACGATCGATCGTCGCCGAGGTACGCGAAGGGCACGCGGTTCTTGTTGGCGCCAAAAACCCACTCACCCGCGACCAATTCGATTTAGTCAACGTCGTCGGCAATTCGTTGGCGCTGAATCGGTTGTTGCCCGAGCGCGAACTGGCCGAGGGCGAGAGTTGGGATCACGAATCGGCGGCGATTGGCGCTCTGCTGGGCATGGACCATGTGGCCGTGTGCGAAGTCCGTAGCGTCGTGACAGGCAGCAAACATCAGCAGGTGCAAATTCGGTTGGCTGGCACGGTTCACGGCACAATTGACGGCGCGCCGACCGAAATGCAGGTCCGTGGTGCGTATCTTTTTCACGAGCGACACAAGCGGATCACCAAATTCAATTTGGCCATCAAAGAAGTTCGGACCGCCAGCCAGATCGTGCCCGGCTTGGATGTCGTCGCCAAAATCTCGCTGGTTGTGCAGCCCAGCACAGCGAAATTGTCGGAGGCCTTCGGTGAAAATTTCAGTGCAGCAGCCCGCGATCTTTCGCAGCCTTTGGCCGGCACCTTGCGTTACGAAGCACTTCAACGGGGCTACCAGTTTCTGCATGATCGTGCTTGGTACATCACAGCCGAGCAGAGCGATTTGGTTTCGCTGCGTTCGCTTCACGGCGGCAACCAGACGGCCCACTGCAACGTGACGACCTTGTCGGCACGCAGCGAAGGCCACGAGACGACCTTGGAAGAGTTCGAACGCGACGTGCGCGAATCGCTCGGCGACAATTTGGAGACCGTCAGTGCGTCGACCCAATGGAAAACCGCCCAGGGCCACGATTGCCTGGGGGTCATCGCGCAGGGTAAAGTCAAAGAGGTACCGATCGAATGGCGTTACTATCTGATCGCTTCGCCCGGCTTGCCGCGCGTATCACTCGGCGTGACGGTCGAGCAATCGCAGATCGAGCAGTTCAACGATGCTGATCGGCAAATGGTCGATTCGTTGGAGCTCATCGCAACGCCAGCAACGGCGACTGCCACAAAGCGGCCCGAACAGCTTTCTCGCTAGAACACGCCGATCAATTTGGGTTCCTGGCCATTCGGCGGTATACTACAAAGCATGAGTACCGTACCTCTCCAATACGAATCGTTCGATGCCTTTTCGCCTTTCAGCGACCAGGGGCCGTATCGTGCTGAAGACTACTGGCAACTTCCGGAGGGTGAGCCTTGCGAGTTGATTCAAGGGAGATTTATTATGTCACCGAGTCCAACGTCGCGGCATCAGACAATAATCGTCTTGTTGAGCGAGTTGCTACTCAAGTCGGCGCGGCAAGGTGGCGGAGTCGCTTTGTGTGCTCCGATGGATGTCGTTTTTTCGGACGACACGATCTTGCAGCCCGATCTCCTTTACATTGCCAAACAGCGTCGCGAAATCGTCAAGCAACGTATCGAGGGTCCGCCCGACTTGGTGATCGAAATTCTCTCACCCGGCACCGAACGCCGCGATCGATTGGCGAAGCTTGATCTCTACGCGCGTTATGGCGTTAGCGAATACTGGATCGTCGATCCTGCCTCGCAGTTGTTCGAGTTTTTGCTGAACGAGGACGGCCGCTACGTCGTGCTTTCCCAAGCCAACGACGAGTTTCAGTCACCCCGATTACCCGAAGTCAAAATTCAGTTGTCGGTTTTCTGGAAAGAAGTGACCGAGCGGTTGGCGTAGTACCGCGGAGCAGACCAAGCGCTAGGCCTCAACCATCGGGTGTGTCGAGTAAATGTTGCAATCGCTCAGCGAGTTGTGACGAGAATCGCGTGGTCCAAGTTGCGTTTACGAGTCCAACGCCAATCATGTCGCGCACATGAACACGATCTTTATCACGATCGGAAGTCAGCTTCATCCGCACCAGCGATTCGAGCGACACCGTTTGCGTCTCTCGAACGAACTCTCGGTCGGTAATCTCTGGTGCAGGGTCATGGTACTCGGCGCGCACTTTTTCGCCGGCGAAAATAATATGCACCGCTTCGCTCGGTTTACCGTCTGGTCCATCTAAAAACATCGAAACACCGGCGACTTCTTGGAAGAAAAATCCGTGAGGCTCGAGCGCAACAATCGCTGCGGGCAGTGTGTCTCGCTTCAGCAAAATGTCGACGTCGCGCGTGTTGCGTACGGCCCCTTCGTCGACCTGCGAGACCCAAATCTGTACAGCATTCCCACCTACAACGGCGTAAGGGATGTTGGCCTCGTCGAGTGCCGCACTGACGCGACGCAACCGATCTTTGACTTTTTCCACGGCTCGTTCGATCCTTTCCCAAAGGGCGTCGCCCGTGTAGCGGATGGTGACCATTTTTTGTTTGCTGCTGTCGGAGGTTGGGGAAACGGTCGAAGGGTATCGATCTATTGTAACACGCCTCGTAGGATAGGCCTCTAGTACTACAGCGCTAAGTCAAAAACCACGGATTGTCCAGCGCGGCCATAAAAAAGGAACCGCTAATGAACGCAAATAAACGCTAATCATGAGTGCTTTAGTTCTCGCGTATTCAAACTTCCAATACGACACGTAGCGAAACTCCGAACCGCGCCCGTAAGGAAGCGTCGATTGAGCTAGACGCCTGTGGGGACGCTTCCTTACGGGCGCGGTTCGGTGGAAAAGTTGCTTTTTCTTCGCCATTCTGGTGTGCGACGAAGGTAAGTGCTGCAATTGGAGTTTGGATTCGCCTCCAGATGAGCGTTTATTAGCGGTTCATTCTTTCAAAAAAGTGTGTCAAGAAAACAAGCTTAACGGGTTTGTCTTGCAGATAGACGCAGATGCGAAACCCGAGTTCAAATATCAGCGCCTATCTGCGTTCATCAGTGGCTCTTTCTTTTTTTCGTGAACGGTTATGGTAATAGCAAGCACCTTCACTTTGCACTGCAAACGTTCGATTTACGCGC
>JAADGD010000097.1 GCA_013152515.1 Planctomycetota bacterium
CGGAATCGATTGTATGCCACAGACTCCGTGAAAATACGTCCACCAATCAAGTCCCTTCCACATTCGCCAAACAACTGGCGACGATACGAATATGATCGTACGAAACTTCGCCGCCGAGGTGCTCGAAGATCGGTTTGAGGCGATCGCCTTCGACCGTGTCGAGAGCCGCGCGGATACGCTCGACTGTGGCAAAGTCGACCCAGGGCGAGGGGTCGGTGATTTGCTCGTGCTTGATAAATTGGCCCAGGTAGCCGCGAACGGTCGACTCGGCGCGGGCCATTTTTTGGGCGGTCTCGGCGATCGAGG
Source organism: Planctomycetota bacterium (assembly GCA_013152515.1). Taxonomy (GTDB): domain Bacteria; phylum Planctomycetota; class Planctomycetia; order Pirellulales; family Lacipirellulaceae; genus Bythopirellula. Next base: position 307 of record JAADGD010000097.1, read on the forward strand.
TGCCTGCTTTGAAGTGCGGGAAGGCCGAGACCGCCGAGGCAGTGAGGCCGGAACTTGGATGATCGGAGGGCGTTGATTGCGACACCGGTTCAGGGACGCTGTCCTGCTCTGCACCCGTCTCGTGGCAGTAGTCGGCGATGTGTTCCAGAAATTGTCGGCCGTAGTCGTCGCACTTTTTTTGGCCGACGCCGTTGACTTTGAGTAGGTTCTCGGTCGTGGAAGGCCGACGACGGGCCAAGTCGCGGAGCGTTGCGTCGCCGAAAACGATGTAGGCAGGCACGCCTTGCTCGGTGGCGAACTCGCGACGCAGCTCGCGGAGCGACTCGAACAATTGGCGATCGACGCCGTCCCAGGATGCCGGATCAACCGTCTGCTGCTGCTTACGGCTTTGCTTCGATACCGGCTTGACAAGTTTTGGCGTATGTTCACCGCGCAAGACTTTCCAGCCGAGTTCGGTCACTTGCAATTGGCTGTACTCGCCATATTTGACGGCACAGTCTTGCCCGAGGAGTTGCTCGATCCAATCGCGAATCACGCTCTTGGAATACTCTTCGAGCAAACTGTAAGTGCTGAGCTTGTCATGTCCCTTTTCGAGAATACGCTTTTCCTGCGAACCGACAAGGACTTGGGCGGTGTATTCGGCACCATACATTTGTTCGAGTCGTATGACGCAGGAGAGAATTTTTTGAGCGATGATCAAGGCGTCCTCCACCAAGTCGAGGTCGCCAAGACAAATGTCACACGCCCCGCAATCGGTCGGGTCGAAGGCTTGGCCAAAATGTTCGACGAGCGATTTGTGGCGGCATTGGGTCGACTTGCAGAAGCGGTCGATCGCCTCGAGCGCTGCCAGAGCGGCTTCGTTGGCCTCGCCCGAGCTGTCCATGATGCGTTTCCACGTCATCAGATCTCCGCCACCATAAAACAAACAACAGTCGGCTTCCAAGCCATCGCGTCCCGCCCGACCGCTTTCTTGTTGGTAGGCTTCGAGCGACTTGGGCATCCCCGAATGGACGACAAAGCGGACATTCGACTTGTCGATGCCCATGCCGAAGGCGACTGTTGCGACGATGATGTCGACACGTTCTTCGAGAAAAGCCTCTTGGTTGTTTTGACGGTCGATGTCCGAAAGGCCAGCATGGTAGGGCAAGGCCGAGTGTCCCAAGGCATCGAGTGCCTCGGCGGTCCGTTCGACCTCTTTGCGCGAAATACAATAAACAATACCCGACTCGCCCTGATGTTGATGCACGACATTCAAAATCTGGTCGATGCCGCCTGCCTTGCGTTCGACACGATACTTTAGGTTGGGGCGATCGAACGAGCCGACCAAGACCGCCGGCTCCTCGAGTGCAAGTTGCGTCGCGATGTCTTGCCGCACACGCTCGGTGGCGGTCGCGGTGTAGGCATGGATGGGCACGCCAAGAAAACGCTGCTTGAGTGTCTTTAGCCCGCGGTACTCGGGCCGAAAATCATGTCCCCAAGAGCTAATGCAATGTGCTTCGTCGATCGCAATCAAGGAAAGCGGCACTCCGCAAAGCAGCGACATCATATTCTCGGTCAACAACCCTTCAGGGGCTAGATACAGCAGCTTGAGCGCATCGCTACGGATCGCGTCGATCACCGAGTTCCGCTCAGCGGGCGTGAGCGAGCTATTGTAAAACGCCGCCGCCACGCCGTTGGTGTGCAGCGCGTCGACCTGATCTTTCATCAACGAGATCAACGGCGAGACAACAACCGCCAACCCCTCGAGCGCACAAGCGGGGGCTTGAAAGCAAAGCGACTTGCCGCCGCCGGTCGGCAACACCACGACCGAGTCGCGATGGGCCAAGACGTTTTCGATCGCCTCTTGCTGCAAGGGGCGAAAGCTGTCGTAGCCCCATTGTTGGCTGACGAGCGAGCGAACGTCGTCGATCGTGATAACCTGTGCGGACGAAACAGACGACGAAACAGACATAGAGAGAAAGCCTCCGGAAATGGCGAGTATACGGGCGTATACGCTACCGTGTGGGAAAAGATTTGGCAAGTAGCCTGTTCGAGATGGCAGGCAAACTGCAAAGTCACTTTTTCCCCTCGCCGACAAGGCTCTAACCACAACGACACAACGAGCACAACGCACGAGTTGACGATAGCTGGCTCGTTGTGTCCGTCGTGTCGTTGTGGTTCATTTTTCGATCCTTGGCTGAAAAAAGGATTTTGCCGCTCGCCTGCCTGACGAATTCTGACACCACCAAACTTTCGCCCTGAGCCGTCGGCTCAGAAATTGTGGTAGCTAAATTGATAGAAGCCGACCGATTGCAACGGTTCGCCGGGCAGCGTTTCGTTGATGACGTTTGCGATCTGGGTGCGGAGCAGATCAAGCCTCGCGTCTTCGAGATCTTCCAGCTTGAGCTGCCGCGCTGCCATCAACAGACGATGACGTAGCTCGGGGCCGTAAGTTTCGAGCGAGTCGGTCACCTGATCGAGATCGCGGTTGGCCACCTGTCCGAAGGCGTGAAACTGAATTTCCGCCATTTCATCGTTCTGGTAAGGTCGAGACAAAGTCAGCCGAAACTTGCCCAGGTCGACTTCTTCCAGACGGGCCAAAACGGCGATTTTCCGCCGAGCTTCGATCAACGCATCCGCGTCGAAGCAGCCCGCCAGCAGCAAAAAAAACACTGGCCAATAGCAGCACAGGTGCGAATGCCAGTTCGTGTTTTGTCGTTGGTGGGTCATGTTGTTCTCACTACGCAGGCTGCTAATCGTTACAGCCCGCACATTCGGCCCGTATCTTTTAGCCGAGAAAATCCTCTCCCTCAAAGATAGGTCGCAATCATAGGCCATGACGTAAGGTTTCAATAGCAATGACTAGGAACGCAAAAAAACAGCACCACCGCATCCGCAACCAGTTCGTCGGCCTACTGACGTTGCTGTCGGCTGCGCTGTTGCTCCCAGGTTGTGGCGGCGAAGAAGTTGTAAAACTCGACGATTATCTGGAAGAATTGGAATTCGACCGACCGTTGGAATCCGTCAAAGAAATCAAAGTCAACACCTATCGCATCCCCTGCGCTGCCCGTAACCAAGACGCCGCCGGGCGCAACGTGCCGCCGATGTGGGTGCAGATGAAATTCGATCTCTACGTGATCGCCGCCGAAGAGGACGAAAAAGCCGTTCTAGCCGGAATCGAACGTCACCGCGGCATGCTCGACGATACGATCATCACGATTTGCCGCCGTAGCACGATCGATCAGTTACATGACAATCGTTGGGCAACGATCAAATCGCGGTTGCTCGAAGGTATTCGCCCGTTGCTAGGTGAAGAACGAATCCGCCAAATCACTCTTGTTTATTCCGCTCCTTGGGAGCCGATCTAATGCTACTTCCCAACTATTTTCAGCGGGTTCCATTCGCGCGTGCATTGCTAGGCGCCATGATCTTCGCTGCCACCCCACTCGCCAACCTCACTCACGCCCAAGCCCCCGGCGAGGCTGTTTTAGCAGACGCAGACTCCGACGTCGAAAATGAAAAAGTGCGTCCCACGCTCGACTTGGGTAAATTCAAAATCAACGATCTGCGCCCCACACGCAACGAGACGGCCAAAGTGACCTTCTCGCTCCATTTGGCATTCTCTCAGAACCTCTCCGAAGCGCAGGTCACCCAGCTCGAACGCTGGAAACACCGGCTCCGCGATCAAGTGATCACCGCGATCCGCATTACGCCGACCAAGGATTTTCAAGAACCCAATCTCGGCCATCTGCGCCGCAAAATTCTCGTTCGCGTGAACCGACTCTTTCAAGCGAAGATTGCCGAAGAGGTGCTGTTGACCGAGTATCTTTTCCGCACGCATTAGTGCACGTCTCGGCAAGCAGGAAGTTCCCAGCGCGGCCGTGAGGCGACAACAAAAAACGTAATTTGACCGGATTTACAGGATCGATTTCATGCACCACTATCCTGTAAATCTTGTAAATCCTGTCAAGAAACTTGCGCACGCTAACTTCGACTTTCGCAGCTAGCACCGGCAGTGCTGTGATCAAGGTAGTGAAAAAAGATCGCGTTCTTCCGATATTGAGTGATGGGTAACCGACCCATCACCGAAAGGAACGCGACCATGGATATGGTTAGCTCTTTTTCCGATTCATGGCAAGTCTTGGCCGGTGATGCAGAGAACTGCAAAGTCCTAATTTCTAGCCAATGACTGAAAAATGAACCACGACGACACGACGACACAACGGACACAACGCAAAAAGCACGTTGTGTCCGTTGTGTCGTTGTGGTTAGAGTCTTGTAGGTAGGGGAGAAAAGTGACTTTGCAGTTCGCCTGCGCGAGGCGGCAATTCCGAATGACGATTGACGAAAGCAGCCCGTTTTTCGTCATTCGTCATTCGGAATTCGT
>JAADGD010000099.1 GCA_013152515.1 Planctomycetota bacterium
TCGGTGGTGGGCCGACCCTCGAACCGCGGTTTGTGCGTAGCGCGCTGGCTGCCCATGCCGATATCAACGTTCGTTACGAACTGCTGAACTATCGCAAGCAACGTCTCGACATTCGCGCAGCGCTGACCGAAGGAAAGTACGATGTTTTTCTGCTTGGCGATGTTGATGTCACGGCACTGAACAGCGCCTCGTGGGAACAAATCGTCGAGGAGGTCGACAAGGGCGCAGGCCTAGCGATGCTCGGTGGGTTCCACAGCTTTGGTCCTGGCGGTTTTCGTGGATCGCCACTTGCGCCGTTGCTACCGGTGCGCATGGGCCGTGCCGAACGGCAAAATTTCGGCGAACCGCCACGGCAAGACATGCACCTCGGCGGGCCGCTACGCATGGTGCCGGTACAACTGGCGGGAAAAATTCATCCGATCCTGGAATTAGGCGACGACTCCTCAACAGACGATTGGTCACAGTTACCACCTCTCGATGGTGCCAACCGACTAGATCGCAATCAGATCATGCCCACCGGCCGAATCATCGCCGAGGCCGATGCCAATCGCCGTCCCCTGCTGGTCACCGGCGCTTGGGGCAGCGGGCGTACGTTGGCTTTCGCCGGCGATTCGACCTGGCGGTGGCCGATGGAAGGTTTTGCCGATGCCCATCGCCGCTTCTGGCGACAACTCGTCATGTGGCTCGCTCGCAAAGACGACACCGACGGCCAGTCGGTCTGGGTTCGCCTCGATAGCCGCCGTTACCAACGAGGCAGCCCCGTCAGTTTTTCGTTGGGGGCTTTCGATCAGCAGCGCGAACCGTTGACGACCGCTACGTTCAACATTCAAGTAGAACAGCCTGACGGTACCGCGATCACCCTTCGTCCTAGCCGACGTGGCGAAAAATCTGTGGCGAACTTTACCGAAACAGCGACACCGGGCGACTATCGCATCACCGTCACCGCGACCGATGCCGACGAGATTCTTGGCACAGCTCAGGCAAGGTTTACCGTCCCCGACCGCGACATGGAGCTTGACCAACCGGCCGCCGAACCAACCTTGCTCGCCTCGCTCGCCAACATCACCGGCGACGCTGGCGGCCAAGGCCTCGCGCCAGAAGAATTTCCTGATCTGCTCAATCAACTCCAGTCGCGCACCACAGAATACGAAGAAGAAATCCGCCAGCAACAAACGCTTTGGGACACGTGGCCGGTGTTTCTATTGTTGGTGAGTCTACTAAGTGGTGAGTGGTATCTGCGCAAGCGTTGGGGCTTGGTCTAAGAACAATTGCGGTGGACAAAATTGCTCCTAGATGTTGGCCACAACGAGGCTCGTCATGCCTGAATAATTCTGCCTGCCGCTATCATTGGCACAATCGACATGGTGGGAAGCCACTTACTTTGGCCACTTTGGTGCCGCTTCTCTCACGCTGCCAATCTACGCTTGTCTAGCAATTCATATTCTCCCGCCGTTTCTCACAGCAATGACTGCCCGATGACCTGCTTGAACCTCCAAAACGACCCTCTGCAAACCGAACAGGCGGACCCAGTGCAGATTCTTCAGCAGCAAAAAATCGACGCGATTGGATCACTCGCTTGTGGAATTTCGCACGAATTCAATAACTTACTCCAAACCATACATGGCTACACCAAGTTTGCCCTCGAGTCACTTGAAGTAGATTCGCAAGCCCACAAAGATTTGCAGCATGTGCTTGGCGCCGCAGATCGCGCGATGGTACTTACGCAGCAGCTACTCGACTTTAGTCGCGTGGAAGAGGTGAACCCACAGTGTTCTTCGATCGACCAAGTCGTGCAAGACCTCGCGGAAATGCTCCAACCACTGTTGCCCAAGGATATTGAACTTCAAATCCATCTCGATGCCCATTCAACGTGGGCCTTGATCGATGCCCATCATGTCCATCAAGCGTTGTTGAATTTGTGTCTCAACGCACGCGATGCGATGCCCGAGGGTGGCGTGATTTTGATCGAAAGCTCGACCGGTACACTTACCGAATCGTGCTTAGTTACAAAGCCGGGATTGCATACCTCTAGCAAATACGTTTGCATCACGGTCACCGATACGGGGACAGGCATTCCCGAGGAAGTCCAGAAGCACGTTTTTGAACCCTTCTATACGACCAAGGAAGTCGGCAAAGGAACCGGCTTAGGCTTGGCAGTCACTTTTGGTGTGATTCAACAGGCGGGGGGACATATCGAATTGTTCAGCACGCTCGATCAAGGTACGACCTTTGAAATCTACTTACCGACTTGTCTCGAAAATACTTTGGAACGGTCGTCACCGACATGCCCCAAAGCCGAAGAGATTTCCGAGAACAATTAAACTCCTTTTGGGGCAGCAGAGATGGACCAATCAATTCACCGAGTGTTGATCGTCGACGACGAGCCACTCATTCGTGAAGCTACCTCACGGGCAATGTCGGCTCATGCATTCTGCTGCGAGACCGCCAGCGATGGGCGTCAAGCGTTCCAAATGTATCAAAAGAAACGGCACGATCTGGTAGTCACCGATTTGCGGATGCCGAAACATCATGGGCATTCGTTGATTCTCGAGCTTCTGAAGGATCACGAACCACCGAGTATCGTTGTTTTGACAGGCGTGGCGAATTCTCGATTGGTCAAAGATTTGTTTAATCGCGGCGTGCAAGACATTGTCCACAAGCCCATCGATTTCCAGGTTTTTGCTGCAAAAATGCTTGCCCAAGTCGAGCGAGGCAGTTGGAATTCCTCTTTAGGACAGGGCCAGAAAATACAGCAAAAGGGGAGTCTTCACCCGTTAGTTTACAAAATCGAAACAGCGTTAGAGATTTTTGCTCTTTGCATTCCCCCTGAGTTAGAACGCGAATTATCGAGCCATACGGACTTACTGGCAGACCCCTCGGCAAGCTTGCTTCAGTTTTTAGAGCGATTGTCGTTGAAAAAAGACAAGAGTCCTGATCGTCGTAAAGGAGCACGAATCCCCGTGCTTTCTTCGGCGATTGCGATACCGGTGAATAAAGATTTTGTCCCTCAAGGTGCTGCCACCACTGTTACTTTTAACGATCTCTCTGAAAGCGGGGGGTGCCTCTTCAATACGCGAGCGTTTGCTACCGAATATGTTGCGCTACGCTGGCGCAGCTTGATCTCTCCTAAAGTTTATCTAAAAGCGGTAATGCAGGTCAAACGCTGTAAGCCAATGGGGCCCTTCTATGAAATCGCTGGGCCATTTGTCATGCACGATTGATCTTTGCTATATTGCGTCATGCCTAGCAATGACCAACGCCTAACGGCACGCTTACGCGCGCTCGAAAACGACCCGACGCTGCCCGAGCTTGAAAAAACGCTCAGCGAGGCACTGGCGAGTGTCAATAATCGCCTCGTCGGTCGCGCTGCCGCGATCGTTGGACAACACCAGCTGGAATGCTTCATCGACGACTTGCGCACCGCTTACGAGCGTTTTCTTGAGAACCCCTTAAAAACCGATCGTGGTTGCGAGGCGAAAATACCGCTGTGTGAAGCGCTGCGGCAACTCGAATATGACGACGCCGATTTTTTCTTGGAAGGCATCCATTATCGGCAACATGAGCCCGCTTACAACGACCAAAGGTATGTAGACACAGCAGCCGAGCTACGTGCCATCTGCGGCTTTGCCTTGACCCAACTCAACGACTCGCGCGCGATGAGCGAGTTGGTCGATCTGCTCGGCGACCCAGAAAAAACGGCCCGCGCTGGTGCTGCCCGTGCGATCGCCCATGCGCGCGGTCAGGCGAGCGAGTTGCTACTGCGATTGAAAATCGATTTGGGCGATTCCAAGCCGGAAGTTCTCGGCGAATGTTTTGCGGGACTGTTGCGAATCGATCCCCGCGGCGGTATCGAGCGAATCGCTAGGTTTTTGGAACATCCCAACGAAGACGTCTGTTGCGAGGCGGCACTCGCCCTCGGCGAATCACGCACCGAAGCCGCCTTCGCCCCGCTACGCCAACAAGCCGACCGCCGCCACGGACGCGACTTCGAAAATGTATTGCTCACCTCGATCGGCCTGCTAGGAATCTCCCAGTCGGTCGACTATCTGCTGCAAGTCGTCACCGGCCCCGACGTCGGCGCTGCCATCGCCGCAGTGCGGGCACTACGCCACTGCCGCGACCCGCGCTCCTTCGGCCAGCGACTACTCAAAGCAGTTGCCCAAACCGGTAACCGGCAAATCGATCAGGTTTGCGCGGAGGAGTTTCCTGAAATGACAACTCTGTGATTGCTAATGGTTGAAAGTTTTGATTATTGCGAAAGTATCTTTTTTTAGGGGGCGAATTCAAACTCCAATGGCAACACTTGCCTTCGTCGCACACAAGGATGGCGAGGAAAAAGCAACTTCTCCACTGAACCGCGCCCGTAAGGATCGATCAAAAAATAACTGTCTGAATCGTGGCGAAGCAAAAAGATTGGTCAGTAGCTATTTGTCAATCCCGGCGCGCCGGGATCGGCCATTAAAAGAAAGGTAGGGTAGAAGCGGGCAATCGGATGACCAATGACAGTAGTTCCAAGTTAGGAAGGGTTCCAAAGAACCTTACCCCGAAGGGCAACGCTGCGAAGCATTTCTGCAGAAGTTTTAGGGGCAAAGCCTCGGCCATTTGCCGCCCTGCAATTAGCGGTACAGAAGCGAATGCAAATTGCCGGGCCGTTGGCCCTACGGTTTTCTCCTGCAACCACCATCCAGGCCGTTGGCCTGGGCTAGGCTAGGCAAACGTATGGGCCTTTGGCCCGAACTCCAACGCCTACGGTGAGACAAAGAAATGCTTCACAGCGTTGCTGGTCATGGCTTGGGCGTGTTCGCCACGACCAACTGTAGAAAACGGGCTTGAGCAACACGCCCGTCCGAGAGGGATAGCCCATCATGCCCTCCGCGAAACAGAGCATCCGCAATGTCCCCCGAAACCCCCATCGGTCCCATCCACGAAGTTGCCCCGTGACTTGGTCGTCGTACCGTTGTATAAAAGAGCCCATGGTATCCTCGCTTGGGTCGTGAAAAGAAGAGCGTTCGCAAGCAAACTTCTGATCCTACCAAATCGCGAGGATACCTTCTTCCTTGGGT
>JAADGD010000029.1 GCA_013152515.1 Planctomycetota bacterium
CCTGTTTTCGGACTCCGTGATCTCCAGTCAACAAACATGATTCCTTCCCAGCTACAATTCTATCCGTGAAATCCGTGCAATCCGTGGCTTTTTCGTCCGAGACTCTGCCTGCAGCACTAGAAAAGCCCAGCGTTTGTACGCGGTGACAAACAGGCTTCTGCTCCTAGAACACGGCCTCATTTTACCGTTTTACCGAATCAATTGCAGCTACTATTCTTGGCCACCTCCAGAAATGCAAATACTTTCCGGCATAATCCCTGTGTCAGCTCAGCCGGAACGAAAGTAACCCCTTTCTTGCGAAGGATTTGTGGTAATTTAAGAAGTTGCTAGAATAGGGTGTTCTACGAAGGTAAACCCTACCCATATCTTGTTATGTGGCCAAAGCATGACCAGATCACGAAACGTTCTGTTCGTTGGCGAATCTCCGCCCGACGACGAGCACGGGCATCCGCTCGGCGTTGGCATCGCGCGTTTAATCAAGCGTTCCCTTCGTGACCATGGATTCAATCCAAATCCGATCGACAACTGGCGCGATTGCGGGTGGTCTTTCGATTTCTCGATAAACGACGCCCAATTCGAAATCTCTCTCGCATCAACTGCTGAAACCAATCTGTGGATGCTTCAAATCACATGTACGAATGAACCGGGCGTGATCGCCCGGCTATGCGGCAAACGCTCTGTTGACCATTCGGATGATATTCACGAGATTGCGTCCACGGTCCATGAAACGCTCCAATCAAATGGTTATACTGATCTGCGTTGGTGCCTTGATGGCTACCCCGACGATGGTGAATCGACGCCTGAACCGGTGCACCCTCACGGAAAGGCCACATAACAAGGCGTTGCACCGGAGCACGCTCGTTTTTCGGCTTTTCAACGTCTTCACCTTCGCTTACGCTTTTTGGTTGTTCAACATTTAATCGCATTGGGCCGCGTGCCCGGTAACCTTGGTCATTCACAAAAAAACTCCACAAAAACTCTAACCGATGGCATCGTCCCATGAATCGCCTAGCCGTGTTCTTTGTTTTTGTAGTATCCGTTTTTGTTTCCCAGGCACGCGCTGATGACAAGCGTGAGGTGATGGAGGTCGAGATCGAGGCGGGCATTGACGAGGTATGGAAAGCTTTTACAACCACGCCAGGACTGCAATCTTGGGTCTCTCCGCTGGCTGATATCGACTTGAAGATCGGCGGCAAATGGAGGGCCAACTACAACCGCGATGGAAAACTCGGGGACGAATCGACGATCGAGAATACGATTCTGAGCTATGATCCCAAACGCATGCTCTCACTCAAGGCTACGGGCTTACCCAAAGGCTTTCCGTTCGCCAACGCGGCCAAAGAGTCGTGGACCGTTTTCTATTTTTCTCCCTTGTCCGATTCACGCACGAAAATACGCGTGGTCGGGCTTGGTTACACGGAGAGCGAAGAGTCCCAGAAAATGCGTTCCTTCTTTAAGGTTGCCAATAAGCATTCGCTAGATCAACTCAATGCGGCATTAAAACGCCCGTCTAAACCAAATGCGGAATAATACTCAAACTGAAAAAGGAGCCGCCAAGAACGCCAAGGAAATGCTGTCAATGGACATTTTCGAGGGGGTTTTCTTGGCGTCCTTGGCGGTTTTCACTTTGAGAATAAAATCCATGCTCCGCACATAATGGTTCTTCAGTGATTTTAGTGGGCGATTCAGTGAGAGCGTGAGCAGGGAAAGTGTCTTGTCGATAATGCTGGGTAGTTGATGAGAGCCGTTTACGGCTCTTTCCCGTCGCAGACGGTAATAGGCCCGTGCTTGCTTTAGCACGGGTCAGGGTAGGAATTGAACCCTCGCTCCTCTTCCCAGAGTCGCCGCAAAGCGGCGAATCTGGGGAGAGGAGCGAGGCGCGGTGGCGAGTACGCGACCAGTGCTAAAGCACGGGCCTAATACCGCTGCGCGGAAACGGACCATAAATGGCCCAGAAAAATAGCGAGTAACAACCATAATGAGAAAAACATATACACCTAACTCTTTCCCGGTAGAGAGGGACGGGGATTGTTGTTTATTGAAATGGGCCACTAAACTCACGGAAGAACCCACGTAACTAGTAGTTTTCTGCGGAAGAATCCCCTATTCTACTAGCCACACGTTAAGCATTCGTTAAGACAGCACATAGTCCTTATCCACCAACCCTTCTGGCAACGCAATTGGCGAGGCGATCACAAGTGTGGTGTCAGCCAACTCCGAAAGCGTTTTGCACACGATCGCGCTCGACTCGTCGTCCAAATCGGCCAGCGGTTCGTCGAGTAGTAGCAACTGCGGTCGCATTGCCAACGCACGCGCCAATGCCACGCGCCGGCGCTCGCCACCAGAGAGATCGGTCGTGGTACGCTCTGCTAAATGGCCGACTTGGAGACGGTCGAGCCAATTTTTTGCCCCACTCCCCTGCCCTGCCCCATTGCGCTGGCCTCCATTGCGCTGGCCATAGCGAACATTTGCCAGGACGCTACCGCGGAACAAAAACGGCTGCTGGTGCATGTAAGTGCGCTGCTTGCAATCGACTGCGACACAACAGGCACCTGTAAAATCGCTGGTGAGGCCAGCCAATATGCGTAGCAAAGTCGTTTTGCCAGACCCGTTTGCGCCCAGAACAGCAATGCGTTCACCGGCGGCGACTGAAAGTTGATCAACGCTGCAAATCGGTTTGCCGTCACGCTCAGCTCGTAGATTGGTGATCTCGATCATGTTGGACAGTGTAAATACAAATGAAAAGAGGGAACCACGAAAAAAACGAAACACACGAAAGAAAGAACTTTACGAGCAACCGTTCACGGGCCAGCAATCCCCTCGCAACGACATTGGGGAAAATTAGGAGCCGCCGATGGACGCCGATAAACGCAGATGCGAAACTTGAGTTCATCTATCTGCGTTCATCAGCGTTCATCTGCGGCTTTTTCTTTTTTTTTGTGAACTGTTACCTTTACGATTACTGTTGCTCAATTATTTCGTGTATTTCGTCTTTTTCGTGGTTGTCCTCCGAATTAGTTTTCAGATTGAGTTTACAACATTCTGTGGCCGACCGGCGAGAAAGGCGGCGACATTGTCTACAGCCATGTCGAGCAACCGACGACGTGCGCTGCGAGTTGCCCATGCGATATGTGGCGTGATGAAGCAATTTTCGATGCCTAACAGCGGGTGATCGACCGGTGGCGGCTCGGCCGAGAGCACGTCGAGTCCTGCGCCAGCGATCGTCCTGTGCTGCAAAGCGTCTGCTAGCGCTGTTTCGTCGATCAACGGGCCGCGACTCGTGTTGATGAGCAGGGCTGTCGGTTTCATCATTCGCAGGCGGGCAGCGTCGACGAGGTTTTCTGTCTCTGGAGTCAGCGGACAGTGCAAACTAACAACGTCGCTATCGCGAAACAGCGTGTCGAGGTCAACTCGCTGAATGTAATCGGGCAGATCGGCAACTGAGCGACTCGTGGCGAGAACTTTCATTCCGAAGGCGTCTGCCAATTTCGCCGTAGCCCGTCCAATGCGTCCCAGGCCGACGATACCCATCGTCAGCCCGGCGAGTTCGACCTGCGGAAAATCCCAAAAGCACCAATCGTTGGCCGAAGACCAGCGACCTGCGTGGACTGCGCGGCTATGGTCGCCAACACGTCTGGTGAGATGCAAGAGGTGGGCAAAAACCATTTGCGCGACCGATGTCGTGCCATAGACCGGTACATTCGTGACGGTGATTCCTCGTTCGCGCGCTGCTTCCAAATCGACCACATTGTAGCCAGTGGCCGACACGCCGATGTATTTTAGTTTTGGCAGCGCTTCGATGACTGCGCGCGACAGGACCGCTTTATTGGTCAAAACCAATTCGGCATCGGCAGCCTCTTCGACGATCGCATCGGGCGCAGTACGTTCGTAGATCGAGCAATTGCCAAGCGACAGCAGCCGCTCCCAGCTCAGATCGCCCGGGTTGAGTGTGAATCCGTCGAGGACGACAAGGTGTGGTGTGGTGGTAGGCATAATTCATTTTCCCGAAAAATATATTCGCGTATTCCAATTGTAAAATGCAACACTTCACAACTATACCGAACCGCGACCGTAAGGGAGCGTACGCGAGAGCTAGAAATCCGTTCGGACGCTCCCTCACGGTCGCGGTTCGGAGAAATCCGCGCTGAGTGCGAGGCTGCTGACCTTTTCGCATTCTACGCCAAAAGCATCCCCAGTATCCCTGCCACAAACACATAGTACAAAAACACCAACACCGTCTTGCGAATCACTTCGCCTTCGCGACCGACCATGCCGACCACGGCTGAGGCCGCGACGACATTGTGGACGCAGATGGTGTTGCCTGCTGCACCGCCGACTGCTTGCAAGGCGACGACCCAGTTTGGGTCGGCACCGATTCGTTGACCCACTTCAAACTGGAAGAGCGAAAACATCATGTTGCTGATCGTGTTACTCCCCGCGACAAAAGCCCCCGTGCCGCCAATGAGCGGCGCAAAAGCCGGCCAAGCAGGCCCTGCGAGCGCCGCCACCCCCTCGGCCAATTCAACTGGCATCGACAGCAGGCCCGCCTCGCCGCCAGACGAATTGATGAAGACCTGCACCATCGGCACTGCAAACACGAGCGCTGTCGACGCCGAGGCAACCATCTTGGTCGAGCGGCCAATCGCTCGTCCCACGGCAGCGCGGGACATTCCGTGCAAAAAAACGGTGATCAAGCAGACCAACAAAAAAATGGTTCCCGGCAGGTAAAGCGGCTGGATGCTGATGCCGACCGTGGTGCCAAAGACCGACTCGCGGTCGAACGAAACGTTTTTGAGCAGCGGTGCAATCCCCAGTTGCGGCAGCCGCGAGGCAACCAGCAGCAACGCAATTAACAAATAGGGCAGCCACGCCTTCCCAAGCGACAACGGGTTGTCGCGAACTTCTTCGGTCGGCAGTTCCAGTTGGCTGCTCCAATCGGAGTCCCATTGGTCGCGGCTGGCAAAATCCCACGCAGGTTCCCCTTTGGGCAACAGCCAGCCTTTTTTCGCTACCGGCACAATGATCGCCAGTCCCACGAGCGAACCGATCAAGGTCGGAAATTCGGGACCGAGCAGGTTCGCGATGATCGCGTAGGGCACGGTCATTGCCAATGCCGAAGCAAGCGCAAACTTCCAAATACGCAGGCCGTCGCGGAAGCTGCGATTGGGTCCGTAGAACCGCGTCATAAAAGTCACGACAGCCAAGGGAATCAGTGTTCCGATGACGGCGTGCAGCAGTGCGACCTTCGCGCCAATCACTGGCAGCAGCGCTTGCCAATCAGCAAAGCCTTGCGCGTGGGCGAAGGCTTCGACTTGCGGAGCGCCTTCCAATCCTTTTTTGACCCCGACCAAAATTGGCGTTCCCACGGCACCAAACGAGACGGGCGTCGACTGGATGATCATCCCCGACACGACCGCCGCCATCGCAGGAAATCCTAGTCCGACCAACAACGGCACCGCCACCGCCGCGGGTGTGCCAAAACCGGCAGAGCCTTCGATGAACGAGCCGAACAGCCAAGCGATGATGATCACCTGCACGCGACGATCGGGCGTGATGTCGGTAAATCCGCGCCGGATCGTTGCGAGTCCGCCGCTTTCGCGGAGCGTATTGAGCAGCAAGATCGCGCCGAAAATGATGTAAAGCAACTGTGCCGTAATCGCCAAACCTTTGACCGACGCTGCCGCGATTTGTATGCCGGGCACTTGCCAGTAAAAATACGCCGCCAACGCCGCCGCCACATACGACAACGGCATCGCCCGGCTTGCCGGCCAGCGCAGACCGACGAGAAAGATCGCAACCACGAGTATCGGCGAAAGGGAGAGGAGAAGTGTCATAGGCATTTTCGTAGGCCGTAGGCCAAGCTCGATGGCTGGACGTCCTCTTTCCTATTCGTGTAAATTGAGAGTCACGACATGGACCGTATCACACTTAACCCCTAGTGTGGAGAGGTCTGTTTAATAATAATGTCTCGTAACCGTTCAAGGGGAAGGGAATGAACCACGGAGGCACGGAGAACACGGAGTTTTTCATCAAGGTCTGTTTTTTGCAGAGCATGAGAAGCCGGCCAGGATGTCTTTTGAATCGCAATGGATAAAAGGGAGGGGCTCCGTGTTACTAACGGTAAAAGTTTGCGAAGCATGCGCAGGTATTTCAGACGGGTCCCCCTCCCTAAAAGAGGTTCTTCAGGAATTTTAGTGGCTATAAAGTAAGGTGTTTTTTTGTCCTGGAAGGACTTTTGATAATAGCCCAGCGATTTATCGCTGGGTACGTGAGGAGACAATTCATCAGTCCTGGAAGGAC
>JAADGD010000032.1 GCA_013152515.1 Planctomycetota bacterium
CCCTCCGTCGCCGACATAGCTGGCAACAAAAAATCAACCAACACGTCGCCGCCAAACCGATGCGCGATCGGGCGACCGAGCTCGTCGGCTCGATGATCGTTGCCGCCGTCGTTTCGAGTCTGTTGGCTGTGCTGGGAAGCGCAATCGTGAGCGACACTTTTAGTTTGGACCTCTACCTCTGGATGGCGATCGTCGCCACGCTGGGCAGTTGGGCCGTGATGATTCCCAACAAGCTGGCCGAAGGGCGATTGGAAGATCAAGCCCCCTTGCGTTTCGGAATGCTGATTACCGGAGCCTTGGTCGGAATCGTTGCGTGTGGCGTCGGCCAAATGCTCGATCTAGAATTGCCCGTCTCGCAAAATTTCGGCATTGAACCCTGGAATACGCTCGCCGGCGAGTTTTTCGGCGTGCATTCAGGTGATGCGCTTAGCCAAGCCTTCCGCGGCGGTGCTGTCCCTCTTAGCCTACCGACCGCTACCGCGTATTTCGCGTTCCTGCTAGTCATCCTCCGCTGGTGGCGGCAAGCCGAGTACGCCCGCAGCACTCGCGTCAGCGTCTGGTCGATCTTCGCCTGTATGATGACTGCGTTCCTGTTGACTTTTGTTTGGTGGTTCCCTCAACCATTGGGCGCCGTACTAGCCGGCATGATCGCCTTCACCACGCAGCTTTCCAGCCCCTGGATGCCACCGAGCAAACGACGTGAACTTGCTGAGCAGGGAGTTTAGACATGATGTTCGCCAGCTGGTTTCTAATCCTAATTGTTGCCGCAGCTGCCCTTCTTGCTTTCAAGTTGTGCGGGCGCTCGCTACTGAAATTTTTCGCCTTTGGCCTTTTGATGTTCTTTTTCTTGCAGTTTATTTGGTTAATGTCGAGCTACGATGGCAAGGGCGATCATAAAATGGGCGACTCGCATGTTAAGGGTCACTCACAATCAATTCCGGTCTCCACCGAAGCGATGTGGCAACACCTCAACCGTTCGCGGATCGTACTCGACGACAAAACAAAAGCCGACGAAACAAAAGGCGACGTAGCGAAAAAAGAAGTGCCAGAAGAGATTGAACTAACGGAGGCCGAAGAGCCCAAGCAAAACCGCCCCGCTTGGGTCGACCACTCGCCCAAGCGTATCGGCAACGTCTATCGCGTTGTTGTTTCCGCCGGACCGTACAAAGACGAGGCCGAGTGTTACCTCGCTTTGGAACCGCTGCTGAGCAAGGCCGTTAAGCAACGCATCAAACAGCTTGTGCCCAGCAGCCAAGTGCCCGATCTTGGGCAACTCGGCATCGGCATGGACTACATCTTGCGAGACCTCTGCGATCAAGCTTGGGTCGAAACGTCCGAAGCTTCGTTTGGCGAGATGAAGCAAGTCTATGTGCAAATGCAGTTTGGTGCTGCCCAGGACGAGCAATTACGGGCCGCTTTTCGCAACCACCAGCGTCAAGCGCGCGTCGCCAAAGTCGGCGGCCTCGCCGGATTGGGGCTAGGCGGCTTGGCACTGCTGTATGGGTTACTGAAAATAGCACCTGGACGCAAGACAGCTATTTGAAGCGGTTGTTTTTCGGCGTCCCAGCGGCGATAATCGCAGGCGTACCGCTTGGATGTGAGATTGATGATTTGAGATTGATGATGTTTCGTACTTTCACATCTTCAATCTGACATCTCACATCAAACATCCTTCTGCTTGGATGTGAGATTGATGATGTTTTCTTGCCTTCACATCTTCAATCTCACATCTCAAATCAAACATCCCCCATGTCCAGTCCCGATCAACTACTCGTCCAAGAAATCCGCCAAGGAAAACCTGATGCGTGGAACGATCTCATTGCGCAGTACGAAGGTCGGTTGTTAGCGTTCGTCGAAAGCCGCCTCTCTTACGGCAAAGGGGGCCGCCGCGCAGCCAGCGAAGACGTCGTGCAAGAAACATTTATTGGCTTTCTGACGAGTCTGCCCAACTTCGACGCCCGACGACCGCTCGAAAGCTGGCTCTTTTCGATTGCCGCCCACAAACTGACCGACTACCTACGCCGCGAGGGCCGACGACCAGCGATTCCGCTCTCGACCGGTGCCGGCTCTGACGGCAATTGGGAACTCGTCGGCAAAGCGCGCGGTGCAAGCAGCATCGCCCGCAGCGGCGAGCGACGCGGACTCGAAGCAGAAGCGATCGCCGCAGGCATCGGGCAACAGATCGAACGCTGGCAACAGGCTGGCGACTGGAAAAAAATTGAGTGCCTGGAGCTGCTGTTCGTCGTTGGCAACGGCAACAAGCAAGTCGCCGAGCAACTCGACCTCACCGAACAACAAGTCGCCAATTTCAAGCACGATTTTCTCGAACGACTACGAAAGATCGTCCGCAACGGCCGACTCAACGAAGATGTGTTTCCCGAGCTGAACGAATGAAAAAACCGAACCGCGCCCGCAAAGAAAAATGAAAACCGAACCGCGCCCGTAAGGAAGCGAACGAATGAAAAAACCAAACCGCGCCCGTAAGGAAGCGTAAACAGAGCTAGCACCCTACGTGAACACTCCCTTATCCCGGCGCGCCGGGATGGTTCGGTGTTAGAACGAATCCAATCTTCATGAAACCACAATACACCAACGCCGATCTAGAAGCCTATCTGGACGAATCGTTGTCGTCTGCGCGATTGGCTAGTGTCGAAGCCGCACTGCGCGACGAGCCAGAGCTTGTCGACCAACTCGCAACGATCGCCGGACGGCGCGACGCCGGCGTCCATTCGCTGGGCGCGATCTGGCGCCGCCAACGGCTCTCCTGTCCGTCGCGCGAACAGCTCGGCAGCTTTTTGCTCGGCGTACTCGATCCCGACCATGCCGATTACTTACAATTCCATCTCGACGAAGTCGGTTGCCGCTACTGCAACGCTAGCGTCGAAGACCTGCGCAAACAACACGCCGCCGCTAGCACCCAAGAAAGCGAATCGCGCCGCAGCAAATATTTTCAATCCAGCGCGGGCTATCTTTCGCCCGAGGATTGAGGCTCACGCAGGAAGATTGAAAACCGACTTGCTAGCAACTCAACCAAAAATTCGCTAAAGATTTAATTCTTGCCGCACGAAAGGCCGATGAGACGTTCTGGGCAAAGTCTAACGATTGCCCAAACAATTCCGGCTCCCCCTGTTTCGTGACCTGCGAGTGCTAGCATGGCAAGCGCCAATCAAGACGTCTCCCAAAAACCGACTTCTGCAAACGTCTCGCGAGAAATCCGTGTCGACGCGGCGCATGCGTTGCGCCGGCCCGATTCGGGGTCGCCAGCCAACGACTTGGTCGCCGTAGTCGCCCAGCAGCAACACTATGCCTTGGCAGGTGCCGAAGAGGTCTTCGGGCAACTCATTGACGCCAACGCTTCGCCAGAAGTTTTGGCTCGTCAAGCGGTCGATTTAGCGCTTCAGCTAAAAGACCAACTGGCTGAACTCGACCGTCGCACCGAACGCATCAATGCACAAGAGGCCGATTTTGATTCGCGTGTTCGGAACGCGCGGCTTTGGCTTGACGAACGAGAAAATGAACTCGACACGCAAGAAAAAATTCTGCATCAGCGCGAAACCGAGCTGTCAGAGCAAGCCGCGCAGCCACGTTCGGCCTTTGACCAGGAGCAACTCGAAGAGCGCGAGCAGTCGCTAGTCAGCCGTGAGGAAAACCTAGCCAAGATGCAAGCAGAGCTTGAGTTTGCTCAATCGCAAATCGAAGAAAAGCTCAGCGAACTCGAAATCCAAACGGCCCTCTGCAAAAGCAAGCAAGCAGAGCATGACGAAAAAAAGCAGGCTTGCGAGCAGCGTCAACGTGAGCTTGATCAGCGTGAAGCCGAAATTTTCAAAGGGATCGAGCGCAATGCGTGCGACGAAGTGTCGCTGGCAGAACGAACCGCAAAGAACGCCGAAACCAGCGAGCAGTTAGCCCTGCGGCAAGAAGAACTGCGCGAATGGGAGCAGCGACTCGCCGAGCGTGCCAGCGAAGCCGAATTTCAACGTGCCGAACTTGATCGGCATTTGGCGCAACGCGAACAACAACAAGCCGAGTCGGACGAGCAAGAGCGGCAGATTTGCTTTCGCGAACAAGAAATCAAGACCGCCCTCGAACGTTTCCGGCGGCTGGGCATCACCGAGCAAAAGCTCGTCGAACTTGAGCAGCGTGCCCTAGAATTCGACATGCGCGATGCCTATCTGTCCAACGCCGAATCGCTGCTCGCCGAGCAGCAAATGCAACTGATCGCCGGGCAACGAGAGCTAGAGCAGCAAGAACTCTCGTTTGAAAACCGTGTCACAAGCGAGCGACGCGCGCTCACCAAAGAACGCGAACAGACCGAGGTCGCCTCCAAGCAGCGAGAACAACAACTCGATCGCCGCGAAGCCGAGTTGCTGAATCGTCAAACGGCGTTAGAGCAACTCGCCGAAGAGCTGCGCGCCTCGCAGCGTGAAGGACTCGAAATGCGTCTGGCCACCGAAGAAACCTGGTTGCAACTGCAAGGCGTGTTGGCACCAGCCACCTTATCGCGTTCGATCGCCCAAGTCCGAGCCAAGCTAGCCGACCATTTCCAGCTCGCCACCGAAGACCTACAAACTCGCCGGCTCGAACTCGAAAACGTCCG
>JAADGD010000123.1 GCA_013152515.1 Planctomycetota bacterium
CTGACCGTGGACTTCCGGAGCATCGGGGTAGTCGATGTCGCCTGTGGGAGATTCGTAAAGCCAGAGGCGGTGTTCGGTCACGATGACAGGGGCGTCCGGCAATTCGATGTGCTGGATTGTTTCGAATTCGAAGGTCGGAGTGAGATTCAGACGCTCGACCTCGATTTTGACGAGTTGGAAGAGTTTTTCAGCGCCTTGGCAAGCTGTAATTCCAGATCGGAAACCCGAGCGTGAAGAGTAGCTATCTGCTTGGCTTGTCGTTCGACAAGCTTACGCAAATCGGCAATAATGTCATCCCAGGTAGCCATGCTGGAACAGTACAAAATCGCACAATTTCATGCACTACCCGTTGAAAAACCGTGAACGGTTACGAAAAATCGAACCTCAAAAATCTCACATGGACGAATCTCCTCGCATCGCAATTCTTGGCGCTGGCCCGATGGGGTTGGAGGCTGCCCTTTATGCTCGCTACCTGGGTTACAAAGTGCAGCTTTTCGAACGTGGCCCTTCGGCGGCGACGAATGTGTTGGCGTGGGGGCATGTGCGGTTGTTCACGCCGTTTGCGATGAACGCTTCGCCGTTGGGGATCGCGGCTTTGCAGGCTCAGGATGCGGGTTGGCAGTGTCCGGCGGAGGATGAGCATCTTACGGGGGCGGAACTTTTCCATCGTTATTGGCGACCGTTGGCCGAGAGTGATCTGATTGCAGGCGTGTTACAGTGCGAGACCGAAGTCGTCGCGATTGGGCGGCAAGGTTGGCTAAAACGAGAAGGAGTTGGTGACGAGCAGCGCGGCGAGGCGCCTTTTTCTTTGTTGTTGCGACATGCTGATGGCACCGAAACGTATGCGCGTGCCGATGCCGTGATCGACTGTACCGGCACGTTTGGCAATCACAATTGGATGGGCCAGGGGGGGATTCCTGCGCCGGGCGAAAGGGCGGCGGCTGCGCAGATCGAGTACGGTTTGCCAGATGTGCAGGGCGATGCCAAGGAACACTTTGCTGGCAAGCATGTCTTGGTAGTGGGTGCTGGTAAATCGGCGGCTACGGTGATTGTGCAGTTGGCGAGTGAAGCGACCCGCACGACTTGGATTACAAGAGGGGAAGGCGATACGCCGATTGAGCGCATTGATGACGATCGGCTTGAGGCGCGCGATGAGTTGGCAAAGCAGGCTAATGCGTTGGCTGCAGACGCTGGAGCATTGGGCAAAGAGGCAAGCGTTGTGCATTATTCGGCGACTACCATTGCTGCTTTGGAGTACCGATCGGAGACCGATGATTTTGAAGTGGAGCTGACGGGGCAGCAGAACGGCAAGTTTGTGTTCGACCGCATCATTGCTAACGTTGGCTATCACCCCGACAATCAGATCTACAGCGAGTTGCAAGTCCACGAATGTTACGCCACTGGCGGTCCGATGAAATTGGCGGCGCAACTGCAAGCCTCGTCGAGTGGCGATTCGGCCGATTGCCTTGATCAAACATCCTGCGGACCGGCCAGTTTATTGAACCCGGAGCCCAATTTTTTTATCCTCGGCAGCAAAAGCTATGGCCGCAACACGCAATTTTTGCTTTCGATCGGCCTGGAGCAAATTCGCGATCTGTTTACGATCATCGGAGAGCGAGAGGATTTGGATTTGTACAAAACGATGACGGTAAACAATCAGAATTCCCCAAAAGCTAACCACAACGACACAACGAGCACAACGTAAAAATCCGTTGTGTCCGTAGCGTTGTTGAGGGTTTCTCTTTCTCTCGATAACTACTGATGCCTGACACACTTGCACCAAAAGTAAAACTCTCTCACTTGGATCATCTTTGGTTCCAGGTTTCGGGCACGCTTTGCAATCTGACTTGCCATCACTGCTTTATCAGTTGCAGTCCGAAGAACGATTCGTTTGGGCATCTCACGTTGGAGCAAGTGAAGCAACGTCTCGAAGAATCGGTGCCGCTGGGCGTGAAGGAATTTTACTTTACTGGCGGCGAGCCTTTTTTGAATCGTGACATGGTGCCGATTTTGGTCGAGACGCTCTACTACGGACCGGCTACGGTACTCACCAACGGCACCGTCATGAAAGACGAGTGGCTAAAAGAGCTGCGCGCGGCAGAGCAGGCGAGTCTTTATTCGCTGGAGTTTCGTGTCTCGATCGACGGGTTTTCGCCGGAGACCAACGACCCGATCCGCGGCGAGGGAACATTAGTGCGGGCGATCGCAGGAATCAAAAAACTGGTCGCGTTTGGCTTTTTACCCATTATCACCGCGACCCGCACTTGGCCTGAAGAGGACGAGCAGCAAGTCGTCAGCCAATTTGTCGCGACGCTGAAACTGACTGGCTACGAACGACCACGGCTGAAAATTTTGCCCTCGCTACAACTGGGTGCCGAGGCGGAGAGGACGCATGGTTACCGCGAGAGCGAACGGATTAGCCCTCAAATGATGAAGGGGTTTGATACGAGCCAGTTGGTCTGCGAGCATTCGCGGATAATTACTGATCGCGGGGTCTATGTCTGTCCGATTTTGATCGAATCTCCCGACGCCAACCTGGGCGGTTCGCTCGAAGAGGCTGTCCAGCCCTTTGTGCTGAGCCACGGCGCGTGCTCTACCTGTTTTCAGTACGGCGCGATATGCTCTAATGCTTCGAGCGCCGTACGTGACGATAAATAGCCCTCGGCTCTGCCGGGGGATGACGTTGGGTGGTGTGGTAGTTTGTTTTTTCGTGGTTCAATCCCCCGGCAGAGCCGGGGGCTACGGGGGTTGTGATGCGATATCAAAAATTTCTCCAATTCATAATAACACTGGTCATAATAACATTGATGATCTTTTCACATATGCACACACTGTCAGCAAAGGAATCGACCTTAAAATATCCTGCAACGCGGCGCGTCGACCAAGTCGATACTTTTCACGGCGTCGAGGTGCCTGATCCGTATCGCTGGTTGGAAGAGGATGTTCGCAACTCGGAGGAGGTGGCCCAATGGGTCGAGAAGCAAAGTGCATTCGCGCGTAAGTATTTGGACGACTTGCCTTCGCTGGAAATGTTTCGTGAGCGATTGACGAAACTGTGGAATTTTGAACGTTTTTCTGTACCTTCACAAAAAAACGGGAAATACTTTTTCTATAAAAACGATGGGCTGCAAAATCAATCGGTGCTGTACGTTGCCGACAGCTATACCGACGCGGGTCGCGTGTTGATTGACCCGAATGCCTGGACCGAGGATGGCACCGAGGCATTGGGGCTGACCAAAGTGAGCGACGATGCCCGTTATTTGGCCTACTGCAGAAAAAAATCGGGTTCCGACTGGTCGACGATTTATGTGAAGGATATCGCTTCGGGCAAGGATCTGTCTGACAAGCTGTCGTGGACGCGCTGGGCGAACATTGTTTGGAACGCCGAGGGCACTGGCTTTTATTACACGCGGTATGCCGAACCAGAAAAAGGGCAACAATTTCAGTCGTCTGTCACCGACCCGATGTGCGTGTTCCACCGCCTTGGCACCGAACAGTCGGAAGACCAGCTGGTCTATCAGCGACCCGATCACCCGACGTGGAGCTTTTGGCTAGAGCGGACGGATGATGATCGACATCTGATCTTGTCGGTTGCCGAAAGCACCGATCCGCAGAATCAGGTTTGGTATCGTTCGACAGACGCTGCGGTCGACGCGAAGTGGATGCCGCTCATCGAGGATTTCGAGAACGAGTTTGCGTGTGTCGGCAACGATGGCGATCGGCTATTTTTCCTGACCGATTTAGACGCACCGACGAAACGGATCGTCGTCATGAACCTTGCCCAACCAGGACGAGATCATCTGCAAGAAGTAATTCCGACCGGCGAAGCAACGCTCGACAGCGTGAGTCTGCTCGACGGAAAATTCATCGTGACCACCATGCAGGATGTCGTTTCGCGCGTACGCGTTTACCACCTCAACGGCTTGCCGCTCAGCGAAGTCGCGCTTCCGGGCATCGGCTCAGCCAACGGTTTCGGCGGCAAACAGACAGATACCGAAACGTTTTTCTCGTTCACCAGCTACGCCACACCAACCTCTATCTACCGCTACGACTTAACCACAGGAGCGGTTGAACAGATCCGCGCACCGCAAGTCGATTTCGACCCTCAGCAATACGAAGTCCGTCAAGCTTTTTTCAAAAGCAAAGATGGTACGCGCGTGCCGATTATTGTGACGCATCGTAAGGGTCTCAAGCTGGATGGTACGAATCCGACGCTGCTGTACGGCTATGGCGGCTTTAACATTTCGATCACACCCGGCTTTTCCATCGAGCGGGCGGTGTGGATGGAGCAAGGGGGCGTGTTGGCGGTGGCGAATATGCGCGGCGGTGGCGAATATGGCGAAGCGTGGCACCAAGCGGGCAAGACGGTCAGCAAGCAGAATGTTTTTGACGATTTTATTGCGGCGGCCGAATGGTTAATTGACGAAGGCTATTGCACGAGCGAAAAACTCGCCATCCAAGGTGGCAGCAATGGCGGACTCTTGGTCGGTGCGGTGATGACGCAGCGACCCGAGTTGTTCGGTGCGTGTTTGCCGGCGGTCGGCGTGATGGATATGCTCCGCTACCAACATTTTACCGCAGGCCATTTT
>JAADGD010000119.1 GCA_013152515.1 Planctomycetota bacterium
TACGTGTTTGCGAACGTGGCCGATGGTACCCACTTCTTGCGTTGGGAAGTGACTCCCGATTCTGGGAATACACAGACCTTCCCTGACTTCGACTTGCCGCAGTTCGCCACGATTTCGTCGGGTGGCACTGCCTTGGCGGTCAATTTCGGGATCAGCAGCGGAATCGTTGGCGGGGTAGGGAATCTTGACTACGGCGACTTGCCCGACGTTTACGGCACACTACTCGCCGACGATGGCCCACGGCACCCGGAAGGCAATCTGTTCCTGGGTAGCATGATCGACTCGGAAGATGATGGCAAGCCGACAGCCGACGCGCAAGGCGACGACCTCAACTTCTTGGATGACGAAGACGGCGTGATACTCGTCGGTGGTACCTTGGTTGCAGGTAGTACAGGAACGCTGACCGTGACGGCCAGTCTTTTTGGTGGCTACTTACAAGCCTGGATGGATTTTAACAACGATGGCGACTTCTTGGACACGATCGATGGCGTAGCCGAACAGGTGGTCATCAATGAGTTGTTGGTCCAAGGTTCGAACTCGGTGACGTTCGAGATTCCTTCCACGCTGGTCAGCTCGACCGTCTACGCCCGCTTCCGTCTTGGCGAGTGGGGCTTAGGCTCGACCGGCTTAGCACAAATTGGCGAGGTGGAAGACTACCAACTGACCGTCGATCCAGGCTCGATCCCACAGGTGGTTATTAATGGCCCTGACTTTGATGCGGATGGCGATGTCGATGGCTCCGACTTCCTCGCTTGGCAGCGGGGCGCGGGCACAAGCTCGAACGCCACAGCGGCCCAAGGCGATGCAAACTCAGACGGCGCTGTTGACGTCGAAGATTTGGTGATCTTTCAGCAGGACTATGGACAAGGCTCGTCCGTGCCGCAAGTCCTCGCGACCGGCGATTTCGACAGCGATGGCGACACCGATGGTGCCGACTTCCTCGCCTTCCAACGTGGCTACGGCCTCGCAGCCAGCCTGAGCAGTGGCGATGGCAACCAAGACGGCAGCGTTGACGGTGCCGATTTGCAGGCGTGGAATGATTCCTACGGCGAAGTCAACGCAGCGGCGTCCTTTTTTGCGGCGCAATCCTTCTCTGTCTCAGCAGCGTATAGCTCGCCGCAAGCGGCTGCCGCTTCGGTTGGCCGCGGTCCAAGCCTGTACCAGCCCGGCTTCAGAGAAGACCTCGTCGCAGGTGTCGTGGACACGGTCGAACCCAACCTGGCATCGATCGCCAGCGAAGTCGAACGACTGGCAGCACTGGGCCATCGTCGCGCTACACCGTTGGCCAGACGAGAGAATCGCCACGAGATTCGCCAGACTCGCGCTGCAGAGCGGCCCGAGTTAGGCCTCGCCTTACGCGATCAAGTACTGGATCATCTCTATGCGAAGCGTGCGAAGTTGCATGAAGAGATCGCCCCAGAACACCACGAAGAACTCCACCTCGAAGAGACACTCGCCACGGCGTTCGGCGAAGAGATCGACTGGCGATTGGGCTGAGCTTTCCCGTAGGATAGGCTTCTAGCCTGTCTGTCGGTATCGTTTGTACTTTTTACGGACAGGGTTTGTACTTATACTTATGACGGACAGGCTAGAAGCCTATCCTACGCACTCAAAAAAAAGAGCCGCACATTCGTTTCCGAAGGGCGGCTCTTTTTTGTGTTCGTTGCTAGTCTTGCACTAGCCTAGACGACTCGGCTTAGACGACTCGAACATTCTCAGCACAGGGGCCTTTGGGACCCTGGCCTTCGTCGTATTCGACCTGTTGGCCTTCCTGCAAGCTGTCGTAGCTCGCGTCTTGCAGAGCGGAGTGGTGGAAGAAAATATCTCCACGATCTCCTTCAATAAAACCAAAACCTTTGTCCGTCAGCTTCTTGATCGTACCTTGTGGCATTTTGCCAATCTCCCTTACAAATTCTTCTTATTCGTGATCACACTCGTAACCAGCTAGACTCAGGGTAACGTATATCTGCGTTGGGTCAACTAACTGAGGGCAAAAAAAGGGGGGAGGATCTGGAGACTGGGGGCTTGGGACTGGGATTTGTGGACTTGAGAGTGAAACGGCTCGACTCCCCAGTCCCCAAATCCCAATCCCCAGCCTCATTCTAAAGTCGACAGTTGGCGATCGAGGTCTCTAAAATGGCCGTCGCACCCAGTGTTTCGAGCTGTTCCATAATCTCGATCACTTTGCTCCGCTTCACCATTACCCGCACACTGCGCCACTTCTCATCCTCCAGTCGGTTGACCGTCGGGGAATTGAAGCCAGGAGTGATTTTCTCGGCCTCCGCCAGTTTTTCGGCCAGCACATTGTATTCCAGCAGCGAATAGGCGCGGGCAATGACGACCCCTTCAACACGACGAACGATGCGGTCAGCGAGGGCTGTGTGGCGTGTGGCGGGATTTTGAACCAGGACCGTTTCGTAGCTGCCAATTTCGTCGAGAATCCGCAGCCGATTCGCCGCCAAGGTGCTACCCGTTTCGACGAGATCGACAATCGCGTCGGCAACGCCAAGGGCGATCATCACTTCGACCGAGCCCGTCAGCTCGACCGTATGGGCCTTCGCGCCAAATTGGGCCAAGTATTCTTGCGTGACATGCGGAAAGCTCGTCGCGATGCGCTTGCCCGCTAGGTCAACCGGTTGCTCGATTTCGCCCGTCTCAGGAACACAAACAGCCAGCCGACAATTGCCGACGCCCAGGCTCAACCGCGTCGCTAGCTCCACACCACTTTCGGCAACAAGGTCGCCGCCGGTGATCCCCAAGTCGATCGCCCCTTCGGCGCAAAGGATGGGGATGTCGTCGGTGCGAAGAAAGGTAATGTCGATCGGCATTTCCTTAACGCGGGCAAACAAGCTACGGTCTTGTCGACGAAAACGAAGGCCCGCTTCTTTCAAAAGCTGCGTCGAGAGTTCAGCGAGGCGGCCCTTGCTCGGGATGCCGATACGAAGGTTTTCAGTCATTTTCAGTTTTTGTTTTCGGTTTTCATGTGGCGAATTCAAACTTCAATTGCGACATTTTACGAAACACCGAACCGCGCCCGTAAGGAAGCGTCCATTGAGCTGGACGCCTGTTGCAACGCTTCCTTACAGGCGCGGTTCGGCGTAAAAGTTACTTACACCAACTATTTTCCTTCTCGCGAGGCTTTCTCCTCCAAACCCGAGACACCAAATCGCCGCGCAAGTTCAGCTTCGACCTCCGACAATCGCACGCCACGAGCCGCCAGCAGCACAAGCATGTGGTAGAGCAGATCGCCTGCCTCGTAGATCGTGTGTTGCCGACCTACTTCTTCAAGCTCGCCTGCCGCTTCGACCAACTCGGCGGCTTCTTCGAGGATCTTGCCGCCGATTTTTTCGACTCCGCCGGCCAGCAGCTTCGCCGTGTACGATTTTTCGTCCGGCGAGGATTGGCGGGCCAAGATCGTCGCTTCCAGTGCGTCTAGCGCTCTTGGGTCTTGTTCAGCCATCAGCTTCTCATGCTACTTTTGATTTACCACAGAGGGCACAGAGTCACCCAGCGCGGCCCGTGGTGATTTGTTGTTACGCCCTTTACATCCGCAGTCGGCAAACACCTTCCCAGTGGTCGCTATGTGCATCACAATGGGGGCATGTAACAGTTAACCTAACAGTGTAAACGGCTGCAGGCGGTTAGGCAATTGCAGGCATGTTTGGGCTGTCCGCATTCGTCTCTGTTTTCTTGTCATGGAGTAACTTTGGAAGAATCGCTACCAGCCCTCGATTGTTGGTTCCTCACCGGCGCTACCGCCGTCGGCAAGACCGAGATCGGCCTCGTTCTGGCCGAGCGGCTCGGCGCCGAGATCGTGTCGCTCGACTCGATGACGATCTATCGCGGCATGGACATCGGCACCGCCAAGCCTTCGCCCCAGCAGCAAGCTGGGGTCCCCCACCACATGATCGACATCGTCGACCCCGACGAAGAGTACAGCATCAACTGCTACCTCGAAGCGGCCCACGCCAAGATTGCCGAAATCAAAAGCCGAGGCAACGAAGTCCTGTTCGTCGGCGGGACGCCACTCTACCTCAAGGCCTTGCTACGCGGCCTGAATGCTGGCCCACCGGCCAACTGGCCGTTGCGCGAAGAAATCGAAGCCGAGGTTGCCAAGATCGGCAATCAGGCACTTTACCAGCGACTCGAACAGCTCGATCCGATTGCCGCTTCGCAAATCCATCCCAACGACACTCGCCGGCTCATCCGCGCTGTCGAAGTCTTTCGCGCCACCGGCCAGCCGATCAGCCATCACCAACTACATTTCGAGCAAGAGAACCGAGCCGAGGATTGCCGCGTTTTTGTGTTGCAACGCACCCGAGAAGAACAAATCGATCGCATCAACCGACGCGTCGACGCGATGATCGAAAAGGGACTGGTCGAAGAAGTGCAACATTTAATCGCCAACGGAAAAACCCTAGGCCGCACTGCCAGCCAAGCAGTCGGCTACCGCGAAGCGATCGAGCATCTCCAAGGCAGTACACTCGACACGATGGCGACCCACATCAAAACCCGCACTCGCCGCTTCGCCAAACGCCAAGGCACGTGGTTCCGCAGCTTGGCAGAATGCCGATTTGTAGAACT
>JAADGD010000234.1 GCA_013152515.1 Planctomycetota bacterium
TTTCGCGGCATCCGTGACGAGTTGCTTGATGTGCTAGCACGCAAGCAGCGTCGCGAACGGCAACTGCACGAAGACGTTAAGCAAGACGAAACCGAGGCGATTCGCCTCCAGGCCGATCTTGAACGGACGACAGACGATCTCAACGAAAAAGTAGCCGAGCGCGAACGGTTGGAAGAAATCGTCGCGGGCAAACTGAAAGCTCACGGAAATTTTCAGCAGTTGTCCAAACAAGCGTTGATTGCCGAGCAGGAATTGCAACGCAACGAAGAGCGAATCGCGGAGATCAAGCAAGAGGCGAGCGAAAAGCTGCCCGCCTACGAGAACAATCGCATGTTCCGCTACCTCTACGATCGCGGTTTCGGCACGCCGGAGTACAAGAAAAAGGGGCTGACGCGCACCCTCGATCGCTGGGTAGCGAAGTTCGTAAAATTCAACCGTTCGCGTCGGGGCTACGATTTTTTGCGCGTGACGCCCGAACTGATGGCGGCCGAGGTGTTGCGCCGGCGCGAGCAGTTCAACGTGTTGATGGAGCAGATCGAGGCGATTGATGACGAAATATCTGACGAAATTGGACTGACCGAGGTGCTTCGCAAAGGTCAGGAACTCGGTACCCAGCGTGACAATTTGGTTGCGGAACTGGCTCAGCTCGAACAGAAATTTACCCAGCACCAGCAAGAGTTGCTATCGCTCGAGGGAACGCAGAACGAGTTTTACGAACAGGGTGTCGGCCAGATGAAATCTTTTTTGGCCGAGATGGAGCATTCGTGGCTCGAACAACAATCGCGCAGTACGCCCGAACGACAAGACGACGAGCTGGTGGCCGAAATCGGTTGGGTCAACAAACAGCTTGACGATGCCCAGCGTCAGTCGAGCAAGCTCATGCAAGAGCAGCGCGATTGGGACGAGCGTTCGCAAGGATTGCAGGATGTCGTGCAACGTTTTCGTCGGGCCGACTTCGACTCGCGACGCTCTTTTTTTTCAGACGATTTTGATGTGGAGCGGCTTTTGAGCGACTACCTTCGCGGTGAAACTGGCCGCGAGGAAATGTGGTCGGTCTTGCGCCGCTATCAGCAATTTCGACAAACTCGCTACAACCAAGGTGGATGGGACCAACGCGGCAGAAGCGTCGACGACTCGTGGGGCATGGACAATTTGGGGGGTGTGCTGGGCCGCGTCTTGATCGAAGTGGCCGGCGAGGCAATGAAACACGCCGTCCGCCGCGGGATGCAGCGCCGAGGACCCTTCCGAAGCCAATCTCGCCAGCGATCAGGCCGCCCCGATTTTGGAGGAGGGTGGTTTACGCAAGGCCGGGGGTTTTGAAGAATGCCGTAGGAGAGGCTTCTAGCCTGTTGGGCCAGGCAATGCAGACAGGCTAGAAGCCTATCCTACGGGCCTACGGGCAAAACCTCATTTGCCCAATCTGGCAGCTTCTGAGTATAATTGTCGCTCCTCGTGTCCTACCAACATCGTATCCTGCCAACATCGCTTGCCCTACCCAATCCGAAAGGATTCCCAACATGTCGCCTTCTCGTTTTTGCACGTTGCTTTGCCTAAGCAGTCTGCTAGTTTTGTCACACTTCGATGTGACTGAAGCGCAGATTGTGCGTCGCTTTGCTGGAGGAGGAGTTCAAGTAAATGCGCCGTTCGTGCGGGTCAACGTGGGCCCCGGCGGCGCCACTTCGGTGCGTGCACCATTCGTCGCGGTGGATAGCCCTGGACGGACTTTTCTTGGGCGGCGATGGCGTTTGATGGCGCAACCTCGCCACACTGCTCCTTCAAACGATGCTGCAAACACTGGGGCTGCACGATCCGCACAAAACAATCCCGCCCAAAAAGCGCCTGACATTGCTGATGTCGACGCCCTGCCCTATCCAACGGCTAGCGAGTTAGCTGCAATGGAAGATACCGTTCTTGTCGAAACGTTGCGTCAAATGACGGCCCGGCTCCATTTTCGATTGTCGCTGTTGAATACGGGTGAAAGCTGGCAAAAGTATTTGGTGCTGAGTCGAGACCTCTTAGGCTCGCCCGGTGCGTCTCCAGCGGCCGCACAATTCGATGCCGTCCGACGCGTCTTGCCCCGCTATCAAAAGGTGCAGAACGATCCGCAGTTTGCAAAAATTTCGGCACTACCGAGCTTTGTTGCCACGTTTGCCGCCTTGCAAGAAACTGATCGTCGCTTTGGCCGTTCTGCGAATAGCCCCGTGCTTACCGGCCCAGAAATAACCGACCCCAACAGCAGTCGACCGGCACCAGCCAACGTATCTACTGAAAGGGCTACCGAAGGGGCCATTGAGATACCTACGGAAAAACCACAAGAAGTCCTGCCAACTCCACAGCCTGCAGTTGTGCCCAATGCCACTCGTGGCGAACGATCGATTTTGAAACGTAAATAGAGGCTACTATCAATGGTTCCACAACAAGCCAAGCGAACAATCACGATTCTGGCAGTTGTCGTTTGTTTAGGAGGGGTGATCCTCATGACGAATTCTCCGTTCTCTTCCCAGGCCAAAGATGGCGCGGAAGTGGGCACCGGGCCACTTTCTGCGGCTACCGATCAGTCAGCCTCCACAGATGCCAAACTGCAACAAGCCACCTTTGGCGGCGGTTGTTTTTGGTGTACCGAAGCCGTTTATCAAGAGCTGAAAGGCGTGTCCAAAGTAACGTCTGGCTACAGTGGTGGCCGCAAAGAGAATCCGACCTACCGCGAGATTTCGACAGGTCTAACCGGCCATGCCGAGGTGATTCAGATCGACTTTGATCCGCAGCAGATCGCGTTTGACGAGCTGCTCGAAGTCTTTTGGCAAACACACGATCCCACGACACTCAACCGCCAAGGGGCCGACGTGGGGACACAATACCGCTCGGTGGTGTTTTATCACAACGACGAGCAAAAAAAATCTGCCGAAGCGTACAAAGAGAAACTCGACGCGGCGGGGGCATTTTCCGATCCGATCGTGACAGAGATCAGCCCTATCGGAAAATTCTACGCTGCCGAGGATTATCATCAAGACTACTACGCCATAAACGGAAGCCAGCCCTATTGCCGTGCGGTCATCGCCCCCAAAGTCGAAAAAGTCCGCAAAGTCTTCGCCGATAAACTAAAGCCCAACAAGCCCAATCGATTTGGCGGCGAAGATGCTTCAGCATCTGGGGAACAAACCACAGAAAAAACCGACGGGGCCAAAGTTGATTGGACCAAAGTCGATTGGAAGAGCAAGCTTACCCCCGAGCAATACCATGTGACTCGTAAAGAAGGAACCGAGCGCCCTTTCGAGAACAAGTACTGGGACAACAAGCGAGAGGGAATCTACCAATGCGTTAGCTGCGGGTTGCCTTTGTTCAGTTCAAAGACGAAATACAAATCTGGCACCGGCTGGCCGAGTTTCTATCAACCGCTTGATAAAAAAAATGTCGGCGAGCGGCAAGATCGCAAATTGCTTTCGGTCCGCACCGAGACGCACTGCGCCCGCTGCAAAGCCCATCTGGGACACGTCTTTACTGATGGCCCCCAGCCGACCGGTTTGCGTTATTGCATGAACTCGGCAGCGCTGAAGTTTGTCGAGTCGACTGAGGACGGGAAATAGCAGCGAGCCGACCGGCAATCTCTGTCATTTCGCGGAATCGGCCAGCGAGTTATCGATCAGCTGCTCGGCCATCCTGCGGGCTTCTTCGACTTCGTTGCGGTCACCGTAGAGGTGACGAGCAATCAAGACCCCGTCAACAAGCAATCCAAACCGTGTGGCAAACTGACGCGCATTGCCAATCCCCGCATGTGTGGCCAGCTCTTCGTAGGTGTGCAGCAAAGCTTGTTTGTTCTTAATAGCGGCCTGCCGGGCAGGGTCGTGAATGTCGCCGCTCGCTACTCCTGCGCCCATCAACATGCAGCCACGAAAAGAATCGTGGTCGAATAGTTCGTCCCAAGCGTCGAAAATCGCCAGCAAGTGCTGTTTGACGTCGCTGCCATGAGCCCCGTCGACACGTAATTGAATACGCTGATGGACCTCTTCGCCAAAGCGATCAATCACTGCACAAGCAAAATCTTCCTTACTTTCGAAATAATTGTAGAAGGTGGTCTTCGTTACTCCCGCCTGATGCAAAATGCGATCCAGCCCCACAGGGTGGATTCCATGCCGGTGAAAAAGGTCGAGACCTGCTTTGATGAGTCGTTCATGTGTTGCCATAGGTCAAACATCGCTCTTAGCCTGTGCCCCACTAGAGTCGGAATGCAATAGTAAATGTAATAGAAATAGTATTGATCGTGAGCAGCAAAATGCGAGAGGCCCTTGACCCATAGTCAACCACGCAACGTCAAGACAGGCTCAATGCACTGAGCTGAAGTATCCGACAATGTCTATTAGGCAGAGCCACTTTTGCGGCTAGCCCGCTTCTATGTGCGGGAAATTTCTGCACCAGAAACATGATTGCAACGAATATTTTGTTTTTGCAGGGTAGCGTTTCCGCAAGTTGGGGCAGGGAACGCTACTCATTTTAATTCGGAGCTGTTCTTGCATTAGAAATAATGGAACCACAAATCAATCTCCGTAGCCGGCGAGCTACGTCTCGCCGACGTG
>JAADGD010000286.1 GCA_013152515.1 Planctomycetota bacterium
ATGAGGGCGCTTGCCTCGATCAAAAACAGGCCGTCATCTACAACGGCCCCTGGTCGATGGTGATGGACGACGATGGGCATACGTTGTACCGCGGCGAACGAATGGCTGTTTGTGGCAAAACGTTTGAAATCTACACACACGAGCCCTACGCATCGCAAATCACGCCGGTCCCGCCCGCTGAAGCGGTCTCGCCGGACGACGCGATCGAATTCGATTGCCACAAAAATGCTGTGCGTGATGCCCGTGAGACGAAGGGGCAAGACTACGCCGCCACGCAGCTCCCCGGCAGCGATTGCTGCGGCGGCGAGGGGTGTTGCTGAGCGCGAGAGTTGAAATTTCTGGTTTGCCACCGTAGGATAGGCGACAGCAGCCGGACCACCACGTGGTCCGATGATCTTTGGATTTCCGGAGTCAAGTGTGCCTCCGGCTATCCCGTTTGATTTTCTGAGAAAATGGAGCCCCGTTTTATGTACCAACGCCTACACTCTGTGACTTTGTTGACCACCTTGCTGGCCACTTTGTTGACCACTGTTGTCTCGGCCAATTTTGCGAGCGCCAAAGAAGGCTCTGGAATGAAAGCGGGCTTTTCCTCGCTTTTCAATGGCAAAAACCTCGACAACTGGGTTAAGCGAGGCGGCAAAGCAACGTACAAAATCGAAGGGAACGCGATCGTCGGCACCTCGACACTCAACACGTCGAACACTTTTCTTTGCACCAAACGCGATTATGCTGATTTCATTTTGGAGGTCGAACTGAAAGTCGACGATGGGCTGAATTCTGGCATCCAAATCCGCAGCCATTGCTTCGGCAAGCCAACGACGGTTGAAATCAAAAACAAAAAAGGCGAAATCGATACCAAGACGATTCCCGCTGGCCGGGTCCACGGTTATCAAGTCGAAATCGACCCTAGCGACCGCGCCTTCTCTGGCGGCATCTACGACGAAGCTCGACGCGGCTGGCTACAAAATCCTGCTGGCGACGAAAACCAAGCGGCCCGCGCGGCCTTCAAACGTGGCGAGTGGAACAAGTATCGCATCGAGGCGATTGGCCCTTCGATCAAAACCTGGATCAATGGGGTGCCCGTCTCGAATCTGACCGACGACATGGATGCCGCCGGACTGATCGCCTTGCAAGTCCACGGCATTGGCGACCACAAAGAGCTGGCTGGCACGCAAGTGCGTTGGCGGAATATCCATATTAAGGAAATGACGAAGCCCAAATAACGAAGCAAATTGGCACACAATGGCAACTCCCAAAAACGTACTTGGCACCGAGCTGCAATCTTGCTCGACCGACCCGCTCACCGGCTTTTATCGCGACGGTTGTTGCCGTACGGGGCGCGAAGACATGGGTATTCACACCGTCTGCATTCAAGCGACGGCGGAGTTCCTGGAATTTTCTCGCGACGTCGGCAACGATCTCAGCACGCCGATCCCGATGTACGAATTCCCCGGCGTCAGGCCGGGCGAGCGTTGGTGTCTGTGCGCCCAGCGCTGGCAACAAGCGTTCGAAGCGGGCGTCGCCCCGCCGGTCGTGCTGGAAGCGACACATATTTCGACGATCGAATTCGCCGATATCGAAGATTTGCAGGCACACGCCGTGGAATGACGAACGACGAGCCGGAGGTTCAATCGTCCCAGGGTGACTCATCTCTCGTATTCTGATCAGCTTTCCTACTAGAATTCCGGCATGTAAAAAACTTACGCAAATTGTCGGCTATCAAAAAAACTCCCGCAACCAACACTCCACTGAAATAGCCCATGAGTGCACCTGGGAGTAGGATTGCGAGCAAAGACATCACTAACTTTCCAAGCGGTACTCCACGTTGAATATCCTGCCAGATAAACACCCCGTACGTCCTAAAAACTAAGAGCATATGGAAGACGATACCGACGAGAATGGATACCTGACGTGGATCGTTACGAAATAAG
This sequence comes from Planctomycetota bacterium, assembly GCA_013152515.1. Classification (GTDB taxonomy): domain Bacteria; phylum Planctomycetota; class Planctomycetia; order Pirellulales; family Lacipirellulaceae; genus Bythopirellula. Next base: position 1,932 of record JAADGD010000286.1, read on the forward strand.
AATGAACTCAGTCGTGGTTTTTCCCAGGTGGCAAATAGCGATTGGGCAATGGCCACCAGGGTGATCAAGCCGGCAACATAGAGAAAGATAGACGAGCTAAAGTCCAAAGCCTTCAAGCCGGTGAATAACATCGCGTATGCGGCAGTCACGACCAGCAACGTGGCTAAGTCGAAACGTCGCGGAGCTGAATACCGCTTGTACTTTTGCTGTGCAGCAAGTAGATCGGAAACATCTGACATGACTTGCCCTTTCGTTGCTTAGTCGTACCGATACCCTATGCTAGCGGCTGCCGCAGCGTTGTACGCTCGCTCTAGTCGTCGGGCGCGCTCGTCGGCGTAGTGATTGTGTGCGACAAACAAAGCGTGAAGCACACCAGGGAGCCACCCAGCCATCGTCAAGAAGATATTGCCTACAGCCTGAAAAGGTTTGCCACACCACAACACGGCCGCGGGTGGAAGGACGATTGCGAAGAAATAACGCATGTTTCGACCTCGTAGGTTTTGTGTCGGCAAAAAAGAAATGGTCGCTAACCGATTGAGCCGACACAAGCAATTATCCGGTATCCCGTCGGCAAACACAAGTGAAATAAAAGTGGCAGCTTGAGGGAATCGGGGTGGCGGCGTAGAATCTGGGTTCGCCTTGCGTTGCGTGGCAACGCGGCTGAATTGCCTCAACTCCGACCCCTGACCTCTCCCTTTATGAGCGAATTGCACGACGAGTGTGGTGTTGCGGCCATCTACCATTTAGATATTGGGCATTTGCCGGGCGACAACATCAGCCCACTTTGCACGTCCCAGGGACCAGAGGAAATTTCGCGTCTGATGCCGCGGATGCTGCTCGACATCCAAAATCGTGGGCAGCTTTCGGCGGGGATGACCAGTTTTAATCCCAATCGGCAACAGTTGATCGACACGCATCGTAAGCTGGGGACGGTCAACGAAGCCTTTCGGCTCAACCATCAGGGCAAGGCCGAAAGCTTGATGAGCAAATACGCCGGGCGAGCAGCGATTGGGCATGTCCGTTACGCCACTTGCGGAGCCGACGATTGCAGTTACGCCCAGCCATTCGAACGGCATCATCTGCAAAAACACAAATGGTTCAGCTTCGCGTTTAACGGCCAACTGGCCAACTACACACAGCTACGCGACAAGTTGCTGGCCGAAAACGATCATCATCTGGCACGGATGAATGATACCGAAATCATGATGCACGAGATCAGCCGCGAGCTGTCAGGCGACCGGCGGATGCCGCTCATCGATGTGATGCGGCATCTGGCCACTCGGTTCGACGGGGCGTACACGTTGGCGCTGCTCAATGCCCAAGGCGAAATGCTCGTTGCGCGCGATCCGCTGGGCATTAAGCCGATGTGTTACGCCATCGAGGGGCCGCTATTTGCGGCGGCAAGCGAAAGCGTCGCGCTGGTGAATCTAGGCTTCGAGGCCAACTCCGTCAAAGCGCTCGAAGCGGGCGAGGCGATTACGATTATCGACGGAAAAATCAACATCGAACGATTTTCAGACAATCCGCGGCGTGCGCACTGCTTTTTCGAGTGGATTTACTTTGCCAACGTCGCCAGCACGCTCGACGAGCGGAGCGTTTACTTGTCGCGCAAGGCGCTGGGCGAGGAGTTGGCTCGGATCGAAGACCTCCCGCGCGACGAAAACACGGTCGTCGTGCCAGTGCCCGACACCAGCAAAGCGGCAGCCGATGCGATGGCCTATCAGCTCGGCGTGCCGAGTGTCGAAGGCCTCATTCGCAACCGTTACTCAGGCCGCACATTTATCGAAGGCGGTAACGACCGGCAGGCCAAGGCGGCCATCAAATACACGCCGCTACCCGAGGTTCTCGAAGGCAAACGAGTGCTGTTGGTCGAAGATTCGATCGTTCGCTCGACGACGATGCGGGTATTGATTGACAAAATCCGTGACATCGGCAAAGCCAAAGAGATTCACGTTCGCGTCGCCTGCCCTCCAATCGTTGCGCCTTGCTTTTACGGTATCGATATGTCGACGATCGGCGAGCTGTTTGCACCAAACTTTCGGACCGAAGGCCAATCGGACGAGGCGATGTTCGCCGCGATGGCCAAGGAGCTAGGTGCCGATTCGCTACGTTACCTCCCCGTCGAGTCGATTGCCCGCGCCGTCGAAAAACCGGCTGAGCAACTTTGTCAGGCGTGCATCACCGGGGAGTATCCGACGCCATGTGGACAACAGTTGTACGACATCGCGCTGACGAACTACGAAACAGAAGACGGCAAGAGTGCCGGGCGTACCTACGAGGCAACGTCGGGGGCGGTGTGAGGAGTTTGTTGCGCACCGGCGATGCGTTGCATCTCGGTTAATATGATTTTGCACAATGTCAACAACCGAGATGCAACGCATCGCCGGGGTGCCAACAACACTACACCTTCTCAAATTGCGCCCGATAAACCGGTTCCTCATTCATCCGCGTGCGCCGTTCAAAGTGCGTACGATAGTCAAGCGAATGCTCCGCAGGCGTTTCAGCAACTTCCAACGGGCCAATAAGCGGCGTCTTTGCAGCGATCAGTTTTAATGTTGAGTCAAAATACTCTTCGACATCGGTCCAAAAGTGGAGACGACCTTGCGGCTCAAGCGTCCGGACCACATCGGCCAGAAACGCTTCGTTGAGTACGCGTCGACTGCGGTGCCTTCTTTTCCACCAAGGATCGGGAAAATAAACATGCACCGCCACCAGCGAACTATCGGGCACCAACTCACGAAACAACCGCAGCCCATCCCCATGCACCGAAACCGCATTCGCGACTTGTCGCTTAGCGAGTCGCGCCGCCGTAAACCGAGCATATTTCCCCGAAACCTCCACACCTAAAAAATCATGCTCTGGCCGAGCGATCGACGCATTTTGCAAAAACAGCCCTTTGCCACTGCCAATTTCAATTTCTAGCGGCGCGACACGACCAAACAACTCGGTCAGATTCCAAGGCGTCGGCAGCGTATCGACCGTGCGCAAATGAGACGACAGATCGATCTCGGGATCAACTTTGGGTAAAGCACGACGGCCCATAGGACGAATGACGAAAAAAAGCGAGCCCCGACCGTTAGGAACGGGAGTAAAAAAAGCGTAACCCCGACCGTAAGGGGCGGGAGAAAAACAACAAACTCACTGGCAACGACGCCAAACGCCCCTCTACCGCCCCGGCAACTTATCGACCGGCAGCGGTACCCCACGGATTTCCCCTTCGCAGGCGATCGCTTCGCCGACAAAACATTGGAAACGGGCAGCAATGATGCGACCGCGACGCACGTTGATGACTTGGCAAACGACCGTCAACCGATCGCCCGGATAAACGATGCCGCGAAACCGCACCTTGTCCAGTCCGCCAAAACCCATCACGTCGCAACCGAGCAAGTCGTGGCAATGCGAATGATAGGTGCAAACCTGCGCCGCCACTTCGCACATCATCACACCTGGCATCACCGGGATGCCTGGCATGTGGCCAGAGTGCCAAAATTCTCCATCGGGCGATGCGGCGGGCAACAGATCGCGATATCCGATGCAAATATTGGTTTCGGGATCATCGTAGACAATCGCGGTAAGCTGTTCCATCGCGTCGCGCTGAGGAACATGAAGCCGAATCGCCTCGAGATCGGCAACGATATTGGAATAGTCGATACTCGCAGGATCGACAATCAAATCTTTGCCACTCACAGCTTGAGCCCTCGATCGAGACTAAATGTCGTTTTGAAACGTCAACAAAACGAAGTCAAGTACATAACTACGAGAAATGACGAAACACCCAATGACGAAATACGAAGGAATGCAAAAACACGAATGACGTTACATTCGGTATTCGTGTTTTGGCACTCCTTCGTCCTTCGTCATTCGCCCTAGGTTTTCACCTTCTGACGACGATTCTTACGAGGACGGCTATTCGCCGGGCGTTTGCCATGATTGGCTTTTTTGACTTTTCGACCTGGTTTGGCCATGAGGGAACTCCTACTTGGGATCGTGATTTTATTCGGACCCTGGATTCTAGCAGATTGCTACTGAGCCGTGAAGTGGAGGAAAA
>JAADGD010000046.1 GCA_013152515.1 Planctomycetota bacterium
TTACGGCAAACGCTTGGCCGACGTCTCGACGGACGAGCTACGCGATATCGTCGCGGACATTCATAAATAATCTATGGGGAACGCTCTCAGCAATGTTCCCTCAGCGTTTATTCGCGGAATGTAGGCCGGAACAAGCGATAGCGCAGTTCCGGCATGCGCCACGGATATATGTTAGCAACGCGCCATGCTTCCGGCACGCCGGACCTGCGCAAAAGGCTTGTTCCGGCCTTACTTGCTAGCCACCCAGTCCAATTCTTATTGCTAGAGAAAACAAAGGTTCAAGAAGTAGCCAAGCAGCACAAGAATTGGCCTGTGTAGATTTTTCTTGGAAATCATCGACTACTTTTTTAGCGTCAGATGACGCACAGACTCCGGTGTAGCCCTTTGAGTCAAGAAAAGACCGCAAATGCTTTTGGTCATTCACCTGCCTTAGTTCGCAGTAGCCTTTGAAGTCAAAGAACATTCCTCGTAAACCACGAGCGCCAAGTTCAGAGATAATAGACGAGCCCAGAGTCATAGATATCAACCAATTACAATCTTCCAAATGCAAAGCCTACATCTTCGATTATCCAACACCCACCACACTAACACAAGAGAATTCGGATTTTCGACCACTGACGAACGCGAATAAACGCTAATCCGATCAGCGTTTATTCGTGTTCATCAGCGGTTCCTCACTGAGTACCTCTCACTCACCTTACCTTGGCGGTTTTCTGCTCGCGTTGACCATTTCCCCTAGTCGTGCTAGTCTAACCCCCAATCAGATATCAACTTAGGTACCATTACGTTTTCGACCTGCTTCCGATAGGCTCTCCACAAGCAGGCCACCCGACAGGAAGTTTCTTTATTTTGGTCAACGAAAAAGCGCCTAGCGCAGACAACAACTCTTCTCCTCCCCCAGTAGTCGGATTCGACCAGCTTGGTCTGTCGGACGTGATGATGGAGGCGCTCGCCAAAGCCGAGTATCACGAACCCTCGCCCGTGCAGGCAGGCATCATTCCGCACGCCCTTACCGGCGGCGATTTGCTGGGGCAGGCACGCACCGGCACTGGCAAGACGGCGGCGTTTGCGATTCCAATTTTGGAACGACTCGAACTCATTCCGCGTGGACCGCAGCCCAATGCGATTGTCTTGGTCCCGACGCGCGAGTTGGCCGTGCAAGTACGCGACGAAATTGCCAAGCTGGCGCACGGACGAAAGACACGCTGCATCGCCGTTTATGGCGGCAAACCAATTCGTTCGCAGATCACGCAACTCGGCAAAGGATGCGACATTGTCGTCGGTACGCCAGGCCGAGTACTCGATCACTTGGCCCGTGGCACGTTAAAACTCAACGGGCTACAGTGCGTTGTGCTTGACGAAGCTGATCGGATGCTCGACATCGGTTTTCGGCCCGACATCGAAAAAATCTTGCGGAAGTGTCCCAAAGAGCGACAAACATTGCTGCTCAGTGCGACGGTCGACAAGGGTGTCGAACGACTTTCTCGAAGCTACATGATCAAACCCCAGATCATGGATTTTTCTCCTCTGACCAAAGCAGCCGACACGATCGAGCAGCATTATTTTACGGTCGAAGAGATGCGAAAGTTTGACTTGTTGCTCAAGCTACTGGAACGCGAAAGCCCGGAACAGGCGATTGTCTTTTGCCGCACCAAGCGGGGCACCGACCGGGTGCAACGCAAACTGTCAAAAAAAATGAAAGACGTCGACTGCATTCATGGCGACATGGCCCAACCGGCCCGCGATCGCGTGATGCGTTCGTTTCGCGACGGCAAGGTGCGTATCTTGGTCGCGACTGACGTCGTAGGCCGCGGAATCGACGTCACGAGCATCTCGCACATCATCAACTACGATCTGCCGCAGTCGTCCGACGATTACGTCCATCGTGTCGGTCGTACGGGACGGATGGGCCGCGAAGGTGTGGCGTATTCGTTTGTGACGCCCGAACAAGGCCCCGAACTGACCCGCATCGAGATACTGATCAATACGCTGCTAAATCGTGACGAAATCGAAGGTTTGTCAACGGTCGCCGCCGTGGCGCCAGCCCAAGGCACGCCTGAAAGCAAAGAACCCGAAAAACCCAAGCCGCCTGCGCCGGGTCAACGCCCCCGCAAGCGTCACCGACGTGGGCTTTAGAGTAGCACGCCTCTGGCGAGTCGAGAGTGCTTTGATCGGGTATTTGGGGATTCACGACTCGCCAGAGGCGTGCTACTTGGCTGTCGCAAACTCTTGCTGTAAGAATCTAGCTGCGGCGTTCCATTGTGCGGCAGCAGCTTCGAAATCTACCGTCATCGCGCGCACAGTACTCGGCGATTCGACGCGCGGCGATTTTTCGACCTTGGGATTCAAAGGGATTTGAGCACTCGGCCCCGCAGCCAACATGCGTTCTACCTGCGATGACAATAGAAAGTCGACCAATTGCTGTGCAGGCTCTGGGTTCGGCGAACCTTCGAGCAGTGCCAAGGTGTTGGGGATGAACAGCGTGCCCAGTTGGCCGAGCCCTTGTTCTGGTCCCTGGTCGGGGTAAACAATTCTCACAGGAAAACCTTTTTCGAGTTCAATGATCGCGTCGTCGGTGTCTGTGAGGCCGAAGGCGAGTTCGCCCCGCGCGACGGCCAGCGCAACTTGCTTGTTGCCCGACAGAACACGTGCATTCGCTTTGACGGCACGAAAAAACGCTTGCGTCTTTGCTTCGCCCCACACCACAAAAAGGCAAGCCGCGTGTGTGGCGGTTGTGCCAGCCAAAGGTTTGGCGATTCCCACATTGTCCTGCCATTTCGGATCAGTGAGATCCAAAATCGAATCGGGTTCGTCAGTTGAAGGCACCAACTTGGTATTTACGATCAGCACTCGCGCTCGCGCCGCAAAACCGTGCCAATGCCCTTGCGACGAGCGGTATTGCTGCGGATAGTTTTTCGCGGCAGGACTTTCGTAACTCGCCAGCAAACCGGCCTGATCGAGCCGCAAGGTGTTGACGATCTCGTTGTTCCAAAACAGATCGCAGCGAGGTCGCGCGCGTTCGGCAAACAGGGCTTGGGTCAGCCCGACCGTCTTGGTCGACTCGGTGTCGTATTTTGCTAAAACCTTGATGCCTGTCTGGCGGGTAAATTCCTCGAACACCGGACGAGAAAATTCTTGATCGAGCGCCGTATAAACGACGACACTTTGGCTACTCTTTGTCAGCAATGGGTAAAGTAAAGCAATCACTATGCCCAGCAGAGCAGGTACAATCCAAAACAGTGTCACTAGTGTAGAATTCCGGAAATGCATGCTTGAGCGACTCATATTTGTCCAGTATAGCCGGCGACCTACGTGTCGCCGCAGTGGTTTAAGAAGGGCTTTAGTACTACAGCGTTAAGTCAAAAACCACGGATTGCACGGAGTCCACTGATTTTGGAGACTTTTGGCAGGTTTGCAGCTGGGGCATTGAACTGTCAACAACATCCATTCATTTCATCAAGGCTTTATCCGTGAATATCAGTGCTATCCGCGGTCTTTAGCTTTTTACTTAGCGCAGTAGTACTAGGGTAGCAAGTTCGGCGAGGCGTAGCTCGCCGGCTATTTCATCATGCTTTCCAGTGAGGTTCTGCGCTGGATTCCAAACCCGACGGCTTGTACAATAACCAATCGTACATCTCCGTCGGAACTACGGCCACTACGAAAAGGGCCACTATGAAATTGTTGCTGCTGGGCACGACCGGCTACCACCCAAATGATCGCCGTCAGACCGCCTGTATGATGCTGCCGGAGTTGGGTATTGTACTCGACGCGGGATCGGCCATGTTCCGCGTGCGCGAGCATCTGGTGACCGACACGCTCGACATTTTTCTTACACACGCCCATCTCGATCATGTCGTTGGGCTGACCTATATGTTCGACGTGCTGTATGGTCGCGAAATGGAACGTGTTACGGTTCATGGCGAACAAACAAAACTCGACACGGTGCGGCAACATCTGTTTTCCGAACTGATGTTTCCTGTCGACCCGCCGTTTGAAATGCAGGCCATCACACAAAAATTCAAGCTGCCCGGCGGGGGTACGCTAACACATTTTCCTCTCCGTCACCCAGGCGGTTCCCTCGGATTTCGTCTCGACTGGCCTGATCGCTCGCTGGCCTATGTCACCGACACAACTGCTGTGAAGACCGCCGATTACGTCGAAAAAATACGCGGCGTAGATCTGCTGATCCACGAATGTTACTTCGACGACGACATGCCCGAACAAGCCGAACTCACCGGCCACAGTTGCCTAACGCCCGTCGCCGAAGTCGCCGCCGCCGCCGAAGTTGGGCGTTTGGTGTTGGTGCATATTAACCCGCTGCTAGATCGCGACGAAGAATGGGACCTGACTCCCGCGCGGAAGATTTTTCCCAAAATCGAAATCGGCGTAGATCGGATGGAACTGGAGTTTTGACAGAGTGGCACGCCTCTCCGAGTCGTGAGTTTTTAAGGTGGCTCTGCACTGCAAACGTTCAATTTGCGCGCACCGTGCGCGCATTTTTCGATCAATCCCCCTCCCCGCAAGGTTGCCACGGTTGACTCAGCCAGCGATTTGACTGTGA
>JAADGD010000179.1 GCA_013152515.1 Planctomycetota bacterium
TGGACAAAACTGCAAGCCATGCTCGATGGATACGACACTGCCGAGCGAATAAGATGTGGTAAAACTTAAGCTCGGAGAGGCGTGCTACAATGAGTGCTAAATTTCAACAGCACTGAGGGTCACCATGAGCATTTTACGAAGTCGAAAAGTATTCGTTTTGGCAGCAATCGCCTGTTGGCTGTTACCGCAATATGGTTTTGCCGAATCCATAGACGAGCAATTTACAGCACTCATCGACGAAATTTGGGAGTTCGACGTTCTCGAAGATCCCTTGCTGGCCACCTCGACGGGCGATCACCGCTACAACGACCGGCTACCGACGGTTTCGCTTGCCGATAGCGCCCGTCGCAATGAGGCCCGCCGCAACTTCTTAACTCAGGTGAAGGCCCTCGATCGCCAACAACTCTCTTCAGAAGCACGAATCAACTACGACATCTTGCTCCGCAAACTCAGAGACGATCTCGCAGAATTCGATTTTCAGAGGCATTTGATTCCGATCTCGCAGCGGAGTGGTTTTCATGTCGATTTTCCTGAACTGCCCAAAGACGTGCCGCTCAAAACGATCGCCGACTACGAAAACTATGCGGCTCGGCTGCGTGCTTTTGGCGCGTATGCTGACGGGCATATTGAATTGATGCGCGCCGGGATCGCCGCTGGGCAGACTTTGCCAGTCGTAGTGCTGGATGGCTGGGAAAAGGCGATTGATGCGCAAATTGTTGAGCGACCGACGCAAAGTTTGTTGTACGCGCCGGGCAAGAAATTTCCCGCTACCGTCAAGGCAGAGGAACACGAAAGGTTGCAGACCGAAATCAGCGAAGCGATTGCCACGTCAGTGGTGCCAGCATACCGTCGCTTTCGTAAATTTATGGCAAAGGAGTATGTGCCTGGGGCGCGCGGTTCGCTGGGCGCCTCGGCTTTGCCCCGTGGACGCGACTTCTATCGCCACCGAGTGAGACGATTCACGACACTTGACGTGACTCCCGAGGAAATTCATCAACTCGGGCTGGCGGAGGTCCAGCGGATTCGTGGCGAGATGGACGAGATCATTCGCCGCGTTGAATTTGAGGGCGATTTTTCGGCGTTTACGAAGTTTTTGCGTGAAGATCCGCAGTTTTACGCCGAGACTGAAGAGGAGCTTTTGCAGACGGTCGCCTACACGCTGAAAAAAATGGACGGCAAGCTGCCGACGCTATTCGGCAAGTTGCCACGTATGCCTTACGGTTTGCGCCGTGTGCCAGAGTACATTGCCCCGCAAACGACGGCTGCCTACTACCAGCGACCAAGCGGCGACGGTACGCGCGCCGGTTTCTACTACATGAACACTTACAATCTCAAGAATCGCCCGCTGTTTACGGTCGCAGCGTTGTCGCTGCACGAAGCGGTACCGGGCCATCATTTGCAATTGGCGTTGCAACAAGAGATCGAATCGTTGCCCAACTTCCGCCGTTTTAGCGGCTTTACCGCTTTCGTCGAAGGTTGGGCGCTCTACGCTGAGCGACTTGGTTTGGAGGTCGGTTTTTACGAAGATCCTTACAGCGACTTTGGCCGACTGACGATGGAGATTTGGCGGGCGTGCCGGTTGGTGGTCGACACGGGTATACACTACTTTGGCTGGACGCGTGAGCAAGCTATCGCCTACATGACCGACAATTCGGCACTGTCGGAGCACAACATTCGCTCGGAGGTCGATCGCTACATCAGTTGGCCTGGCCAAGCGTTGGCGTACAAAATGGGCGAGTTGAAAATTCGTGAGCTACGCAAAATGGCAGAGGAACGACTTGGTGAGCGTTTTGATATTCGCGATTTTCATGACATGATTTTGGGCAGCGGTGCGGTGCCGCTGGATGTGTTAGAGGTGAATACACGAGTATGGCTTGACGGGCAATGATTTGGGTTTAGCCAAATTCTCCTGGCTGGAATGCCGTTGGGCGAACTCAGGAGGGGCGTCGTTGCCGACGTCGCAAAAAACGTACGCTAAACAGGATCTGGTGCTGCGCTGAATGCACCCCACAGGCTGAGGAGAATATACAGCACCAACAGCATCCACCAGCCCAGGACGACCAATGGCGGTAGTTCGACGCCAAACGCTTGTACGAGCAAACCGGCCAAGGCCACCAAACCAAGCAGCAACACGACATTTCCAGAACCCAAAATCGTTGTGATTCCAAGAATCGACGCAGCGACAGTAAGCGTGACAAGCAACTCTTTCATCGAAAAATCAAAACGAAAGGCCGACTGCGTTTCGTTTTCGCGCTGCCAATCAGCGTCGAGTTGCTCGTCGCCTTCAGAATCGAAGTCTTTCGCTTTTGATTTCGACGTTGACGTCGGTAGGGGATCGCCATCTTCCACGGCACGTCGGGCGGCGAGACGCTGCGCAATTTTTTCGCGACTGGCGGCGATTTTCTCCAGACGCCGACCTTCTTCTCGCAACACAAACCACCAACCCGCCCCCAAGGCGATGCAACCCGAGACAAACAGTCCCATGCAGCCACCGAGACGTTCGCGCATCGTCATGACAATCGCCAATAAGGCTGTCACAATCAGCAAGTGCCGCGTCGTGAAACGAAATTTCTTCAGTTGTTCCAGATCGATCGGATCCTCGGGGTCGTCTTGGTCGTCGTACGCAGCGTTGATGTCGAACGCGTCTTCGGCTTCGCGCGTCTGTCGCTTGGTACGCTCCTGCCGGTGCTTGAGAATCGAGGGGTCGACCGGTTCGAGTTCGAGTTCGTCGTCTTCGTTTGCGGGTTCGTGATCGGACATAGTTTTTTGTCAGCTAGCAGGAGGAACACTCATTCTTTTGCTCTATTGTTATCGGTTTTTGCGAAGACGCAAGCGTGGCCCTTGCTCCCGGTGACTGTCAATGTAACGATGTGGGCTGATATTTGACCTTCAAGAGTGAACCTCATGCACTTTCTAATGACCGCCCTGGGCAGCTATGGCGATGTCCACCCCATTGCCGGATTGGGCGGTGCACTTCACCGACGGGGCCACCAAGTGTCGATCGTTGCGAATCCGCATTTTCGGCCCGTCATCGAATCGGTCGGCGCAGAGTTGTTGCCGCTCGGTACTACGGGAGAGTATGAGGAAATGGCCAACAACGAGGATCTTTGGCATCCTATTCGAGGGCCGCTACTGGTGATGCGGGCCGGCGTTCTCCAATATCTTCGCGAGCTCTACGATTTGATCGATTCGCACTATCGCCCTAACGAGACCGTATTGGTCGCGCATCCGTTGGACATGGCGAGTCGGATTTACCAAGAAAAGCGTGCTGCGCCGTTGGCGAGCGTTGTTCTCGCGCCGCTAATGCTTCGCAGCTTCTACCAAACCCCTAAGTTCAGCAAAATACTCACCGCCAGTTGGGTGCCGCGCTGGCTGCGGCGATTTCAGTTTTGGGTGGCTGACCGTTGTGTGGTCGATCCGTTGCTGGGGCCACCGATTAACGAGTTGCGTCAAGAGTTGGGTCTCCATCCGCCTGCGCGTGGTATCTTTCGCGAATGGAATCTTTCGCCTCAGTTGGTATTGGGCTTGTTTCCCGAGTGGTTTGCGCCGACGCAACCTGATTGGCCAAAACAAGTTGTGTTGACCGGCTTTCCGTTGTGGGATCAGCCCGCGGTGGCTGGCCTGCCGAAGGAGGTCGACGAGTTCTTGCGTGGCGGTGAGCCGCCGATTGTTTTTACGCCTGGCTCGGCGATGGCTCATGGCCAGTCGTTTTTTCTAGCAGCGGTCGAGGCTTGCCAACGACTCGATCGACGAGGCATTCTGCTGACCAAGTACCCACAACAACTGCCCGCCGAGCTGCCGGAGGGCGTGCGGCATTTTGGTTTTTTGCCGTTCAGTCAGCTCCTACCGCGCGCCGCCGCGGTCGTTCATCACGGTGGTATCGGCTCTTGCTCTCAAGGTTTGGCCGCTGGGTTGCCCCAGCTGCTGATGCCGATGGCCTACGATCAACCCGACAATGCGGCGCGTCTAAAAAGACTTGGCGTTGCCGAGGCGCTTCCTCCTCAAAAATTTCGAGGGCCGGCTGTGGCGCGTGCGCTCGATCGTTTGCTCGCCGACGGAACGACTCACGAACGTAGTCATCATTGGGCGAAGCAATGCCATGCAGGTGCGGCGCTTTCGGCAGCTTGCGAAGCGATGGAAGGCTTGCTGAAGTAGATTTTATTTTCTCAATGCAAAAAGGGAACCGTCAAAAAAGCCAAGTCCCGGCTATTGTCGGCCCAGGCAAACTGCAAAATCACTTTTCTCCCTCGCCTACAAGACTCAAACCACAACGACACAATGAGCACAACGTACGAGTTGACGATAGCTGGCTCGTTGTGATACTAACGGTTGAAATCTTCGCTTCCTGACAAAAAAAATTCTCAATGCTTTCATTGCGACAGCAATGCAACTTGCTATTCAGTAAAGAGATACGGCTCTCACAGAGGCGCAGAGATCTTGGCGCGGCCGATGGCCGCAACCAAAATCCCCCTCCCTCTTTAGGGAGGGGTTAGGGGAGGGTTTTGAACTCGGTACCCGTGTCAGCC
>JAADGD010000085.1:0-1871 GCA_013152515.1 Planctomycetota bacterium
ACGTATGCCCTGAAAGGCAACGATGTGAAGCTAACCCAGGGCGGCGCTGCGCTTTGCCCTGGGCTGGCATGTGGCTGCCCCTTCGGGGCGAAACTTGCGAATAAACAACACGGGCCTACTACCACCTACGGCGGGAAAGCCCGGTAAACCGGGCTAATGGTTGAACGTCGCGGATAGCGTTGCAGGCTGCTTGGGTGAGCTGATTCCGACAAAGGGACTGCTGAATTTGGGATGTTCGGGTAATGAAAGTCAGAAAGTTTTTGGTAATTCTAACGGTTATGCCGGAAACTCTGATTTTGCTGGCCCAGTCAGGCCGATATCCAAATCACGAGGGAGTGCCAAACCATCAGGGAGAGGCTGGCGTTTCGGAATGCCTACGCAAATTTGCCAACTTGGGCGAAAAGTGTTGCTGAGCAGCTCGACTCGCACTCCGGTCATATACACGACAGACCACGACAGACGGCGCAAGAGGACTTGCCCGTGTTCGTTTTAGGGGGGACTAAGGGATGAACCGCTACTTGCCGACTTGGTGTCGCACGATTGTTGCACTTTTGACTATTGCATTCTTACCGCTTTCCATAGCTCGGTCGCAGGGCTACAGCGGGCAAGGGTATCAGCCTCCCAATTTTTCGGGGATGGCCATGCAAGCTGGCGGAGGCGCTGGGCAGATGCCGACCTTTCCAGCTTCGCTGCTGGCCGGCGGCCCTGCGGCTGCCCAGGGTGGGGAGTTCATGGATGTGCAAGGTCGACCGATCCAATTGACCAACTATAGCCAGTCGTGTCCCAGTGGAGGAACTGGCGGATGTGGTCCCGGCGGCTACGGCGGCGATCCGATGGCTGTCGACTTTGGAGGCTATGGCCAAGACCAAAGCGGACCGCATTATTTTGATGTGCAGGTAGGCACGGTATTTTTGCAAACCGAAGATGCGTTTGCCGGCGTGCAAGCATTTACGTCGATTGGCCGCGGTTTGAATGCTCCTCGGGTGCTTGATGTCGCCAACAATTCTGGGGATTACGACGTAGGTTGGGAAATCGCTGCACGTTACGACATCGGAGCCTTGGCGGTTTTGGAAGCGACGTATATGGGCCTCTACGACATGGGTTTTTCGGACGTGGTGAACTCGGTCGATGTAGCCCCAGGCGGTGCTAATTTTCAGTTGTATGGTCCTCCTGACTTCGGTACAGGCGCAGATGTTCCGGGTATCGATAATGGTCAGACACATGCGATCGATTATCGATCCGATCTACAGAGTACCGAATTTAGCTATCGGAGATATTGGGTGGGGCAGAATCCACGCGTTTCGGGGACTTTCCTGGCGGGTGCACGTTACTTGCGATTCACTGACGATGTGACTTTCAATTCGTCGGGAGTCGGCGGCTTGGGGCTGGAAACGGCTTCGCTCCGGTGGAGTGGCGAGAACGATTTGGTCGGAGCCCAACTTGGTGGCGACGCCTGGATGTGTCTGCGACAAGGGTTACGGATCGGTGTTGAGGGAAATGCCGGAATCTACAACAACCGCTACAAATTCAACAACTCGGGTACATTCTCTGCCGGTACAGCGCCCGCCGATTTCGCTGGTGCATCGGAAGGCAATCGAGTCGCTTTTGCGACTGAGGCGGAGGTCTCGGTGGTTGCCGATATATTGCCCAGTTGGTCGATACGGGGTGGATATCGGGTGCTGTACATCGACCGTTTGGCGACAGGTGCCGGCAATATCGATCAGTCAGGTCTCGCCGCGAGTGTAGGTACCGCAGACGGAGACTTGCTCTTCCACGGCTTTCAAGGTGGAGTGGAGTACGTTTGGTAGCCGTGCGTAGGAGGCGTCCGCATGAGGTTTACGGCGTTTTCTACGACGTTTTGGACGACTTCG
>JAADGD010000085.1:1894-23467 GCA_013152515.1 Planctomycetota bacterium
TCGAGAGCAAATTTCCAGGTCACAGTTTTGCGTCTTTCACGGTCTCCAAGTACAATAAAGTGGCTTCTGCGGTTTGTTTTGAATTCGCAGGATGAAGCGACTTTC
Source organism: Planctomycetota bacterium (assembly GCA_013152515.1). Classification (GTDB taxonomy): domain Bacteria; phylum Planctomycetota; class Planctomycetia; order Pirellulales; family Lacipirellulaceae; genus Bythopirellula. The sequence continues at coordinate 2,000 of JAADGD010000085.1, forward strand.
GTACTTGAGGACAATCGGAAATGGCAAAAGGCAAACGGCGGCGTGGTCGACGCGATCGATCTCGTAGCAACGGAAATTCGAAGCGGCTGCGCACTTCTTTTGGTGGCGGCGCTTTTTCTCGTAAACTTCGTTTAGAACAACTCGAAGACCGGCGAATGCTCGCCGTGTTCTACGTCACCACGATCTACGATATCGAGGATGACGATGGTGATGGGACGTTTGAGATTGTTCCCGGTTCGCTGCGCGATGCGATCGAGCAAGCGAACGAATTCGAGAACTTCGATACGATCGTGTTTTCGGGTCTCGCCTTCGAAAACCAGACGACCATCTTCTTACAGCAAAACGAAGACAATTTCGGCCAGTTGGAGATTCTCAACGCCGTAGAAATCATTGGGCCTGGCGCGAGCAAGCTCACCATTGAAAGCGCGACCGGCAGACGCATCTTCCTGGTGGATGATACTTCAGATGATACCACCATTGGCGTTACGATTAGCGGTGTGACTCTTGCTGGCGCAGGGAGCATTGCCGGAGATGACGAAGATGGTCGCGGCGGAGCCATTCTGAATCGCGAGGCGCTCACACTCGATCAAGTTCAAATCATCAATAGCACGGCACCCAACGGTGGCGGTGCCGTCTTCAACGAAACGGGCGTGTTGAGGGTCGAAAGCAGCTTGATCCTCGGCAATACCTCGGGACAAGGTGGTGGCGGAATCCAAAATGGACTCGTGGATCAGGACGATAACTTCCCACGCATCAACATTGTCAACTCGACCATTACCGGCAACAGAGCCCTGGGTAACCCAGGTGAAGAGGCAGGTTATACAGGCTACGGTGGCGGAGTTTTGAATGCCGCCGGTACGGTGGATATCAATCAAAGCACGGTGTACGGCAACGAGGCCTCGTATAATGGCGGTGGCGTTGCGAGTCGAGGCTTCGATGCGGAGTTCGACGACGAGATGATACCGACGGTCTACTCTGGCAACGCAACGACGACGGTTCGTTCCTCGATTATTGCCGGGAATCTCAACTCGTCTTCGGGGGTAGCCAACGATTTGGGCAGCTACGGCATGACCACCGAAGATCCCATTTTGCTGTTTGAACCGCAGATCAATACTCGGGGAAGCAACTTATTTGGTGCCTTGACGCTTCCCCCGTCGACGGTGAATCCAGATGTCAGTTTGCCCCCGAACGGCAGCGACGTTGTGGGTATCGATCCGACGAGCATCTTCATCGACGATGGTTTCTTTGCTTTGCTTGGTGACTTTGGCGGTAACACGCGTGTCTTTTTGCCCGATCCCAATAAGCCGGGGGGGCAAATCGCGATTGACGGGGGCGACACAAACACCGTTACGGGCGACAACGATCAGCGGGGGCGTCAATTCCGCCGGGTTTTCCCCACTCTGGGCGTGATGGACATCGGTGCTGCTGAAGTCCAAGATGGTTTTTTTATCGTTGATTCGTTGCTGGATGAGTCGGATGGAGAATTCAGGTTTAACGACTTTACCCTTCGGGAAGCGATCGAATTTTCGGAGAAGAATCCTAATCGAGATACGGTTGCATTCTCGCTTGGCTTGCGCGATCAAATGGATCCGAATCCCTTTACGCCTGCCCCTACGATTGTCCTGGAGTTAGGGGAATTTAGGATCACGGAAGGCGTGGACATTCTAGGACCGGTTTTCCAGCTTGAAATCGACGGGAACAGCAGTTCGCGGATATTTAATATCAACGATTTTCTCTTGAGCGATGCCATTGACGTGCTGATTAGTGACCTGACACTCACGAATGGTGGCGGTGTGATCAATGGTGGTGCGATTCTCAACTACGAAGACCTTACGCTGAATCGAAGTTATTTGCTCGGCAGTAGTGCCGCTCTCAATGGGGGGTCTCTGTTTGTTCAGAGCGGAAATGTAACTATCGATTCCAGCACTTTCTCCGAGAACATCGCCTCCAACAATGGCGGTGGAATTTATGTGGATGTGGGTGCTGGAACCGTCGAAATCGTCAATTCGACCCTCTCGGCGAACGAGTCGTCCAATCGTGGTGCGGGGCTGACCAATCTTGGCTCGGACACGTCGGTCAAAAATAGTACGATTACCCTGAATAACTCCGCCTCCACGCGTGGTAGTGGTATTACCAATTTGGGAGGAGGATTGCTGACGGTCTATTCCTCGATTGTGGCTGGCAATCTGAACACCGACATCGAGTTCTTTGGCGGACCGATCACGAACATTACCTCGGAGGGCTATAACCTTGTGGGCGTCGGCAATGCTTCGGGGCTTTTTTCGGGATCTGTTTCAGGGGACATCGGTGGTGTGCTCGATCCCAAGCTGGCGTCACTCGCTTTTTCAGGAGGGCCCACTCCCACACATCGTATTCTGGGCGATAGTCCAGCTTTGGATGCCGGTCCTCTGGTGGGCCCTTTTCTTCCGGACTTCGACCAACGAGGTGGCGAGCAGTTTGTTCGAGTCTTTGACGGCGACCTGGATGGAACGGCGCAGGTCGACATCGGAGCTTATGAACTGCAAGCGGTGACCTACACCGTCACTAGCATTGTTGACGAAAACGATGGCAATTTCACGACGGGCAACCTTTCGTTCCGCGAAGCCATCGAGATCGCCAATGCCTCGGTCAGCCCATTGCCCGAAACGATTGTGTTCGACGCGCAGCTTTTCGGCTCGACCATTAGCCTCAGTCCCTTCGGTCTTGCGCCGTTTACCTCACCCGATATCAAGGTCACCGGACCGGTGGAAATCTTCGGTCCAGGTATTACGATCAATGGTAGCGGGCTCTTTGACGGTTTTAATCGCTTTCCGATGTTTACTGTTGATGATGGAGACGACCAATCGACGACGGCTGTTTTGTTTGAGGATCTTACGTTTAGAAATGGTGTCGATCGTGCGATTGTCAGCAAGGAAGATGTCGAGATTAACAGCATCCTTGCCACGGGTAACAACGGAGTTTTTGCTCAAAACCTAGGCACGCTGACTATTCGAACAAGTATCTTAACGGGTAACTCGACTGCGGGCTCTGGTGGTGCTGTGGCTGTAACGGATGGGAATCTGATCGTAGAAGGCGATCCGGTTGGGTATGGATATACTTTGATTACCGGAAATTCCACGTCCGCTTCGGGCGGCAATGGCGGCGGCATTAGCTTCTCGGACAGTACCGCAGACGGCAAGACGCTCAGCCTGAATAAGGTCATCATCTCTGGAAACCAAGCACCTGCGGGTACAGCGGATGGTGGTGGACTGTTCATCAGTGGCAATGGCAGCGCCTCGGCCAGCACGATGACGGAAGCGACAATCCAAGATACGATTATCAGTGGCAATTCCACTACCGGTTCCAATTCGGAAGGTGCCGGCCTCTTTGCCAAGGACGCTGAGGTAACGCTAACGGGTGTCACTGTCAGCCTGAACCGATCGTTTGGCACAAACTCGAAGGGTGCGGGCATTTTTCTCTCCGGCGGAAGCCTGACCATTGAGAATTCGGCGGATAGTAATAGTCTGATCACACAAAACAGCACCTATGGCAATTTTGCTTCCGGAGGTGGCATCGCGAACGTTGGCGGTGATGTGGTACTCAATCAGGTCACGATCTCAAGAAATACGACCTCAGGTACCAACACCAATGGGGCTGGTATTTACAGCACTGGCGGCAATCTGACGCTCAACGGTACGACGGTCGTCCAAAATAGCTCTGAGGCAAGTGGTTTCAATGGTGGTGGAATCTACTCGCAGACCAATTTAACGGGGACCCAGAAGACTTCTGTCATTAACTCCACGGTCTCGGGTAATACGGCCACTTTGCGTGGTGGCGGCGTTTTTAATGCTGGTGGTTTGCTGGAAATCAAATACAGCACGATTACCAACAATAGTGTGCCGTACTTTGGCAATGGTGGTGGTGTGGCCAGCTTGGGAAATGCGAGCACCACGCGTACGGACGTTCGGTCTTCGATCATCGCGGGAAATTTCTCGACGGCTGATCTGATCAACCCCAACAGCGATGTGGAATCGGTGGCTGGGCTGACGAATTCGTTCGTCTCGCTTGGCTACAATGTCATCGGAAAGGGCTTGCCTCTGGCGCTCGGCGCTTTTAACCAAATTGGCGATCAAGCCAATATCGTTGACCCTGGTTTGGGGCCACTGACGCCTATCAACGGCGGGCCGACGGCGACGCACGCATTGCTCCCGACCAGTCCTGCGATCAACGCGGGCGATCCGAACGCGGTGGCTGGTGTGGGAGACGTTCCGGCAAACGATCAGCGTGGCGCGGGCTTCACACGCGTCAATATCGGCCGCATAGATGTGGGGTCTTACGAATCGGATCTTTCCCCAGTCTTGGCGTCCACAGCCGCCGACTTTGATAGCGATGGCGACGTCGATGGCAGCGATTTTCTGGCATGGCAACGTGGATTTGGCCTCCTGGTTGGGGCAACCCCCAGCGACGGTGATGCGACAGGTGACGGAGCAGTCGATGGTGACGATCTCACGATCTGGGAAACTGACTATGGTACAGGCGCTGTAGCGGCTGCGTCTGCAGCTTCGTCCAGTTTCGCCGCCAGCAGCTATCAAGATATTTTGGTCGCCCCGCTCGAACCTTTGCCCGGCGCACCTGTCTTGGTAGCGAGTCCGGTGAGTTCCGCAGAAAGTAACGTGGTTGCAGCGAGTGCCAGCGGTCAATGGCTGCCAGGACTGTCGCTCACGACGGTCGCAGCAGGCATCGATTCGACTAGTCCGGCCGTGGTTGCAGAGACCGGCGTCCAAGAGGAGAGAGACCTCCTGTTCGCAGATTTTGCAGTGCTTGCTGTTTCCGAAGACTATGAGGAGATCGCTTTCGAGCAATCCGAGACAGCGGAACTTGGTGAAGCAGAGACGGAATTCTCCCTCGAAGATCAGGTGTTTGCGTTGCTTGGCAGCTGATGTCTGAAGCAGGCTGTGCTGTTTTTCTTGTCTGTTTGGCGGAAGCAAGCAGCTATTCCGACTCGGCGAGCTAGTGCTATACTTGTGACAGAGAGTATTCGACCATCCCATCTTGGAGTCTGAGCCAACAGGTGACATCTACTACTGACCGTAAGCAGGGCATGGAGAGCGAATCCGCCGTTTTGGTGGGAGTTCACCTGCCAGAACAGCCATCGCTTGACCAGAATCTGGAGGAATTGGCCGGTCTGGTCGAGACCGCTGGCGCCGAAGTGGTCGCCCGTCTGACCCAAAACCGTCAGGCCCCCGACAAGACAACCTACATCGGCCACGGCAAGGTCGAGCAGCTTCAGCAGTTGGTCGAGGCGACCGATGCCGATATCGTTGTCTTCGACAACAATCTTTCGCCGGCCCAGATTCGCAATCTGGAGCAATCGCTCGACGTCAAAGTGCTTGACCGCACCGAAGTGATCCTCGACATTTTTTCGACCCGTGCCCAAACGCACGAATCGCGTTTGGCGGTCGAACTGGCGCAACTCGAATACTCGCTGCCTCGGTTGAAGCGTATGTGGACTCACCTTTCGCGCATGAAGATGGGCGTCGGTATGCGTGGTCCAGGTGAAAAGCAGCTTGAGACGGACCGTCGATTGGTCGAAAAACGGATTAGCGACTTGAAAGGCGATCTCCGTCGTATTGAAAAACGCAAGGAGCGCGAAGTCGCCGCGCGCAGCGATCGTATGACCGTCTCGATCGTCGGCTACACCAATGCTGGCAAGAGTACGCTGATGAACGCGTTGACCGAGTCTTCGGTGCTGGCCGAGGACAAACTGTTCGCGACGCTCGACACGCGCACTCGGCGTTGGCATTTGCCTGGCTGGGGACCGGTGTTGCTGAGCGATACGGTCGGTTTTATTCGTGATCTGCCGCATAGTCTGATCGCCAGCTTTAAGGCGACGCTCGAAGAAGCTCGTCAGGCCGACTTGTTGATTCATGTGGCCGACGCTAGCAACCCGGCGGCGCTCGATCAAATTTCCTCTGTTTACGGAGTGTTGCATGAATTGGACATTGAGGAGAAGGACATTTTGCTGGTGCTGAACAAAGTCGATGGCATCGCCGATCCTGTGCAACTAGAAGTGTTGCGAAATCGCTATCCTCATGCAGTGGAAATTAGTGCCAAGACGGGCGAAGGGTTGTCGCGATTTGCTCAGCGAGTGAGCCGCGCGATGAGCCGTGGTTTTCTTGACGTCGAAATCGATATGTCGGTCAGCAACGGCCGCTTGCTGGCCTACTTGGCCAAATATGGCGAAGTGTTGAGCAAGACTTTTTCGGAGGATCGGATCATCGTGCATTGCCGGATTTCTCAGCAGCATCTGGGGCAATTCGGCGAGTCGGACGACGTGCATGTGCGTCCCTACGAGTCTGAGGGCGTGCATGTGGGCGAACATGTGCAGGGAGAGTCGAACTCGGAGCCCGACGAAAATATCGAAGAGGTGGCCTAAACCCCAATGGCCCGACGCTCGCTTGCCGATCGCCGAATCTTACTGACTGGTGCCTCTAGCGGCATTGGTCGCGCGTTGGCGCTGCAACTGGCACCTTTCGGTGTGAGGCTATTGTTGCTTGCTCGACGCGAAGCGCCGCTGCTTGAACTTGCTGCCGAACTGAAACGCTTGGGCGCGAGCAGTGCCGAGCCAATCGTGGGCGACGTGACCGACGCGGAGTTGCGCGCCAACGTTGCTGACCAAATTCGTCGCGACTGGGGTGGTCTCGATATGCTGATCAACAATGCTGGTGTTAGCGCGCATGGTCGGTTCGAGGGGAGTTCGCCCGCAGTGCTGCGCCAGATCATGGAGGTCAATTTTTTCGCCGCCGCTGAGCTGGCCCGCGAGACTTTTTCGTTGCTCAAGGCAGGCGACGATTCGCTGGTCGTGAACATCGGCTCGATTCTTGGCCACCGCGGCGTCCCGTTCAACAGCGAGTATTGCGCCAGTAAATTTGCTCTGCGCGGTTGGAGCGAGGCAATTCGCCCCGAACTGGCGCGCGATGGTATCGACTTGCTGCTGGTCAGCCCTGGCACGACCGACACCGAGTTTTTCGACCATCTGCTCGCCCAAGGCGAAAAGCTTCCTTGGGGCGAGCAGCAAGGTGTGCCTGTCGAAAAAGTGGCGGCTCAGATCGTTCGGGCCATCGAGCGTCGTCGTCATGAAATTTCCCCTAACTGGCGAGGCCGTTTACTCGGAGTGCTGAATCGGCTTTCGCCAAGGCTGGTCGATCGGCTGATGAATCGGTATGGTTAAAAGTGACTGTTCACGTAAAGAAAGGAAGGAACCGTTCACTTGCCAGCAATCCTCTTGCAACGACACTAGGGGAAAACTAGGAACCCCCGATGGACGCCGATAAACGCCGATGCGAAACCGGAGTTCCTCTATCTGCGTTTATCGGCGTTCATCGGCGGCTTTTTCTATTTCTCGTGAACGGTTACGATTAAAGTCGTGGGACAACTGATGCTTGAAATTCTTTACGACAACGGCCCTTGTCTGGTCATCAACAAACCGGCCGGACTGTTGACGCAAGCGCCGCGCGGGATCGACAGCCTGGAAATCTGGGTCAAAGATTTTTATCGCCAGCGCGAAGGCAAGTCGCCTGACGACAAGATCTACCTGGGCCTAGCTCATCGTATTGATCGACCGGTCACCGGGGCGATCGTTTTTGGGCGTCATGTGCGTGCGGCTCGTAAACTGTGTTCACAGTTCGCTGATCGCACGGTCAGCAAAGTGTATTGGGCTTTTGTCGAAGGGCAGGTCTCGCCCGACGAAGGCACCTGGCGTGACTATCTCCATAAACGGCATGGCATAGCACAGGCCGAAGTCGTGGAAGCCGACCATCCGGCGGCGAAGCATGCCGTTTTGCATTACCGTGTGCTGAGTCAAAATGCGATGGGCAGTTGGCTCGAAATCGTGTTGGAAACGGGTCGTACGCATCAAATTCGTATCCAAGCCGCCTCGCGCGGTCATGCGGTCGTGGGCGATTCGCAATATGGCAGTACGACTCCGTTTGGCGTCCAGCACTCCGAACTCCGCGACCGAGGCATTGCCCTGCACGCCCGGCAATTGGGTTTTACACACCCCATGACCAGCGAGCCGGTCGATGTTGTCGCTCCGTTGCCGGCTTCTTGGGGCGACTTGCAGCTTCCCGAGCTGTAAAGCAATTCTCTCCACCTCGCCACCGTCACTTACGCCATGAGTCGCGAAAGTGCCTCTTCGCAATAATTCAGAATCGAATGTGTACTAGACCCTCTGCCTGCGATGCGAGTGCTGAGATAAATGTGCCGAGCGACCGTTAGTGTGGTGTAGGAATTCACCACTTCAGGGTTGCATTTTCCTTGTAGAGAGCAGAACCGTTCGACCAGGACGTGTTGGCAATCAGCGTAGTGGTCGGGAACTCCATGTTCGCGGAGACTTTGTTCGATGAGGTGGCCACAAAAGTTGCCGATGTCGAGACAGGGATCTCCTTGGCAGTAGAGATCGTGGTCGAGCAAGAACAGACGCTCGCGGTCAACGAGGATCTGATCGGGATAGAAGTCGCGATGGATGCCTGTTGGCTTGGTCGAAGGAATCGATGTCACTAGCTTTCGACATGCTTCCAGGACGGCGTTGATACGTGAATTCAGACGGGGTAGGAGTTGGGCCACCAGCGGCAATTTTTCTTCGAGTATTCGCAGTTCGTCATCGATCGTGTGGACTCGTTCGGTGACGATTTCGGTCTGATGCAATTTGTGCGCAGCGTCAGCAATGCGAGCAGAGATCATTTCGCCGCGCGGCCCCGCGAGCACATCCCAGCAGACCGTTCCAGGAACTCGTTCTTGCAGCCACATTCGGCATTCGGGAACGATTCCTGCTGGGCGTGCGACCGATATGCCATCGGCACTTTCGTAGTCGAAACCGCTTTCCCATAGCGTCTGTTGCAGACGATGGCTTCTGGTGTGTCGACGTTTGGCATGAATTTTCCCGAGAACCGTCACGTCGCGGCCGGTCTTTACATTTTCGCAAGCATACTCGATCAAGCAGCGTCGGCCCGGTTTGTGTCGTAACACGCGAATGGATCGAAGCTCTAAAGACTCGTCGTGAAAGGACTGTTTGATGACGGGGAGGATGTGCTGGCGCGCGTATTGCGGGTTGATTGCTTCTGACGCAGTAGACAAGTCGCTATCTTCGCTGACGAGAAATGGATCGGCGACCTGCGGGGTAGGAGCGGCTCGATTGAGAACTCTTGTGTCTGCCGGCGTACTGAGTAGCGTACTGGCATGGTCAAGAATTTGACTCGCTTGCTGGACAAGTTTTTCGGTTTTGTCGGGCCAATTTTGCAGCCGATAGCGGAAAGGTTCGTGTGCCAATCGCAGCAGGCCGATGGCTAAATACGTTTGCACGGCCTGGTGATCGAATGCGGGCGTTTTTTTTGCGTACCCGCGGAGCAGTTCTTCGGTGAGTTCTTCGGCTCGGCTCGCGTGCAATTTGCCTTGTAGCACATCACGTTGCAAATGGGCCAGGAAATTTCCAAGATCGTTGGCCGAGTGCCCTATCGCCGCGCTATCTAGGTCGATCATTGAGATATGCCGATTGTCGACAACGATCTGTTGAGGATGACAATCGCCATGAATGGGCACCGCAACTTGTGTTCGTCGGGATAATTGCTCCGCGCATGTTTGTGACACTTCGTTCAGCAAGCTTGTGATCGAAGGCAAGATCGTCGAGAGATCGTTGGTGCCACGGAGCAATTCTTGAGTTTCTCTGTCAAGTGTCTGATGCGGAAGTTTCGTCGCATGTTGGGCATGGAGACGAGCAAGAAGACTGCCGACCTCACACATCGCCTCTCTTGGCAACCGATTTTTGGCGATCAAGCCTGCCAGCGACTCGCCGCGAAGCCATTCGAGCAAGATCGCTTGAAGATGATCGGAATGCCCCAGAGGTCGAGCAGTGTTGATTCCCGCTAGCGAGCCAAGCGACTTGGCGGCTCGGCGAGATTGAGCGTAGCCTTGTGCGGAGTGGAGTTTGAGGACTGCCCGGGGTTGATCGCTCAGGTCGAGTCGAGCGACGTATCTTCGTCCAGGCTTGTAACGGAGTGTGGTCCACTCGGCAGAGGACAATCCGTGATCGTCTTCGGGTGTGAGCCGCGAAAGCAGTTGGATTCGCCCGTCGGGAGTTGAAACTCGCTGGAGCGTTGGTAGCTCGTGATCGCAAGGGAACTGCAGGAGGACGATTGCCAGCTCGGGAACGACGATCGGCGTCGGACATCGCGCGTCGTGCTTCGGATTGCTTCGGCCGGCTTTTGCCAACTTGTCCGCAGCGTCAGATCGATAGGCCACGAGGTGAAAGGTCTGTTGGGTCTCGTTCGTTTCGACGGTGAAAGCCGCCAAGCAGCTTGTGTGTGGTTTGTACCGTAAGTACGTACAACGGGCCAACGTAGGCTGGAGATCAGGGACATGCTCGGCGAATAGCGCCAACGCTACTTCGTCATCAAGCACTGCTCGGAGTCCCGGTAATTTAGAGTCAATCGCGATGATTTTTTTGTCGTGCGGATTGAGCATGATGTTTTGAGACTTATTCGTAGTTCAATAGCGATTCTTAAAACGAACCGCGCCCGTTAGGAAGCGTCTCCACAGGATTCCAGCTCAAACGAACGCTTCCTTACGGGCGCGGTTCGGTGGAATAGTTTCTGTAACCGTTCACGGGATTCAGTGAAGGAACCACAGATTGCACGGAGAACACGGATCAAGGTCAAGGATGGTAAAAGAGAGGAAAGAGGTTTGCTTTACCTCGCAAAACATCAAGAGTGGCAACCAAGCCTCCCTTTTTCTTCTTATCCGTGTCATCCGTGCAATCCGTGGTTTTTCCTGTCTTGGGTCCCCCGTGAACGGTTACTAGTTTCTTTTTCTCTACCAAGGCTCCGGCAACCGCCAGCGCCCGTCGACCGATTCGGCGAATTGTCGCTTGATGTTTTCGACTTGATCTTGGACCTTGTTAGAAATCGTCGAACACCTGCGCTCGTAGCCTAGTTGGTCGAGTAAATCGCCCGCGGCGGCTTCAAATTTTTCGAGATCCTTGGCTTCGAGTTGCGTTCGCCAATCTCTACGTCCCGGTGTTGGCGGCAGCCAAGCGGCATTGGTGGAGAGTTGTTCGTCAGTCTGAGATCGGCCTTCGTAGTACCGCTCCATTGCTTCGACGTGCGGCAGATCGAGAAAGTGGGCCAGCTTTTTGCACTCGATTTCAGGTTGGGCGACCAGTTGTTCGTACTTGAGTTCGCAGTATTGGCCGTTGCCAATGGCGCGACCATCGCGACACCCCATACCGACGAGCGCTTTCCACCAAAGGGCTGTCGTGACCAATGGGTCGACATTCCAAGTGGGGAATTTCCCCGCCGATTTGGCAGCCATGCGCCATTGCCGCATCGAGAGCCACACGTCGCGGCCATCGCGGATGAGGTGGACGAAACGCGCTGCTGGCCAAAGTTCGTGCAAGACGGGCAGCTTGCGGACATAGGTAGGCGTTTTGTCACCGACGAGCGGCTTGTTTTTGCGACGACCAAAGTGGTCGAAAATCAGGCCCACTAGGTTTGCATAGGTGAGGTCGGGTTGTTCGCGAACGATTTTCAGTAGCGCTTTGCGTTTGATTTTCATCTGGTCGAAACGATGATGCTCAAACAAGAGGTCGATCAGTTTTTCGTTCACTCGGCCCTCAGCGGTGACGCCTTTTCGTTTTTCGTAGAAACGTGGAATCCAATGCGTTTCGCGCGTGATGGCGAGTGACGGATGGGCGTTGACCATGCGTTTGAGCATGGTGGTTCCCGAGCGTGGGGAGCCAACAAGAAAAACATAGGGGTTGGTCCCGCGAAGCGTATCAGGACAATCGTTCGTACTGGACTCGTGGGTAGATAATTCGGGTAGTGTTTTCATATTGGATTACTTTCAAACGGAAGGTCGTGTGCGCCAGTTTGAGAGCGATAGAGCTTGGCATACGTACCGTTCTGCTCAAGTAGTAGTTCGTGGGTGGCAGCTTCCTGAACAAGACCGTTCTCAATAAACAACACCATGTCGGCATCGGCCGTTTGTCGCAGATCGTGCGTTACGAGCAGCGTTGTCCGGCCCGCTGCCAAGCGTCGCAAAGCATCTCTCACTTGACGCTCATTCTGTTCGTCTAAGCCTGTCGTCGGTTCGTCGAGCAACAGCAGCGGAGCATCTCGCACAGCAGCCCGTGCGATCGCGATCCGCTGACGCTGGCCGTGAGAAAGGTTGACTGCGCGTTCGCCTAGCATCGTGTCGTAGCCTTGGGGCAAAGCTTCGATAAAGTTGTGCGCATTGGCCAGCTTGGCGGCTGTTTCGATCGCTTCGCGTTCGACGCCGGTCGCACCGAGGGCGATGTTGTCGTACACATTGGCTGCGAAAAGGACCGTGTCCTGCAACACGACACTGATATTTCCACGTAGCGAATTCAGCGTCCACTGGCGAATGTCTTGGCCATCGATCAAAATGCGTCCCTCTTGCGGATCGTAAAGCCGCAACAACAGGCTCAACAGGGTCGATTTCCCTGCTCCTGAATGCCCTGCGATCGCTACATAGGTGCCCGCGTCGACCGAGAATGACAGACCTTTGTAAACTGGGGCGTCAGGTTCGTAGCCAAAGTGAACGTCAGAAAATTGCAACGCGCCGCGAAGCTTCGGCGCCTCCACCGCGTCGGGAGCTTCCTGGACATCGGAAGTTTGTTCGAGAAGTTCGACAATGCGTTCACCCGCTGCTGTTGCTTTGGCCAGTCGCCCGGCATACTTGGCGAAATCTTGCATCGGCCGGAAGCCGCGTTTCAGGTAGGTCGCGAATGGGATCAGAGTGGTCGCTTCCAACTCGCCGGCGATCGTCAGCTTCGCGCCGTACCAGAGCACACCAGCCATTGCCACGGCGGTTAAGATATCGGTCGTACGTTCCAGGCGTGCGGCTAAGCGCCGCGTTTTCACGCCCTCTTTTAGGCTGCGTTTGTTCTCGGAGGTAAAACTTTTGTCGAAATGGCTCTCGAGCGAGAGCGCTTGAATCACCTTGACCGAAGCAATCGCTTCGGAGGCCGTGACAGCCATTGCGCCTTCACGTTGCCTTTGCAGGCGGGCGGCAGAATGAATGCGTCGGCCCAGTTTTACCGTCGACAAACCGAACAGTGGCACCACGATCATCGACAGCAGTGCGAGTTGCCAGTTCAACAAGAACATCACGGTGACCATGCCGATCAGCACCAACACGCTTCCCATCAGCGGCAACAGTGCCGAAACCGCCACATCGCGCATCAATTTGATATCGCCGATCATACGCACAAGCAGATCACCGCTGCGCGCCTTGTCGTGAAAGGACAGCGACAGCGCTTGCAAATGCCGATACAACTTGCCCCGAATACGCGTCATTACGCGATTGCCAATCAGGGCGAAGCTCACGGTCTTGAGATAGTCGCTCGTGGATCGCAGCGCTACGATCACAACGAAGCTCAAGGCGGTAAGGGTCAAAAGTGTCGTAGGCTCGAAGCTGTCGAATCGCTGGAGAAAATCTGTTTTCTTCGGATTATTCCAGTACTGAGCCTGATCAATCACCAACTTCAGCGGCCAAGGCTCCAGCAGTCGAAAAGCCACGCTGGAGAGCAGCGCCATCATCGAACCGGCGATCAACATCTTTTCTTTGCGCAGTTCAGGCGTGAAGTGACGCATCACTTGCCGAAAGCGAGAGAAAGTGTCGTTGACTGCTTGGGGGCGTGCCATGAGTGAGTGAGTACCTCAAACTGAAGACGAAGAAGAAATTTTACCACGGGGGCACGGAGGGCATGGAGATTTTTTACGAAAGATTGACGGACTTTGCCGGTCTCAAATTGTTGTTTTTGACTATTTTCTCCGTACTGCAAACGTTCAATTTGCGCGCACTGTGCGCGCATTTTTTCGATCAATCCCTCTCTCCGCAAGGTTGCCACGGTTGACTCAGCCAGCGATTTGACTGTGATGGCAACTTTGTGGGGAGGGGGATTTTGGTTGCGGCCATCGGCCGCGCCAAGTCCTCCGTGACTCCGTGGTTATTTTCTTTTCACGTTAAGTTAGTACGTAGGGTTTTTTACCTGTTGTGACTCGTGGAAATGCAGGTGCGGTTTCGGAATCGCCGGTTGTTTTCTGCGCAAGCTTCCAGAGATCTCCAAAATTTGCGTTACGACCGACTCCCAAGTGAACCGACGGACGGCCGTCTTTCTCGCAGCCTGGCCTAGTCGAGAGCATAAGCTTGGGTGTTGACAAAGCGCTTGCAAAGCATCGGTGAGCGCATGGGTGTCGCCGGGCGGATAGAGCAAGCCGGTCTCGTCGTCCTGGAGAAGTTCGGGAATCTGCCCCAAACGACTAGCGACGGTGGGCAAGCCTGCGGCCATGTATTCAAAAATTTTCAAGGGCGAAAAATAAAAGTCTTCTTGCGGAAGATAGGGCGCGACGGCAACATCCATCGACGCCAACAGCGATGGTATTTCGCTGGGATTGACTGCACCTAGGAAATGCACGCGGTGGGGAGCCTCGTGTGGCAGGCAGGATGCTTGATACTCAAGCCGTTCACGTTCGGGACCATTTCCGACGATGGCCAGTCGCATCGCAATGCCGTCGACAGCTAACAGGCCAAACGCCTCGATCAAATTTTCCACGCCATGCCACGGTTTGAGCGTTCCGACAAAGCCGACGGTGAACTCACCTTGCTTGCGCGGAAAAGTACTCTCGTCGGCACCACGAAAGCGCTGGGTGTCGACCCCGTTGGGCAAGACGTGGATGTCGGTCGAAGAGAGCCGTTGTTGCCACGCGTAATCGGCGACGCGCGGAGAGACAGCAACGATCGCACCCGCTGAGATCATCGCTCGACGTGTCGTTTGTTCGGCAAGATCAAAGTCGGTGAGCGTACGATAGCGGGCCTGCTCGGCGATGAGTGGCGAGTTGACTTCTAAAATTCCTGGAATTTGAAGATTGCGTGCGTACTCCATCGCCGCATAAGCGTGCAGAGCATAACGCTCGTAAACCAGATCAAAAGGGCCATTGCTACTGAGCATCTCTTTCACGTCGGCGTTGGCAGCAATCATCAGGCGACCGCGCTGGGCAGCATTGTTGGCTTTGGGCACTTCGATCGTATGCAGGCGAACACCGCTGAGTTCTTCGGGCGGCTCGCCGCCGACTCGTACGGCGAACAGATCGACTTGGAAGCCTCGACGCACGAACTCGCGCAGGACTTCCTGAACGTGAATCGAACAGCCTTTGCAGCCGAAAACAGGGACCCCAGGGTCGCAACAAACATAGGCAATACGCATCAACCGACCTCCGCCAAGGGCTGCTGTGCGAGGTGTGGCTGACACTGGCCAAATACCTCACGCATCTGATAGGTGTTGGCTTCGATAGAGAAATCGCGTTCAAAAAGTTCGCGTGCTGCTGCGGCAAGACGCACACGCAAGGGTTCGTCTCCCAGCAACCGCTGCATTGCCTCGGCTAACTTGGACGGTTCACGTTCGGGTACGAGGAGTCCTGTCTCTTCGTCTCGAATGATTTCGGGAATGCCTGTGACGGCGGTCGACACGCAAGGAGTTCCTAGTGCCATCGATTCAAGCAACACAGTGGGCAAACCATCGCGGTCACCGGTACTCGCCGTGATGCAGGGAGCAACACAGACAGCCGCCTCGCGAATAGTTTTGTGGACTTCTTGTTGAGGTAGCGGGCCGGCTAACGTCACGCATTCAGCGAGATTGAGCTGCTGAATCTGCGAGCGAAGCGAGCCTTCTAGGTCGCCACCACCGATGATCGTACACTCGAAATTGACGTGCGTTTTTTTCAGTAACGCACACGCATCGATCAAATCATTAAAGCCCTTTTTTTCGACAAGTCGTCCGACGGCGACGATCTTTGCAGGTCGATTGGTCGGCGGCGAGTAGAGATATTTGTCGAGAGGCAAGCCGTTGTAGATGCGTCGAATCTTGTCGGATGACTGAGGGAAACGCTCGCTCAGGTCGTCCACATTAAAATCGCTGACCGTGACGACGGCCGCGGCATCAGCAATTTTCCGTCCCAACATTTCCTCATCGACGTACTCGTGAAAAATGTCCTTCGCATGCGCGGTAAACGTGTACGGTACGTCCGTAAGTAGCGAGGCGAGCCGCGCGACTCCCGCGGCGGTTGTGCCGAAGTGGGCGTGTAAATGCTCGATGCCGCGTTCTCGGATTTTCCGGGCCAACAGCAGAGCTTGAAAGACTTCGACTGCAGGATAGCCGGTAGCATCAGACAAGAGATTTGACTTTTCTGGAAATTCTCGGGCAAACGCGTCAATTTCGCACCAAAGCGTTTCAGCTTTGATGCCGCCGTAGCGTAGATGGTTGATCGGCGCTCGCACATCAGCAATTGCATGTTGAAAATGTGTATCCGTGTTGGGCCGCAGGGCAAAGACTTCGATTGCCAGCCCCGCCGCTTCGTGAGCCAGAATTTCATTCACGACAAACGTTTCCGAGAAACGTGGATAACGCTTGAGAACGTAGCCAACTTTCCGTGGACGGGCGTCATTATTTGCAGAGATGAAAGTCGTCATACGGTTCCTCGTGTGAGAGTGGTTCGGTCGTTCACTTTTCGACCGAGAAGTCGTGTCACAAGTTGGCCGATACGGTCGAGACCGGCGAAGTCGATCACTTCGGGGTGAATCTTTGGCCGTGGCACCTCCTTTTCCAACCAATCGCGTAGCGTCTCGGTGGTTAGAGCCTCTGGATGGATGGTTTCGAGAAGACCAAGTTGTTGGAGCCGTTCGGCGCGAATCCATTGTTCGCTACGAGGGGAAACGCGTGGCACTAAGAGCGCCGGTTTACGGTAGGAAAGAATCGCGCAGACCGTGTTGTAACCACCCATCGCTACGACACGATCGGCGCGTCTGATGATCTGGTCGGCTTCGGCGGTGAATTCCAGGACGCGAATGTTGGATCGTGTTGCGACACGCTTTTGAATCGAACGAAGCAAGTGTGGCGGCATGAAGGGACCTGCCAGCAGGATTCCCTTGGTCCCTGTCGGTGGCAGTGCCTCGACAAAAGATTCGGCCAGAGGAAATCCATCTTGGCCACCTCCCAAGGCACAGACGACGAGATGTTCGTCTTCGGTGCAAAAATCGGTGAGATCTTGAGAGACCGATTTTGACGATTGATCGAGACGTCTCGCCTGGTCAAGATAGCCAGTGAATCGCACTTTGTCGGCAAGGCCTTGCTGCCAGTCGTATTCTTCGATCGGATCGTAAACACGCCGGTCGCCGTAAACCCAAAGTTCATCGTAAAAATCGTCAATCACTTGATGACTCGACTCGAGCCATTCCGAGCGAACCACGGCCGCCTCGTCGAGTACGTCGCGAATTCCGAGGACGCATTGCGTGCCGTATTTCTCGGAAACTGAACGGAGCGCGGGCAGCATTTCACCAAACGCGCCGCCGGGAACCTTGTCGACGATCACCACATCGGGTCGAAATGCGTTGAGCGCCGAGCGGATCGACTCGCCTCGCAGGCGGACCAAATCTTCGACCGAGATGGCGAGTTGCCCAGCGGTGTAACGTCCCGCCGCGTCTTTGTGCATACGCGGGAGCGTCAAAAAATCGGCATCCGGCGGCAGCGAAAAAAAGTTGGCTTCGTGCGCGCCAGTAATCAGCAATGTGGTCGCTTGCAACGGCGATTCAGACAATGCCTGCGCGATGAGCAGGTTCCGCCGCAAATGGCCCAAACCCATCGTATCATGCGAGTATAAGGCGACTCGTACGCGGCTTTTTGCCGAGCTCTCGGATTGGGCTAACTCCTGGTCGAAGTGGTGGTGCCCTGCGTGTACCCGACCATTGCTACCGGAGAAGACCCTACCAGAACTTTCGCCATTTTCGAGCCCCGTCTGTCTTGAATTGTTCGATCGCCCATTGGCTTGTAGCATCGCTGGCAGCACAGCGGTAGCAGGACTCAAGCCGAGCAGGCACGCGGAGGAGTTTCGTATAAAGTTATTCATGGTTTCACCTTGGCGATCGCTTCGGCTACGGCCTTGCGTACTTTTTTGTCGGGGTCTTTTTGTGCCGCTTCAAGTCCTGGCAAGGCGGAGCTTGCTTCTTTGCCAATCTTGCCAAGCGACTTGGCAGCGTAGTAACGCGTGCGAGGATCTTCGTCGTCGGCCAAAATACGGATCAGGTCTTCGAGAGCGACGATCGCATCTTCTTCGATGTTGGCCAGCGCTTTCACAAGATAGTAGCGAGTCTTCGCTTCGGCCTCTGGCAAAGCTTGGGCCAGAGCTTCGGCTGCCGGAGCGGCACCAATGCCAATTTTGCTCAACGCCTTGGCGCTGCGATATCGGACTTTGGGAGCCGGGTCGGACAAGGTTGCCGCCAATTCGTCGACGGCGCCGACTGCCTCGGGGCCAAGCTTTTCTAGCTGCTTGGCAGCTTTGTAGCGGGCGTCGTGATCTTGGTCTTCCAGCGCGCCCGCTAACTCGCCCACTTGCGTGCGCGAGCAACCGCCCGCAAGAACGCACGACGAGAGCAAGGCCATCGTGATTGTGAGTCTAAAACGAGTCATCATCTACCTGCTTTCCGTCAGCAATGTCGCCCAGCAGGCGAAAGGTCTCTTTGTCGATACGAAAGGTGATCGTTCGGACAGATCCGTCGACGAATGCTGCGTTGATGATTCCTGAGTGCGACGAACCGAATAGCTTTTCGCCATCGCCATCGCGTGCGTGGTCGGGTGCTGGTGACCGATTGGTGCGGCGGATGGTGTCTTCGTTCCAGCCAACGGTATAGCCTTCGTTGTCGTCCTCTTGCCACTCGCCCAATCGGGCAATGTTTAATCGTTTGTCCGCGGCGAGCAGTGTGTGTGAAGTGCCATCGGTAATGTTCGGCATACTGGCTGACTCAAAGCGCCGGACGACGCCGGTCGACTCACGGTTCGAAGCCGCGTAGTCGCACAAGGCATGGGTGATCAGCCCATTTGTAAGTGGCGGTCGATAGTTGTCAGCGTGATCAACCGTCTGCGGAGATCGTCTCGACGGACAAAAGAAAACGCTGACCGGCGTCCCAATTGCCTGCTCTGGTCCCGCGTTCCAAATCGCCTGCGCCTCGATGTTGGGAAGGATTTGAAATCCCCAGCCTGCCCGCTGTTCCGACCCCGTAAGTGGCCTGCCATTGACATAGGTGGGTGGAAAATACCAATTCCAGCCACCACTCGGAAAAGTTTGATGTGCCCCGTGGTGATTTTGGAATGCTAAACCAATTTGCTTGAGATTGTTCATGCACTGCGACCGCCGGCTAGCTTCGCGGGCGGCTTGTACCGCTGGCAAGAGCAAAGCAACGAGTACGCCAATGATGGAGATCACAACCAAAAGTTCGACCAACGTAAAAGCAGGTGAAAAAAAGAGGCACCGCCGGAGACGTAGGACACCACTATTCCGGCGGGCCTCTGTCGACAACGCAGCAAAAGGTCGAGTGGGGTTCAAACGAGCAATTCGCATAGCTCAATTACCCTCCCCTTTGCCAACACGATGTCGACGGCAGTTCAAAAGTACCAATCGGCCTGTTACAAACGGCATCCCGAACAGGCAGAGAAAAAAAGTGGTCGGTTCGGGGACTGCCTGAGTAGCACTTAACACGGGCACACCACTACCAAACTGGCGTTGCCATGCCAGGAAATCGGCTCCGTCGCTATCTTCATCGCCGTCGGCGTCTGCCCCCGCGCCGGCGCCGAAAGAGGTTTCCCAGGTGGTCAGGTCACTGCCGTCGACGTCGCCATCGTTATCGAAATCGGCAGTAAACGACGAACCAAGAACTTGCAGCGTGACGGCACTCGGATCGTATTGGATGTCCCACGACAATCCACCGGGCAACACCGGAAAATCGACCGGATTGAAAGTTCCCGTCCGTGCCCCCGAAAGAATCTGAAAGGTATCGCCCGCTGAGGGAACGAATCCGTCCGTCAGAAAAACATTCAGCGTGCCATCCAAGGTAGCAAGGGTCGCATCGATCGCGCTGAACTGCCCCGCAGAGCCTGTGCCATCTGCCTTGGTCGTGCCTGCCAAGCCAAACTCAAGTATCGAGTTGGGACCAAGTGTTAGTGGCCCAGTGAGAGTCATCAAACTGGAATCGAGGTTGACGGTTCCGTCAACCGAGCCAGCAGACGCATCAAGAACGGTCGCGACTTCCAATGACAACGCCGAAATCGTACTATCGATGAGAGTGAGCGATCCTTGCGAGGAGTTGGATGCAGTCGTGCTTCCTCCCGAGAGTTTGCCGACCGTTATGCTGTTGGCTACCGATAGGGAGGACTGCTCAAAGGTGGCCGTGCCTTGGCCTTGAGCACCCGTGCCCAGCACTGCGCTAACAGTTCCAACATGAAGCGATCCGGGAAGCAACGGATCGGCAAAACCTACCGAAACCATCGAGTTTGAGACAAACAAGGTACCGTTGCCGCTGTTCGTGCTGCTCGTGGAACCAGACGTAAAGCCAACATCAATGCCATCGCCGACGACAACATTCGAGGTCGAATAGATCGAAGCTTTGCCCACGCCCGTTGACTGCCCGTTACCACTCACTTGTCCGATGTCCAAGTCGACGGTGACGTTGAACGTGCCAACACTGTCGACCAACAAGGTTCCTTGGCCGCTGGCAGTTGCAGAGCCGCCTGATTTTCCGATCTCCACATTTTCTGCGATCATGACATTGTTGATTCGTCTAAGGTTGACCACGCCGGTACCAAAAGCCTGAGCGTTGAACTGGGCACTAGCTTGGCCGATGTCGAGATCGCCCACTCCCCCAGTTCCGATATTCAAACTGAGGGCATCGGTGATGTTTGCTGTGCCGTTGCTAGTGAAAGTGGCTGGCCCTGCGGCAAATCCTTCTCCCGTTTCGCCGACGTCGAAATCGGAGTCGGTCGAAATCGTCACGGCAGCCGTGCTGGTCAGCGTGCCCGTGCCGCCATTCTTGCCAACTTCGATACGGCTGGTGCTGACATTGCTGGTGATTCGTGCTTCGCCACCATTGCCGATCTCAGCAGTGTTGAGTGGTCCCGGAACCGTGGCGGGATTCCAATTGGCGGAGCTTGACCAAACGCCAGCTGCACCGCCGGTCGCAGGATTCGTCCAACGGACCGACTGGGCATTCGCGTTCCGACCCCAAGCAACGAGCAGAAACACGACAATCAGCCCAAGGGCTATTTTTCTAAACATCACAATCAGTTCCTCTTCCAGCCGCGAAATAAGTGTCAATTAGTCAATTATTAGTAGCAAAGATGCGGTTGAGACGCTTGTTAGGTACCACTCGCCCACAAAGGGAAGCCAAGTTAGGGAGAGAGAACCGCCAAAATAAGTTGCGATTTAGGTTTTTTGGCCGTGATGACGTTGATTTCGCGGAATTTATGGCATTCTGTACGTTCGGTGGTAACCGTTCACGGCGCTGAAAGAAGAAAAAGGAAAAGCCACCGATAAACCCAGCGCGGCAAAGCCGCAACCAAAACATAAAAAATCTCACGCAAAGGCGCGAAGA
>JAADGD010000085.1:23563-25305 GCA_013152515.1 Planctomycetota bacterium
TTAGCGCCTTTGCGTGAGTCTTTTTTTATTGGATCCCCCTAAAATCTTTGTTCGGTGCGAAGATTTTGACCGTTAGTAACACGGATAAACGCAGATGAGGAAGGATTTGTTAGCCGAATTCGATCGCCGGGAAGGAAAAGTGGAAAAACTCCGAATCCCTCCAAAAAATCGGTGTTTATCTGTGTTCATCCGTGGCTAATGTTTTCTCTCTCGTGAACGGTTACGATGTCTCAAAGCATTTGTCGCTGAGTGCCAACAGGGGTACTCCAGGGTTAGATAGCCCGCCGTCGTCCGAGACGACGGTCGCTGTGACAATCGCAAATTACTTGTCGTTAGCGCAGCGGTACAAAGGTGGTAAAACGTACCCGTTAGAGCGTATACTCACAGCAGGCACCGAATTGACCTCTTCCCGAGTTGGCGCGTGTTCGCCAATCAGGTCCAGGAGAACTGTAAAGTCGCTTTGGATAAAGTGAACCACCATGAGCGCCAAGAACCCCTCCTAGGAAATGCCCCTTGCCAGTATTTCCTTGGCGCTCTTGGCGTCCTTGGCGGTTAAAAACGCGATTATGCAGTCCTCCTGCAATCAGGTCACAGGTGTAGGATCCCATTCCAAAAAAACGTGATTTAGAGATAGGAGAGCTAGAGATGTCAAGCGACTCTTCGTCGAAGCCAGAACCGTCCAAGCGGAAAAATGTGGGAGAGGCTTGGGAGGACTTTATCGAACAGCAGGTTTACCCCCAGCCCGGTAAAAAGGCGAAGGATGATTACCGAGACTATGACCACACGGATCGTGAATCGGTAAGCGATTTTTACAAGGAGAATCACCGTCATCAGACTTACGAATATGCAGGCCAAAAACGCGAGGAGTTCCTGAGCCTCGATCGGAAGCAGATGACCATTTTCGAGGCGCTTGATTTCCTTAATACGTTGGTCGACGACTCCGACCCAGACACCGAACTCGATCAGTTGCAACATCTTCTTCAAACCGCTGAGGCTATCCGTGCAGATGGACATGAGCGATGGTTTGTGTTGACTGGCTTACTTCATGATCTTGGCAAAGTGCTGTGTTTGTTTGGTGAGCCGCAGTGGGCCGTAGTGGGCGATACCTTTCCCGTCGGTTGCCGCTTTAGCGACCGCATTGTCTACCATGAGTTCTTCGAGGAGAATTCAGATCATCACGATTTGCGCTATAACACTCGATTAGGTATCTACGACGAAAACGGCGGACTGGACAACGTGACGATGTCGTGGGGGCACGATGAATACCTTTATTACGTCATGAAGGACTACCTTCCTGAGCCAGCTTTGTACATGATTAGATACCACTCGTTCTATGCTTGGCATCGCGAGGGCGAATACGATTGGCTTTGTAATGACAGGGACCGAGAGATGCTGCCGTGGGTGAAGAAATTTAATCCGTATGATCTCTACTCGAAATGTCCAACGCTGCCTAACTGGCAAGAGTTGCGCCCCTATTATGCCGATCTTGTGCAAGAGTTTCTTCCCACAAAAGTGGCGTTTTAGTACTGCATCGCAAAGTCAAAAACCACGGATTGCACGGATACCACGGATTTTGGAGACTTTTGGCCGATTTGTTGCTGGGGAATTTAACTGTCAACAACATTCATTTCATGTCATCGGTTCTTCAGGAATTTTAGTGGCTATAAAGTAGGGTGTTTTTTTGTCCTGGAAGGACTTTTGATAATAGCCCAGCGATTTATCGCTGGGTACGTGAGGAGACA
>JAADGD010000042.1 GCA_013152515.1 Planctomycetota bacterium
AATTGGAAACGAGTCAATGTAACACGCACCGCCCAAGCCGCTCACCCCACCTAGCGAGCCGGGGCGTCCCCGCCCCCAGCCTGCCGAACCGCCACCTCCACCGTCCGCCGAGCCATCGCCAACCGCGTCGCCGCCCGCAGCACGTCCAACTGATAAAGCTGGCTGTGCTGGCGAGTCAACCGCAAGAGTCCAATTCGCTCGTTCTTGAGTCGCCCCAACTGCTGCTCGACATCAACGAGCGCAAGACGGTGTTCTTGGGCAGCCGTTCGCACGGGCGAATATTCTCCCACCCGCAAGAACGGTCGATAGTCGCGAAGTCGTCGACTGAGCACGGCAATCTCTGCCTCAGCAAATTTGATTTGGTCATCCAAATTGCGACGTTGCTGAGGAAGCGTCACGAATCGGTATTCGTGCATCCGCAGTTTTGCCAACTGATACTCTTGGTGTGCCTGGATAAGTTCTATGGTGACGATCTGCGACCGAACCGAAGGCACCGCCGCCTGCACCGTCGGCACGCCGACAATCGTTTCTTCAGCTTGGAGAGAATGGGCTGCAAGTGCCCCCACTACGGCCAAGAGGGCAATCGCCAAGAAATTACGCATCGCTCGTGCTCCCAGTAGAGGAAGAGAAGAAAAGGGCGTCGCATGAAATCGCGCCGCTAATTCTCCAGCGTAATTGGAAGGCAAGCCGATTGCCATCTTTTGCACAGCAGGCACTGCGTTCGCCCGGATAACCGATACGATTCAACCCAGATTCACCAAATTATCACGATGAATAATCTCGTCGTACGGCCGGCTCCCTAACAACTCAGCAATGCGCTCAGTCGACTGGCCTGCGATGACTCGCATTTCGTCGTCCGAGTAGTTGATCAGGCCGCGAGCAAATTCTTTTCCTGCCTCGTCGCACAGCGCCACCACATCGCCTTTGCGGAAATCGCCCGCCACCGCCGAAACGCCGACGGCAAGCAAGCTTCGCCCCTTCTTCTGGATCGCAACGCATGCTCCGGCGTCGAGCGTCAGTTGACCGGCCGGATTCGCGCTCCAGCCGATCCAACGTTTGCGCGAGTCGATCGCCTTTCCCTCGGCCAAAATGAGAGTCCCGACTTCTTCGCCAGCGAGAATTCGATCGAGCACCCGGTCTTGCCGGCCATTGGCGATCACGACATTTTCGCCTGCCGAAGTCGCAATCCGAGCGGCCTGCAACTTGCTGGTCATCCCGCCCGTGCTAAGCTGCTCACCTGCCTTGCGGTCGCACACCAACTCCGATTGGGCCGAACTCAGGTCGGTAACCACCGACACGATTTCCGTAGACGGATCGTTGGGATCGCCGTCGTACAGCCCGTCGATATCCGAGAGTAGCACCAAAAGCGGCGCACGAATGAGATTGGTTACCAGGGCTGCTAGGCGATCGTTGTCGCCAAAACTTAGTTGCAGTTCGTCGACACTGACCGTATCGTTTTCGTTGATGATCGGAACGGCACCGCACTTAAAAAGAGCCAGCAGCGTGTTGCGGACGTTCAGGTAGCGCAGCCGGTCTTGCAAGTCCTCGGCCGTAAGCAACACCTGCGCGGCATGAAGCCGATGAGGCTCCAATGCTCGATTGTACGATTCAATAAGAAGGCTCTGCCCGATAGCCGCAGCGGCTTGTAGTTGTGCCATATCGGTCGGCCGAGCCGAGAGCCCCAGCCGCCCCAAACCGGCCCCGACGGCCCCGCTGCTGACCAACACCACCCGCCGTCCCGCTTGCCAAAGCCGCGCAATCTGACCGGCAATGTTGGCCACCCGTCTGTCGTCGAGCGACCCATCGGCCTGGGAAAGCACGCGCGTACCCACCTTCACAACAACCAACTGGGCTGCATTCATCACTTCCTGGCGTACTAAATCGGGCATGGATCACTCAGTCAAAAATCTTATCTGTTTTACGAACGATCAACTTCTTTGTCTGGCACAAAGATTTTCAATAGCCACGGATGAAACACGGATTGAACGCGGACAAGAGCAAGAGAGTAACGTCTGCTCGGCTTCCTTCCTTTCGATCTGTGTTTCATCCGTGTTCAATCCGTGGCTAATTCCTTGTTTTTGTGTCATTTTTGCGTTTTTGTGGCGGTCCTTAGGCTACGCCAGAAGGTTGCACTCGGTCTAGGCACAGCAAAAAACCGTGGCTAGCGCCAAAACGGCTAACAAAAAATCGCTACCCATCTAAACCTCCTATTCTCACAGGACACGCCGTGGACGGCAACCGATCGATTTTTCCTTAATTTCCCTATTACTGTACAGATGCTCTTGAGATGTGTACGAACGTATATTAGGATGATAGCGGAAGCCGAATCCTATCAAATATCCTCCCAGAGAAAAAGCATGTCATTCGAGCAACTGACCAAGCGACAACGCGAAGTCTTCGAGTTCATCCGCTCCAAAATTCAAGGGCGAGGCTACGGTCCTACCGTCCGGGAGATCGGCGAGCAATTCGGCATCCGTTCGCCCAACGGCGTGATGTGCCATCTCAAGGCGTTGGAGAAAAAAGGGATCATCACCCGCGAGCCGAACATGTCGCGAGCGATCCAGCTTACCGAGGCAGCCAACGAAGATCGCGGCATGCCGCTCGTCGGACAAATTGCCGCAGGCAGCCTGACCGAGGCGATCGAGCAAGCCGAGCGATTCGAGTTCACCGATTGGTTTGGCAAGAAAAATCTCTTCGCCCTGAAAGTCAAAGGCGACTCGATGATCGAAGCCGCGATCGCTGACGGCGACTTGGTGATTTGCCGCAAGGCGCGCACGGCCGACAAAGGCGACATCGTCGTCGCAATGACCGACGACGGCGAAGCCACGCTAAAATACTGGTATCCCGAGGCAAACCGCGTCAGACTCCAGCCCGCCAATTCGTCGATGAAGCCGATCTACTCGCGCAACGTCAAAGTACTCGGCGTAGTAACAGGCGTGGTACGCAAGGTAGCGTAGGGGAAACGGGCTTACTCTTCCCTGCAAGGCTTGATTGTGAGAAATCGAATTTCAGAGGCGTCGAAATCTAGTATCGTAGTATCGTAGTAGATGAAGTGGCTGGGAAATCCAGGCCCTGTCATTCGTGCTCGCCAAACATCGAGTGCTGCCACTTGATGTTGGCAGGCAATCGTTTGATTGAGCAAGCACCCGCATCGCGGCGGGAGTGGAAAAAACAGCGTCTTTTTCGTAAGCTAGCAATACATGCCGATTCATCTTGCCGGACTGCTGCGGCTCGGCTATGGTTCGCCTCGCTTTTCATCCGTTGGGTACTCGTGTCCCAAGCCTTGCCCACGCCATCGAGAAAACTACCAGTTGCGCATCGACTCGCGCTGGCAGCTCTCGCCACCGTGGGCTTGACGTTGCTGGTTACCGCTCGTTTCCTCGAACCCGATCCGCGCGGCTACGGCACGCACGAGCAGTTAGGACTTACTCCTTGCTATTTTCAAGTCACGACCGGCTACCCATGCCCCACCTGCGGCGCAACCACCGCTTGGGGTCATGCCTTGCGCGGCAATCTTGCGCAAGCAGCTGCGGCCAACCTGGGAGGCGTCCTCTCCTGTGCTGCAACAATCGTCGGCGTGCCGTGGCTGTTGCTGACCGCAATCCTCGCGCGCTGGCCAATTGCTCCGCCTCATTTCCGATCACTCCTTGTACTCGCTACCGTCTGGCTGTTGATCGCCCTGCTCGATTGGCTACGCCATTTGGTTTTGAATTCTTAACGTCGTCCGCCAGGACGAATAGCCACTAGCCAGCTTGAGATTACCAACTTTTACCAGGGAAAGAAATGATGGACCGTTCCTTCTTCCAAACAAGTGGCTCGCGAACTCGCGCAACCTATCTAGCCGCGTTTTTGGCGATTACCCTCCTCACCACCACCGGCTGCGTGAGCGGGCTCTTGGCCACGGGCATCTACCTCTGGCAGGGCGGAAACGTCGTGCCAGCGGAATGCGAAGCTCTCGAAGACCAACGCGTGGTGGTCGTGTGTCGGCCCCCGTCGTCGAACGAATATCGGCACGCCGGTGCTGCACGCAGCATTGGCAAATTGGTCAGCCAGAAACTGGCGGCCAACGTGAAGGACATCGAAATCGTTAGCCACAGCGAAGTCGACAATTGGGTCGATGAACAAGATTGGGACAATTACAAAGAACTGGGCCGTGCCGTCAAAGCGACGCGAGTCGTCTACATCGAACTCGACAATTTCGATCTCTACAAAGGCACGACCCTCTACCAGGGCGATGCAGAGATCAACGTCTCGGTCTACGACATGGACAGCCCAGGCCAAGCGGTTTGGGAGCGCAACATCGGGCAGATTCTCTTTCCGCGTAACAGCGGTATTCCTTCTGCCGACAAACCCGTCCAGCAGTTCAAACGCCAATTTGAAGAGGTGGTCTCCGACCAGATCGCCGTTCACTTCTACAAACACAACCCGAACGCTGCCTTTGCGCTCGACGCCGTGGCGAATAAATAGCCTCCTTGGCAAGTCCCTCGTGGGCAAAGGTTGCTACATCGCGTTCGGTAAGCGACAATACTGGCATGGGCAAAATGAAGCTACACCCCGTTTCACTCGACCGGATGGTGCGTGCAGTGGAAAAAGTACGAGAGCGTTTGCTTCGCACGACTTCTGCTTTGGAAAAATCCGGTATCCCTTATGCGGTCGTTGGCGGTAATGCTGTGGCAGCGTGGGTGTCACGAGTCGATGAAGCTGCGGTGCGAAATACGCAAGATGTCGATGTGTTGATCCGCCGTAACGATTTGGAGCGTGTGAAAGTTGCTCTCGAAGCGATCGGATTCGTGCATGGAAGCGCAATGGAAGTCGAATTTTTTCTTGACGGACCGGATGCCAAAGTGCGTGAAGCCTTGCATTTGCTAATGGCCGGCGAGAAGGTCAAGCCTGAATACACTTCAGCAACTCCCGATGTGTAGCAATCGGAGCATACGGGCGATTTTCGATTTATTGCT
>JAADGD010000259.1 GCA_013152515.1 Planctomycetota bacterium
GGAGTATCTCCGGCAGGACAGCGACCAACCTTCGTCGGCGCCAACCAAGGTCCACAACTAGTAAACTCTACTTTGACAGACCACTAGAAGCCTATCCTACGGACCTGTAAGATAGGCGAAGTTGGTCGTCCCTGCGTCCTGTGCCGTTTATTGCGTCCGAAGCGAACGGTTCTGTCGATCATTCCTAAAAGAAGAACAGCCGCCCGCTAGCCGAATCCCTAGCCAAATCCCTACAATCGGGGCATCTTCAAGTGCTTTGTCATGATGAAGAATTGTAAAGCACTAGGGATAGCCCTTTTGCTAGCGTGAATTAGCGTGCTAGCATTTTTTAGCGTCAGCCCGTTGCCAGGGACACAGAAAATCACCATGAATCATCCGCTCCGTCTGGTTCTCGTCTTTCACAACCATCAGCCCATCGGCAATTTTGATGGCGTGTTCGAGCAAGCCTATCAAGACAGCTATCTGCCGTTTTTGGAAGTTTTCGAGCGTTACGAGCAATTACGGATCGCGATCCATACGAGTGGCTCGCTCATGGAATGGATCGACGCGAACCATCCTGAGTACGTCGACCGGCTGGCAGGTTTGGTGGCGCAAGGCCGGCTGGAGATCGTCGGCGGTGCGTACTTCGAGCCCATTTTGTCGATGATCCCTTCGCGCGATCGCGTCGGGCAAATCACCACCTACACGCGCTGGCTCGAAGAGCGGACGGGTGCCCAGATTCGCGGCATGTGGATGCCTGAACGCGTCTGGGAACAATCGATGGCCAGCGACTTGGCCGAAGCGGGGATTGGCTACACGATTCTCGACGATTTTCATTTCAAGAATGCCGGGCTGACGCAAGAACAACTGCACGGCTACTACGTCACCGAGGACGATGCCCAGGTGATCAACGTGTTGCCCGGCAGCGAACCGCTCCGCTACTTGCTGCCCTTCCAGCCCGCGCACGAGACGATCAGCTATCTGCGCGGTGTTGCCGAGCAACACCCTGGAGCGGTGGTCGTCTTCGGCGACGATGGCGAAAAGTTTGGCACTTGGCCAGGCACAAAACAGCATGTCTACGACAATGGCTGGCTCGCCCAGTTTTTCGATGCCCTGCAAGAAAATAGCGATTGGCTGAAGGTGACGACACCCGCCGAGGCGATCGACAGCATCCCGCCGCTTGGCAAGCTCTACATCCCCGAAGGCAGCTATCGAGAAATGACCGAATGGTCGCTACCCTCGGCAAAAATCAACCAGTACGAAGACGCCCGTCATCACCTCGAAGCTCAAGGCGAGTGGGAACCAATCAAGCCGTTCGTTCGCGGCGGCTATTGGCGAAATTTCAAAGTGAAATATCCTGAGACCGACGTGATGTATGCCCGTATGCAGTTGATCAGCCGCCGTTTGCACGAAACGGTACAAGCTGGCCAACCTCAAGATGAAGCAACGGGGGAGTTGATCGACCAGGCACGCTTGGATCTTTATCGGGGCCAATGCAATTGCAGCTACTGGCATGGCGCGTTTGGCGGTGTCTACCTGCCGCATCTACGCAACGCCGTCTACCAGCACCTCATTGCTGCTGAGAATGCACTCGACAGGGCGGAAAATCGCAGTTGGCAAGCCGATGCGCAGCCGTGGGTGACGCTCGACGCGAGCGATTTTAATTTGGATGGCCGCCCCGAAGTGCGGCTTGCGAACAATCGTTTAACGACTTTTGTGTCGCCGGTCGAGGGTGGCCAGCTTTACGAGTTCGACGTGAAGTCGATCTGCCACAATCTGGGGGCAACTCTCACACGCCGGCTCGAGGCGTACCATCGCAAAGTTCTCGGTGGCCCTTCTGATGGCGGGGACGGGGTTGCCAGCATTCACGACCAAGTCATTTTTAAGCAAGAGGGCCTCGACCAGCGTTTGGACTACGACACTTGGACGCGTAACAGCCTCGTCGATCATTTTTTCCCTGCCGACGTCTCGCCTTTCGATGTCGCCAAAGGCACGGCAACCGAGCAAGGCGATTTTGTCCACGGCCCCTACGAAGCGAAGCTCCGCCGTAGCGAACGGCGTGTCCAGCTCCAACTAACGCGCGAAGGCAACGTAGCAGGTCGTCCGATCCGAATCACCAAAGGCCTGACGCTAAGTGCTGCCGAGTCAGTTCTCGAAATTGCTTACCTGCTCGAAGATTTGCCCGCCGACGGTATCGCTGGGGATGGGGGGATCCATTTCGCTCCGGAATTCAATTTCGCTGGCCTGCCCTCGGGCGCTGACGACCGTTTCTTTCGCGATGGCGAGGGTAACTCGCTCGGCCAACTAGGCCAGCAACTCGATCTGCACGAGACGACAGAGCTTGGCTTGATCGACGGTTGGCTTGGCATTGACGTTGGTTTGGAGTTCGACCGGCCGACGTCGATCTGGACCTACCCCGTCGAAACAGTCAGCCAATCGGAAGGCGGCTTTGAGTTGGTCCACCAATCGGTTGCCGTCGTGCCTCACTGGCAACTGGTGCCCGACGTCAACGGCTGCTGGAGCGTGACGATTCGTTTGGCAATCGATACGCAGGTGGCTGAGCAACGGATGGGAGAGGTTGCTGCCGTGGCAACAGCTGGAATTGCAAATTAACCATTGGCCATTAGCAAAATTTACAGTGGTAATTTCAAATTTGTGATGGATAATGGCCAATTTGCAATCATTGCCCCAACGCATACCAATTCACGCCGCCGCTCAACTGCTGCTGCCCAACTCCCACCGTCGCTAATAGTGGCACATCGCACCTAGCGCGTAGCTCGTCTGCATTGCGGCCGACGCTGGCGTCTTCGCCGCGCAACGCTGTCTGATTGAGAATCACTCCCGCTATCGGCAGTTGCGGCGCAACGTTGCGAGCAGTGATAATCGTCTGCAATGTTGCGTTGATCACTCCCAACTCGTTTGCCGCGACGATCACCAGCGGCAACCCCAAGTCAGCTGCTAAATCGGCGTTGTAGTCTTCGTCGCTCAGCGGCGACATCAACCCACCAGCTCCTTCAACCAAGACAAAGTCGCTACGCTCTTGCCAATAGCTGAGTCCGCTCCGCAGCAAATCGCGATCGACCGACGAATCCTCCAATGCCGCCGCTTGCGGGGGAGCGAGAGCCGCCTCAAATCGTTGCGGGCAGACGCACGACAATTCTCCCGGCCGAGCAGCCGCTTCCCAGAGTTGGCGAGCATCCGCCGCGATCAGCGTCTTGCCTTCTCGCCGGCAGCCGCTTTCGACTGGCTTGTAAACACCAACCCGATGACCGGCGGCGGTGAGTGCCCGCGCGATCATCGCCCCGACGTGCGTCTTGCCGACGTCGGTATTTGTGCCTGTGAGAAATAGTCCTCGCATTGGTCAAAATCCTAGCTCACAGCACCAAAAATTCCTCGACCGCCTCGCGCATCGCTTGGCGATCGGCCGACGCGCCGGTCCAAATTTCAAAGGCGATCGCTGCCTGTTCAATCAGCAACGTCAGGCCATCGATGGTTGGGCAATCTTGGGCTTCTGCCTGACGCATGAGCCACGTTTGCGGTGGATAGTAGACAACATCGGCCACCAATGTTTTTTTGTTGAGGCTGCCGATGTCGAGGGGCAGTTGTTCGTCTGGGTTATTGGTGCCGACCGGCGTGGTGTTGACGAGGGCGTGACACTCTTCCTCAATCACTAGCGGCGCTTTGTCGTCGAGTTTGACAACGCGACAATTTTTGAGCGGCGTTTGATCGAGCAGTGTCTGAATCAAGTTTTCGGCACTCTCCGGATCGCGACAGGCAAACACCAATTCTTCGACACCGACCAGCGACAGCTCCGCCCCAATCGCGCGGGCCAGTCGTCCCGCGCCCAAGATCGTTACCTTGGCGCTGTTCACCGCACCCGCTTGCTCCAGCAATTGCCGCAACGCGCGGCCTTCGGTGTTGTAGCCGTGGAGTTGGCTGTCTTCCTGCTTGATGCAGTTGACCTGTCCGCTGATGCGGGCCGCGTCGCCCAGGTGTTCCAGGTAGGGCAGCACCCGCGACCGATGCGGCGGCGCGAGCATAATGCCGTTGAAGCCAAATATGCGAGCGCCTCGCAAAGCTCCCTCAAATTCCAGCGGAGGCACTTCAAACGTCAAAAACCGCCATTCGAGCCGTGCCGCACCAAATGCCTTTTCCAGCATATACTGCGTCGGATTCCCAGCAATCGGGTCTCCCATCAGGCAACAAACGTCTTGCTGAGGCTGGTTGGACATTGAAGGGTGGGTTGGTGAAGGATGAAGTAGCCGGCGAGCTACGCCTCGCCGAAGCCCCCATTCTGACTCGCCCAGCCCCAGTTTTCAACGCCCACCAAAAACTCGTGTTCGGTCGCTTGCCGTTGGCATGGTATTGTAGAAGAAGGAGCAACTCCAGGCGAACACAACCCCGGCGAGCCCCGAACCCAGGCGAACCTCGACCGTAAGGGAGCGGGAGTAGCAGCACGTTT
>JAADGD010000109.1 GCA_013152515.1 Planctomycetota bacterium
AGTGCCGGCAACATAGGTCCACGCAGCAGCATTTAGTACACGGTTCACGTAAACCATATCCTGATCGGGAACGATGCCATACTCTGTCAACAAACGCTTTGCTCGGGCACTGGCGTCAAATTCCACTGGCAAGTTGATCAACTGAAAAAACACCACGCATCCGAAAGCAGCAATGCCAAGCGGAACGAGAATTCCCAGGGCAGGAATTCTGGCGGATAAAAACATGCCTGCAATAAGCATGATCATGCTCGCATTTCCACCGAATGTCGCTGCAGGTACCGCGGCATTACGAATCACAAGCGGTGCGTAATTCTTCGCATCCTGGATCGCATGGCCGGCCTCGTGGGCAGCGATGCCGACAGCAGCCGTTGTCTGCAGTCCATAAACCGATTGGCTGAGACGTAAAACCTTCGCACGCGGGTCATAGTGATCGCTAAGCTGGCCTGGAACCTGCTCAATAGCAACATTCTGCAACCCGGCTGCATCCAAAATGTGGCGTGCAGCAGCGGCACCACTCAAGGGGACCGGTATCTTCTGAGCCTGTGCAAAAGTCGACTTCACGCGCATCTGTGCCCAAAAGGCCAGCAGCAATGCCGGGGAGATATAAAGAAAATACATCGGATCGAAAAACATCATCGTTCTTAACCCTGGCCTATTAGGCCTTAGATAGATTGGCGGCTGTGTTGGTCACTTCTACGCAGAATGCTACCCCCAGGTTCATACCAAGGCAAGTCGAGCTTTCCCCACAATCTTGCCATATTTCCCGCGGGAATGCGGGGAATTATTCGCATCGTAGCCCTCGGCTCTGCCGGGGATGGGTGAGTGCCGTGGGCGTTTTCCGTAGGGCCATCCCCCGGCAGAGCCGGGGGCTACGGGTTATGATTTACCCTCCCACCGCAATCGCCTCGCCGACTCGCCAACCCGACTCGTCCCGCTCGACACGCCGGTACAGCGTATCGCGCTCGACCGGCTCGCGACCCGCCTCTTCGATCACGCGGCGAATTTTCTCGACGCTCAGCACTTCCGGCGTCTCGGCACCGGCGTCGTGATAAATCAGCTCGTGCCGAACCGTCCCGTCGATGTCGTCGGCTCCGTACGACAGGGCGATTTGCGCCGTCCCCACGCCGAGCATGATCCAGTACGCCTTCATGTGCGGCACATTGTCGAGCATCAGGCGGCTGATCGCCATCGTCCGCAAGTCCATCGGCCCCGACGGCTTGGTGATGTGGCTGAGGCCGGTGTTCTCGGGATGAAACGCCAGTGGGATAAATGTCTGGAACCCGCCCCAGCCTTTCTGCAACGAAGCATCTTGTAGCTCGCGCAGGCGAATCAAATGATCGATCCGGTGATATGGTTTTTCGATATGCCCGTACAGCATCGTGCAATTGCTTCGCAGCCCCAATTCATGGGCCGTGCGATGCGATTCGAACCATCGGCTGCTGTCGGCTTTGTGCTCGCAAATTTGGTCACGCACCTCGGGATGAAAAATCTCCGCGCCGCCGCCCGTGCAACTGCCTAAGCCGGCATCCATCATATCTTCCAGCACCCAACGAATCGATTTTCCTGTCTGCCGAGCAAACCAATCGATCTCGACCGGCGTCCACGCTTTGAGATGCAACGTCGGAAAATTTTCATGCAACAAGCTCACGACATTCCGATACCATTCGTACTTCGCCTGATGATGCAGCCCGCCCACGATGTGCATCTCCGTCGACCCGGCGCTGACCGCCTCTTGCCCGCGCGCCAAAATCTGCTCGTCCGACATCGCGTAGCCCTTGGCGTCGCGCAGGTCTGATCGAAACGCACAAAACGTACAACGATAGACGCAAATGTTGGTCGGGTTCAGATGTGTGTTGATATTGTAGTACGCAAAATTTCCGTTCTTGCGTTCGCGCACCAAGTTAGCCAACTCGCCAAGCTCGGGCAGCGGTACGTCGTTGCTGTACAGCAGCACGCCATCGTCGAGGTTGAGCCGCTCGCCCGCTTCGACTTTTTCGCGAATGGGCCGGAGAATTTTGCTTGAAGTTCTTAGCATCTCTATTTCGCCCGGCGATGCATTGCATCGCGGTTAGACAGTGAAATCCCAATAACAAATAACCGCGATGCAACGCATCGCCGGACCATTATCACCCACCCCCTAGCCACAGGTCTAGGGTTCCAACCGCAAACAGACCCAAACTAATCACTGCATTCACATTAAAAAAGGCCGTATTCACCCGATCCAAGTCGTCGGGGCGAACCACCGCGTGCTCGTAAACCAACAATCCCCCCACCGCCCCGACTGCCACCCAATACAGCACTTCAAACGGTGGATACACCAGCGGCAGCAGCGCCAACAGCACGACCGCCACCGCGTGACAACCGGCCGACAGCCACAAAGCCCGAGCAATCCCCAGCCGTGCAGGCACGCTATGCAGCTTGGCCTCCCGATCAAACTCAAAATCTTGGCAGGCGTAGATAATATCAAACCCCGTCACCCAGGCTGCCACCGCTCCGCCCAACACCAGCGCCGGCAACAAATCAACCGGATTCGCCAGCACCGCGTCGCCACGAATGGCGATCCAAGCCGCAACCGGCGACATCGCCAGCGCCGCGCCCAGCCACAAATGGGCCAGCGAAGTAAACCGTTTTGCGTAGCTATAACCACACAAAAACGCCAGCACCGGCACCGAAAGATATAGCGGCAACCGATTCGGCAGAAAGAGCAGCGTGCTGGCGATGAAAGTAAAACCGCTAGCGAGGGCAAAGACAGTTACCTGACCAATGCTCAAGATACCTGCGGGCAGATGCCGCTGCGCCGTGCGTGAGTTCCCGGCGTCGATCTTGCGATCGACCAACCGATTGAACGCCATCGCGGCACTGCGCGCGGTGATCATGCAGAGCAGAATGCCGAGAAGCTCTTGCCAACGGATAGCAAATTTTGGCGCAGCAAATAGCCAATCGAGTGAAAAAGAAAAAGGGCCTAACTGAACTACCGTATATTCAATCGTATAAAAAGTGGGGCCATCGGGGCCATCGCCCACTTGCAAAACGGCAATTCCCAGATCCCCAGTCTCAATCGCCCGCAGCCGCCAAGCCATCATCGCCGCCAGCAACGCAAACGGTAGCGCGAAAATCGTGTGGCTAAAGCGGATTAGCGAAAGAAGGTGATTGATGGTTTTGAGCATTTTACCGTGGCGCGCCTTGCGTTGCGTGGCAACGCGGCTTGTGACCTTTTTATTCCGCAGTCCGCAATCCGACTTCTGCAATCATCCCCGGCCCCAACGCTTCATCAGGCAATTATCCACGCCCAGTTGATCGCAAATCCGCGCGACCATGAAATCGACCAGATCGCGCAGGGTCGTGACGCCGTGGTACCAACCGGGCGAGGCAGGCATCACCACCGCACCTGCTTGGGTCGCCAAACGCATGTTTTCGATGTGCGGCAACGACAGCGGCGTCTCGCGCGGCACCAAAATCAGCTTGCGACGCTCCTTGAGATGCACCTCGGCGGCCCGTTGGATGAGGCTGCTCGCTGCGCCGCGGGCGATCGCGCTGAGCGTCGTGCCCGAGCAGGGGCAAACGACCATCCCCATCGTCAAAAACGAACCGCTGGCGGTCGGAGCTTTCAAATCTTGAAAATGATGGTAGTGCAATTCGCCAAGCGGAATAGCCTCTGCGGAAAGCACATTGCTGTCGGCCGTGCCTATACCGGCGCTCACCTGGAGCAATCGAATCTTGCTATCTTCGGCCGCCGACACATCGTCGAGCATCAAGTCGGACGCTTTGAACTTCTTGAGGTTGACCTTCAGCCCCATCTCTTCGTCAATCACCTGCGCGCCGCTCGGGCTGATCGACAAATGCACATCGTGCCCGGTGGCCAACAGTACTTCCACTAAGCGAACCGCGTAAACGGCCCCGCTTGCTCCGGTGATTCCAACGCAAATGTTTTTGTTCATAGTAGTTCTGTTTTGTTCGCTTTAGCGTGGCGTAGCTCAGCGGCTATTTTTTCTTTATTCTCTCCGGTCCCTTACGGTCGCGGCTCGCCTTTTTTCCTACGTACAGCGTTGCTACTCCGAGCGTGAGTCCGCGATACCAAACCTCTGTCAGCCCCGCCGCCCGCATCCTCTCGGCAAGCTGCTCGCCTTGCGGAAACTGGCCGACGCTTTCTGGCAAGTAGTTATAAGCACTTTGGGCGTTGCGGGCGAGTAGCTGACCGATTCGTGGCAGCACGTTACGAAAGTACCAACCATAAATTGCCTTGAACGGCTGCCATTCTGGCGACGAAAACTCTAGCACTGCCACCTGCCCGCCAGGGGCACAAACGCGGACCATCTCGGCCAGCCCGGCGTCGGTCTCCGCCACATTCCGCAACCCAAAGGCGACCGACACGATGTCGAACTGATCGTCGTCGAGCGGGATCCTCATCGCGTCGGCTTCGACAAAATTGACCGCGCCGTTGGCCCCCGACTTTTTGGCTTTTTGTTGGCCGAGGACCAGCATCTCGTGGCAAAAGTCGGCCCCGATGATCTTTGCTAAGCCGCGAGCGGCCCGATGATATGCCAGCGCCAGGTCGCCCGTGCCCGTGCAAACGTCAAGGATCTTCATCCCCGCCTTCGGCGGCACACTCCGCACCGTCCGCCACCGCCAGTAGCGATCGACATTGAGCGACAGCAAATGATTCAGGAAATCGTACCGCCCGGCGATCTCTCCAAACATCTTCCGCACCCGCGGAGCAGATTTATCAACGGTCGTCATATTTCTCGATTATCCACCCATTTGCGACGTCGGCAACGACGAACGAACCACAAAAAACCTTATGACACTTACTAACCCGCAACACAAAAGTCATATTAACATAACATGACGTCCCTTGCGTTGCGTGGCAACGCGGCTAAACCAGAAGATCATTCCGCACTCCGAACTCCGCATCCCAAATTCCCATGCAAATCGCCGTCCACTATCTGCCGCATTTCGTCGCCGAATCCGACCTCGCCGGCAGCACCGTCATCGTGGTCGACCTGCTGCGCGCCTCGACGACCATCTGCCAATCCCTCGCCAACGGCGCGAAATGTGTCGTCCCCAGCCTCGAAGTCGACGAAACTTTCGCCAAAGCTGCACAATTTGACCGAGCTAAAATCCTCCTCGGCGGCCCAACCGATCGAAGGTTTTGACCTCGGCAACTCGCCGCTCGACTACACCCCCGATCGGGTTTTCGGCCAGACGGTACTATTCACCACCACGAACGGCACCAAAGCCCTCGCCCACGCGCGGCTGGCTAAGCGAACGCTGATCGGCGCCGCCATCAACCGCCAAGCGATCGTCGACGCCGTCGCCGACTCCCCGCGCGTCGACATCCTCTGCGCCGGCACCAACGGAAAAGTCACTCGCGAAGACATTTTGGCCGCCGGCGCCATCGCCAGCCAGCTCCAAGCCCTTCACAAAAATTGCACTACCAACGAATGGATCGACGCGGCTTGCCGCGAATGGCAAGAACTCCTCACCACCGCCTGCGCACTCAACCGCACGCCCAGCAAGCAATTCGCCCACGAACTTCGCGACACACTCGGCGGCAAAAACCTCTTGGCCCTCGGCTACGACGACGATCTCCCATTCTGCGCCCAGCTCGACACCCACAATGTCGCCCCCGAGCTAGACCACACCACCGGCCAAATCAAGCTCCCATAGACGCCAGCCCAAATCCGCCTGTACAATACGATTTGCCCGCGAATGACGCGAATAAGCGCGAATGGAATTCTGATTCGCGTCTATTCGCGTCATTCGCGGGCCTTTTTTCAATCCTGCATTTTGAACACGGTACTCACTCATGGAAATGGAAAAACTCGTCTCCCTTTGCAAACGCCGAGGGTTCCTCTTTCAGTCGAGCGAAATCTACGGCGGCATCCAAGGCTTTTGGGACTACGGCCCGCTCGGCGTCGAGCTGAAAAAAAACATCAAAGACGCCTGGTGGCGCGATATGGTCACCGCCCACGACGAGCTAGCCATCGCCGACGGCGCGCCGACCACGCACGAAATGACCGGCCTCGACTGCGCGATCATCATGCACCCGCAGGTGTGGAAAGTTTCGGGGCACTTTGACCTCTTCACTGACATAATGGTCGAATGCAGGGAAACAAACAAGCGATTTCGGTACGACCAGCTACGAGGACGTTGGGTTACCTGCACTGGCAAGAAGGCTAAGGGGCAAACAAAGCAACTCTCTGGCAGCACTGTAGAAGCGAAACCGCAAGAGTTCGAGAAGGTTTTCGTTCTAACGAAATCCGAAGCCGAAGAAGAACTAGCCGATCTTGAGCGAGCCGCTTTGAAAGCTTTCAATATCCGAGCTAAAGATGTCGACAAACTTCATTGGGAAGACGACGTCGTCTCGTTTGAAACCATTAGCAATTTCGAAAACGTCCTTGGCCCAGGTGCAAAACGCGTTGGCACACTGACCGACCCTCGTGATTTTAACTTAATGTTAGAATCGCACGCTGGGCCAATCAAAAGTGACGAAAACAAAGTCTTCCTCCGCCCGGAGACGGCACAAGGCATCTTCGTCAACTTCAAAAACGTCGTCGACAGCACACGTGTAAAAATCCCCTTCGGTATCGCCCAAGTCGGCAAGAGCTTTCGCAACGAGATCACCCCGCGCAACTTTACGTTCCGCTCGCGCGAGTTCGAGCAGATGGAAATCGAATTTTTCTGCCATCCCGACT
>JAADGD010000255.1 GCA_013152515.1 Planctomycetota bacterium
AACAACTCTGTGAATTGCTTGTAGCTGGATTCAGTTACGGTTTAAGTGTTTCAGCTCTTTCTCGCGTTCCGGCATGCAGCCAACAAGCTCGCTAAGTGTTTAGGCTGTTTGTGTTTAGGCTGTTTTGCTCCGTCTGCCGCGTGGCTCAACTCTTCAAATACATGACGAGCTTCGCGTACGACATCTGGTCCAACTTGGTCGGATTGCAGCTCCGCCAAATAATGCGAGGCTTTGGCCACAGCTTGCCAATCTTGGGCCGTGGTGGCGGAAAAAAGACGTTCAATGCCGTCGAGCTGCGAATCGATAACTGCTTCGACATGCCGGCTATTGGCAGCCAAGCGAGCATGCAGTTGGCTAAGATTGGGCAGCGAAGGGTAGTCACTCGTGTCCATTTTTTTGCTTTTCAGATTTTGGCTATTAGCTGTTAGAGAATTTTTTCGCAGCCGCGATCCTATGGATCGCCGGAACACCGCAACGGGTGTGGTTAAGCAGCCACACGAACCGCAGCGGGTATCTTCGGCACACCGACGCCAGTCTGACGCAGCACGAGCGGTACGATCCGCTCGATGGCCGTCCGCGCAATCGTATCTGTCCAAGCCAGATCCGCCCCCAGGTGCCGTCCGATCGCCATCCGCGTCTGCTTGCGGACAATTCGCGCTGCCCTAGCACGGACATAGCCACGAGCCTCGGAGAGACTCATACACTCGACCTGCTCGGCCACCAGTTGGCAAACACTCTCGACGCTCAGCTCGGCAACTTGACGCGTAAGGGCATCTCTTCGGCTGGAAGATGCAGCCCCAAACAGCTTGGTGAGGGCTTTGATCATGGAACTATTCTTTCTCAAAAGGGCATTCTCAGTGGGTCGGGCCTGCCGCGCCAAGATGAATCATCCCGGCCGCTGGCAGCAACGGGTCTCCTCAAGGGCGGGTCTCCTTGAGGGGTAGCTACTTACTTGCATCGAATCGGCAAAGCCGGAGTCTCCAAGAGAACACTCTCGGCAGTTGGCACCGGCACAGCCGCGCGTCTCTCAGCAATTTGCCAGGGACTCGTAATCCTCAAACTAGGCTGCACTTGACCAAGGCTCGCTAATTGCTTAGCCTTCCAATAATGGGTGTAGGCTAGAAGTCGTAAAAATTCGGCAGTAGATTCAGGATGTCTCCTGATCGCGCCGAATAAACGTTTTATACCGACCAAGAACGACTCCTATCAAAAACTCCTATCAAAAACATGGCGCCGTGGCCAAGTGGCTAAGGCATCGTCGGATTGCAAATCCGACATCGGCGGTTCGAATCCGCCCGGCGCCTCTTCAAAGTCCTGCCAATGAGCAGCAAAAAGCCGCCTACTAGCCCTGGGGCCAGTAAGCGGCTTTTTTGATTGCACTATTGGATTTTCGGCTGATCGTGAAGGTTTACTGCGCCAAGAAAAGAGGCAATTCAGCATTTCGCATGACATGCAGGGCGGTCTCTCCCAGGATGCGTCTGAGCAACAGACGTTTAGAGCTGTTGCCCATCACGATCAGATCGGCTCCCCACTGCTCAGCGTAGGGTAGTATTTCATGTTTGGGATGTTTCGCGATACTGTCGGTTTCGGGCTCGAAGCCGTGCGCCCGGCAGTAATCGGCGGCAGCGGGAAGTAACGCTTCTCGAGCTTGGTCGCCTCTGTTAAATGTGATGATTTTCAGCTGGGCTTCTGGC
Source organism: Planctomycetota bacterium (assembly GCA_013152515.1). GTDB lineage: Bacteria > Planctomycetota > Planctomycetia > Pirellulales > Lacipirellulaceae > Bythopirellula. The sequence continues at coordinate 1,695 of JAADGD010000255.1, forward strand.
CACAGACGCAGGTGAATAAAACGGCGCATCGTCTTTGCCGATCCCATCGAGCCGCTGTAGCAAATCAGGACACGGTTGATCGGTCGGTCTGCATCACTGACGGCCAGTAACGGCCGAACGCCTTCGCGCACCAACATCGCCAACTCATCGGGCGGCTCGTCAACAACGCCATGCTCAAACAGGCTTTGTAGTCCGCAGATCACCAAGTCGTGGTAGCGTGTGAGCGAAACCAGCGCCGCCAACGGATCGCCCGTCTCGCGGCGCATGCGATAAGTGACGCCCGCCTTCTCACAGGCCATCGCGAAATGGACTTCAGCTGCGGCAATAACGCCGCTCACATCGTCCAGACGGCTCTCCTTCAGTTCCTTGGCCAAATGACCAGCACCGATAGGCACCACTCCAGTGTGGTCGAGCCTGCCTGTATCGAACAGAGTGACGCCCGTTAGCTCGGCATCGTGCGATTTAGCGAGCTCGATGGCCTTGGCCGTCGCAGAATGGGCGTAAACAAGGCTGCCCAGGCCGACGAGAATACGTTTGATCATGTGAAAAGACTCCGAGGCTAATCTTTTCTTTTAGGTTAACCTGATTTACTTGGGGTGACAAACCTATTTTTTTGTGAGCACTGGGCAGCTTTCAAGAAAATTGCTTCGAGGGCCTCACGTCCACTGTTGAGATTCAACTCACCATCGGGCCGCGTGGCCAACCATTCCAACGGTTCGGTGTAGCCAGGCATCGCCCAGACGCGTCCGCGAGTCCACGTGCTGAACGGCGAATAACCTTACTGCGTCGAAGGACAACGGTAGTCGCTATTGTTGGTGTTGAAGACCTACTTCATGAGCCGTACGACCACGAATGTCGTAGTAATCATTACCTTCGCCGTACCCAATGTTGAAGCAAGCGGTGTTGGTCGAAAAAAATCAGGGAATTTCCTGTATCTGTCCATTTTGAGAATTAGTATTTGTCGAGATTGGGGAATCGCGTAGCTTTTGGGCATGATGGTTCGCGAACTCAAAGATCAACTCCGGCAACGCGATGTGCAGATCAAGGAACAGGCTGCGCGGATCAATGAGCTTGAAAAACAGGTCGAAGAACTGAAAAAGCTGCTCGTCGAAAAGGCGAAGTCGAAGGAGTCCAAGCCGCCGAAAGAGGCCACGAATTACAGCGTCACTCGACACGAGCGGAAACAGCGAAAAAAGCACCGGCGCAAGAAATCAACCGGCAGAAAGCCGAAAGACGGCAAGCCGGATCTCGCCACCGAGACGGTCGATTTGTATTGGCATGGTGCCCATCGAAAGAAGTGTGTGTTGCGCCGTGATTGCCGAATTGGTCGCGGCAGCATCCGTTTTGCACCTCGACTCGGTACGTTTCAGCCGCGATCGTCGTTTGTCGGCAGGACGGCAGGCCAAAGTCGACAAGTTGCAAACACGCATTCGGATGATTTGTCGCCGGTACGGCGAAGCGTTGGGAAAGACGGCACCCGCCGCCGATGCGAAGTTCGTAGGTCTGCAAAACGAGTTGGTTAGGCATACCGAAAAGTTATTCGTGTTCGTTTTGAGCAAGACCGAGAGCGGAGCAAAGCGACGCGGCGTCATCATGAGCGTCTTGGCGAGCCTTTCGAAGCGTCTGGAACATTTTACGCTCGGCACGGTTTTGTCGGAAATTAACCATTGGCTCGAAACGGGTCAATCTGTTTTTCGGGCGGAAGTCGCCACACTTCAAGCGGCAACCGCGGTCGTGCCCCGCGCACCTCCATGACATCGCGTCGGTTCGCAACCCAACCGCCTACACCGCACGGACCATTCGCCCGCTGCGCCTTTGCAGCAAAATGGACAGATACAATCTTACGTGTCCTTTGTGACTCCAGGCGGTATGGCTAGCATGGCATTTGGCAGCGAGTTTCATAGTCCCTCTAACAAGTCCCGATGAAAGCTGGCGAGCGACGTGGCGGGCGCTTGTTGTGTTGCTCGCGTCCAATAGGCATTTGGCCCATTCACGCCGAAAAAGCCCTGCAAATGGGTGGCTATATGCCCCGCCCTCGTCTATAATCGCCGCATAGGGTGCTGGGAGGGCGCGTTCCTACTTGATCGCTGTAGCCTTTGATGACGGTAGCCTTTTGATGACGGTAGCCTTGATCACGGTAGCAATTGGCGCTGCCGACCAAGCTTCGCCTCCCCCGGACCTGCTATATCCTCCGGTTTGTCATTATCTTGCTCCGCTCTCGTCGGGGTATCCAGTCGTTTTGGGCACCCACCAGACATGAAAAATTCGCATCATCGCTCGTCGTCACTTTCGCGGCGTGGCCGTTCGACGTTGTCTCTGCAGAGAAAGCATTTGCAGAGAAGACATTTGCAGCAGGGGATTGGCGACAGCCGTCGCTTGCGGTTTGAAACGCTCGAAGACCGACGGATGCTGTGCACGCCGGGCCCAGACGGCGATCCGAACGATCAGATTTGCGAGACCGATCTCACGCTCGCCATCGGGCAAACGCTGCCGGGTGCCATCAGCCCCTCCAACACCGATGTCGACCTCTATGCGATCAACATCGCCAGCTTTAATCTGAACAAGGAAATCACGTTCACGGTTGGCGACGATGGCGGTGGTACGCTCGATACTTACTTCCGACTATTCGACGCCAACGGCGTCGAGCTCGAAGACGACGAAGATGGCGGCCCGGGTGTCGATTCGGAAATTGAGTTCACGTTTACTACCGCCGGCACCTATTACTTGGGGGTTTCTTCAAGCTCCAACGAACAGTACGATGCTGAGACGGGCCTCGGCGACCAAACGGGTGGCTTCAGCTCGACCGGCGGATACTTCATTACCTTTGAGGACACCAACGACCAAATCGACGAGGCCAGCAACGCGCTGCTTGATGGTTTTGCAGGGGGGCAGATCGACTTGCCAACCGATGTCGATCTGTTTTTGTGGAACGGCATCGAAGGACAGTCGGTTCGGTTTGAGGTCGATGGCAGCGCGGGACTTGATTCTTTTCTGCGAGTTTTCGACGACAATGGGAATGAGTTGGATTCGGACGACGATGGCGGACCCGGCTTAGACTCCGAATTAACGTTCACGTTTGGTGACACCGACGACTTTTACATCGGCGTCTCTAGTTTTGAAAACACCGCCTACGACGTCAACGATGGCACCGGGGATCTGACCACTGCGACGAACACCGGATCCTACTCCGTCACCGCCACCGAGGTCTCGCTCGATCCCGACGATCGTATCTCCAACGCGAATGATTTGGGGAACTTGTTTACCGATGGCACACGCTTAGGCAGCGGCACCATTGCAACCGATGCTGACGTGGATCTGTACAGGTTTGTGGTTGGACGTGACGGCTCGTTCGTCGAGATTGACATCGACCGGCCTGCGACGGGTGGTGTCGATTCGCTGCTGCGACTATTCGATGCAAATGGCACGCAAATCGGCATCAATGATGACGCCAACGCGCCGGGGGAAACAGGACTCCTCCCCCGAGATTCGTTTCTGGGGATGTTTCTTGACCAGGGGATTTACTACGCAGGAGTGTCCGCATTCCTGAACAGTAGTTACGACATTACCACTGGACTGGGCGATACGGACGGGAATTCGACCGGTACGTACACGATCGAAATCCAGGACCGGCTGCATGTCGATACCACTAGCGACACGAACACGGGTACGCTTGCCGACAACGACGATATCAATACGCTGCGGGAAGCGATCGCGTTTGCCAACGGCGAGTCGGGTAGCCAAACGATTACGTTCCAGCCAAGTGTGTTTGCGTCAGGCGAGACGATTACGCTCAGCGTGCCGGGCACGAACCAGTTGGAGATCACGGACTCGGTCGTCATCGATGGGCCCGGAGCGGACAACTTGGCGATCAGTGGCAATGACGGAAGCCGTGTCTTCTTGATCGACAACGGCGATGACAACACCGAAATCGACGTCACGATCAGCGGCGTGACCATTCGCGATGGGAATACGACGG
>JAADGD010000088.1 GCA_013152515.1 Planctomycetota bacterium
CCAAGGTATCATTGATCATAAATTGAATGTCCTTTGGTCTGCTCCCAGTGGTATTGCACTATGGACTTTGGTTGCGGCCACGGGCCGCGCTGGGTTTATCTGTGGCTTTTCTTCTTTCAGCGCCGTGAACGGTTACAAGTCAAGAGACCTGTGTGATTCGCCTGGCATTGCGTCGCAACGTGGCACTTTTTACTTGCCGATGCAAAACTGCCCAAAAATGCGGTCCAGGATGTCGTCGGTGTAGACGGCACCGACGACTTGTCCCAAGGCGTGCAGTGCGCTACGGACTTCGACGGCTATCAGCTCCTCGCCGCCATGCACTTCGACGATTTGCAAAGCTTGTGTCAAAGAAGCCTCTGCTTGTCGCAGGCTTTCGGCACATCGCGTCGCAGTGAGGGCAACCGGATTGCTCGTTACACGCAAGGCTTCGGTAAGTCTCTCGTATATTTGCCGAGCTAGGTGATCCAAGCCGCTGCCGTCAACGCTGCTGCATACGACTTGCGAGGCAGCATCCGAGGGCGGAGTGGCAAGCAGATCGCTTTTTGTTCTAACCAAAATTTCCTCGGAAGCCCCGTCGACAACTTCGCCAACAGTTGCGTCTGCGCACCGAACTACCAAACTCGCCTGTTTACGCTGCTGCCCAGATATTTTTTGCGCAATCTGATCGATCGAGTGATTTTCTAAATTCGCTACCAAGCCGGCAGTATCAACGAGTTCACAGGCGAAACCATTCAATATAATCACAGCTGTGACAAAGTCGCGAGTCGTTCCCGATTGTTCCGAGACGAGTGCCTGTTGGTCAGACGAAGTCGCTGAATATCGCTCGACCAACGCATTAAACAAGCTGCTCTTGCCAGCATTCGGAAGCCCGCTCAACACCACTCTCGGCAAATCGATTGCGTCTTCGCGGCTTTCAAGCTGTGAGCCCACATTGGCCACGATCGCTTGTGCGGCAGCGAGTTGATAGCGCAATTGATCGGCAGTGATAAACTCAATATCTTCTTCCACAAAATCGAGCCCCGCTTCCAGTTCGGCCAGCAATTGGAGTAGCTCTTCGCGGAGTTGCAGCAACGGTTGCGACAGCCCACCGGCGAGTTGGCCGAGGGCGGTGTGCAGATCGTCCGAGCTATGGGCATCGATCACACCGAGTACCGCTTCGGCTTGTGTCAGATCGAGTCGTCCCGCCAAAAATGCTCGCAACGTGAATTCGCCCGGCTCCGCCAACCGCACGCCACAATCGCAAACGGTGCGTAGCAGTTTTTCCAACAGCGGCGGCGATCCGAGTGTGTGCAGCTCGGCGGTGGGTTGTCGGGTATAGCTGCGCTGGTTGGGCCAGAGGAACAGATCGCAGGGGAGTTCGAGCGGATCGTCACCAGTAAGCGTGACCGAACCAGCGAGGACGCACGACAACCGGGCGTCGCGCGGTTGAATTCCCGAATCACTCGATCGGAAGCAACGATCCAGGCAATCGAGAACTCGCGGACCACTCAGGCGGACCATTCCACGTGGCGACCCTCCTGAAGCTGTGCCAATGGCAGCGATCGTGTCGTCGGGATCGAGCATAGAGGTGAAGGGTGGAGAGTGAAATTAAAATAACCAATATCGAACAAGGAATACTCAAGGCAGAATGAAAAGCATAGCGTCTACACCTTCACTTCCTCCTTGGACATTCCTTGTTCGATATTGGATATTACAGATCCCTTACCGCTTTTTCTTCTTCTTTTTGTTACGTCGACGCGTAGCGGTATCAACACCGTTGCTATAGGGCGAAATGCTGGAAGGCGAAGGACCACTGGCTGCGGCGAGGGCGCCGGTCGTCGATGGCTTAGGCAGCATTTTGCGTTCGGCAATGCCCCAGATGCTTGATGCGATAAAGTACAAGCAGAGTCCCGCAGCCACTTTGAAAAACATAAAACCCATGAACAGCATCATGTACTTCATGATCTTTTGCTGCATCGCTGCCTGTTCGTTGGCCGCTTCGGGCATGAACATTTTTTGCTGCAAAATGAATAGCCCGCAGGTGACTAGGGGCAGGATATTTAAGTACGGTCCGAGCTCGAAGATTCCCTCTCCGCGGTTGATGAAATCGGGCATGAACGAGGACCAATCATAAAACATGTCGGGAGAAGCCAGATTGGAACACCAGCGAATCGCATCGCCGAGCAGCGGTGCCTGCCGGAGTTCGACGTCGACCATCAGCGCCCGATAGAGGCCCAGGAAGATTGGCAACTGGATAAACATCGGCAAACAACCGGCGAGCGGGTTGATGTTGTGTTTGCGGTACAACTCCTGCGTCGCTTGCGACTGCTTTTGCATGTCCTGTTTGTATTTTGCCTTGATCTTGTCCATCTCGGGACGAAGCTCTTGCATTTTCGCCATGCTCTTCGCCTGCTTGCGGCTGATCGGGAACATGAGGCTACGCACCAGAACGGTGAGCATAATGATCGCGATGCCGTAGTTGCCAATGATGCCGTAAAAGAAATGCAAGATACCCAGCATTGCTTTCGATACAGGACTGAACCAGCCGTAGTACATCAGGTCGCCGAGTCCGTATTGTGTACTTTCGCTGGCGTGATAGTTGGCTAGAAGTTTTGGGCGTTTGGGGCCGGCAAAAATATCGTAAGAGTGCTCGAGCGTCTCGCCTGCCGCGAGATCGGTTTCGTGGCTGATCAAACGGCAAGTGACGTTTGCATACTTTCCTTCGATGGGGCGAACTTTCGGTTCGGGGCTGAACGAAACGCTACGCATCTCGTCAATCCACGATGTCTCAAGTTTTGGTTTGCGTGGGAGGAGAATGGCGGAAAAGTATTGCGCATCGACGCCAGCAAAGGCGAGCGGCGGGCCTTGCATCGTTTCCGCATCCCCTTTTGCGATCGTGGTTGGGCCGACTTGGACGGTATCGTTTCCGACATGCCGGGCGACGACATCGCGGATTCCGGCGGCTCCCCATTCTCGGCCAATCTTGTTGGCGTACCACCAACCTTCGATGGGCAAGCCATTGGGACCATCAAGCCGGTAACGTAGCGGCATGTCTTGCTCGCCCAGGTTACGCACAACGAGATCGAGTGTGAGGCCGTAGCCTGGGTAGTTTTTGTTTTTTTGTTCTTCTGCGGGAACTGGCTGCAGGCGATAGGTTTTCTGAACTTCCAGGTTGTATTTGGGCAAAACTGCGCGGAAGGTGACGCTGGTTTCGTCGCGATTGGCGATCTCCCAGTTGCTGTTGCGGAGTGCGACGCCGACGATTTCTTCGAGGATCACCGGTTTTTCGTCATTCTCCTCGGCTTCGGCAAGAATTCTTTTCACTTTTTCTTGCGAAGGTAGCTTTTCTCTGCCTAGTTGCTCGAAGGTGAATTGAAACGAAGGCGGGCTCGCCACTTTCTTGGGCAATTTTCCTGTACGCATCAAGACGTTTTCAACCTCGGGGCGAATCACCTCCAAGGGACGTCGCGCCAGTGTGACTACGCGATCGACCGGGGCCCCTTCGCCGCGAGCGACTTGCAGCGTGAGTTCCTGGCGTGGTTTGCGGCTGACGAGTAATTTGCCGAATTCTTCGGCTGAGGTGAGCGGTGTTTGCTCGCCGCCGTCTGTACCACCATTAGTGTAGGAGACGATTCGATCGCCAACTTCCAGACCTGCCTCAGCAGCAGGCGTGCCCGCGACGAGCGATTGGATGCGGAGTCCGCCGCTGTTGTCGGTCGTTAGTTCCAGGTGACCCAAGTAGCCGCCGCGATCGTGGAGATCGCGGAATCGTGGGCTGCTTAGCTCGACGCGACGAATGCCAGCCCCCTGGTTGGTTAGCGTGACAGCCAATCGATAGGGCGCTTCGGGGTCGACCGATCCGAGCGTGACGTACTCGAGATCGGAGGCAATCTCTTCCAGCGGTTCCGCTTCCACTCCGTCCTCGGCTAAGGCCTCAACCTTGGGTGCCTCGGACTTGGCTGGAGCAGCATCCGCAGCGTTCGGCTGCCCTTCAGCCTGTGCTTGTTGGGCAGCTTCGCCTTCGGCGGGCTTCTTCTGAGGTGGTTTGGGTTTGGGACCAAACACAATCACCAACAGAAAGCAAAGCGATAGAAAAAGAAAAAAACGACGTTGATCCACGGGGGAGATCCTTCAAATGCGGAATGCGGAATGCGGAATGACAGAAGGTTTGGGGCAGAGTCGAATGGCGGCGTTACTAATTGCGTAACCGTTCACGGGAGGAAAGGAATTAGAGTCTATCCCAGAACTAAATCTTCCTAGAAAACAAGCAAATAAATTACCACGGAGTCACGGAGAGCACAGAGAAGAATGTCTGGAAGTACCATATATTCCATGCTTTTCAAACCGAGGGCGTTTCTCTGTACTGCAAACGTTCAATTTGCGCGCACTGTGCGCGCATTTTTTCGATCAATCCCCCTCCCCGCAAGGTTGCCACGGTTGACT
>JAADGD010000256.1 GCA_013152515.1 Planctomycetota bacterium
TAAGTCAAAAACCACGGATTGCACGGATACCACTGATTTTGGAGACTTTTGGCAGGTTTGCTGCTGGGGCATTGAACTGTCAACAACATCCCTTCATTTCATCAAGGCTTCATCCGTGAATATCAGTGCTATCCGTGGTCTTTAGCTTTTTACTTAGCGCAGTAGTACTAAGAAGCTAACCACGACGATACAAGGGCACAACGGAAGGAAATCGTTGTGTCCGTCGTGCCGTTGTGGTTCATTTTTCGATCCTTGGTTAGAAAAAAAAGCTTTGCCGTTCGTCTGTAGCAAGCGTAGGAACCACGGACAGGCTGGAAGCCTATCCTACGCAGCAAGCATTGATTGTAGCGTTTTATAGTAACTAGTTCGCTGGGTGCCCGAAAATCTTGCCCAGAAGGCGATCCAGCCTAAAAAACCGGCTAATTCATGTGTTGAATCCTCCAGTGCTAGCTTTTTTCGACCTAGTGAGCGATTGTCGGTTTTGGTACTTTTCCGCCCCGAAACTACTTTCTTGCAAGCAAAATCCAACATCAAAATTCCCGGAGAATCCCCCATGCAACTCAGGTTGCTTCACCAATCCGCCTTCCGCCTTCCGCCTTCCGCCTTGGCAATACGTTTGTTGCCGGTCACACTTATCGCTACCGTACTCCTCGCAACCCAACTGCCCACCGTCTGCACAGCCAAACCGATGTGGCAAAAGTTGGTGCCTCGCAAGAAAGTTGCTGCCGATCCTCAAGGCGATTACACGCTCACCGAAACGAACGGTCCTTGGCTGGTGATGGCGATGTATTTCGCTGGCGAAGAGGGAGAAGCGAAAGCTCGCGAATTGGTACTCGATCTTCGTCAGAACCACGGGTTGCCCGCTTTTCATTGGGGCATGTCGTTCCAACTCGACGATGCGAATCCGGGGCGTGGTATTGATGACTATGGTGGGAAAATCCGACGCCGTTACCGCCGTGGGAATCAAGTCACGCAACATGCGGTACTTGTAGGCAACTTTCCGTCGCTAGGTGATCCCGAGGCACAAGATATTCTGAAGCAGATCAAAACGATCACTCCCAACACGCTCCGCCCCGATGGCGAAAGCCCAACGGCCGAGAGTCTGACGAACATCGACAAGTTCCGCAACTATCTGCGAAAGAATCACGGCAAAGAAGGACTCGCAGGGCCAATGAGCCACGCGTTTGTGACACGCAACCCGCTACTTCCCAAGGAATATTTTGCTCCTGTTGGGGTCGACGAGGACGTGGCGAAGTGGAATTCGGGCCAGGAATTTTCGTTACTCAAGTGCCCAAAAAAGTACTCGATCAAAGTTGCCACTTTCAAAGGGCGGACTTCGCTCGTCAAAGCGGGACGCCAGGGGGACAGCGACACTCGCACACGCAAGGCGAAAAAGGACGATCCTCTCGTCGTGGCCGTAAAAAACGCTCACCTACTGACGATGGCATTACGAGAAAAAGGTTGGGAAGCCTACGAATTTCATGACCGCCACCAAAGCTACGTAACCGTCGGCTCATTCGACGAAGGTCAGCAAGTGGCCAATGACAGCATCCGACTGAACGATCGTGATGCCCAAATCATCATCGATACTTTTGGCGCATTGACTCCCAACAACATTTTCAACCGTCCCGCGCAGCAAGATCTCCAACTCGAACAACAGAAAAAACGGCAGTTCGCCAAGCGACTCGGCAACCAAGGACAGGTTGCGAGCGGATTCCATCCCAAAAAGTTTGTCGGGTTGCCGTTCGACATCTACCCCAAACCCGTGGTCGTTCCGCGCCGCTCAGTGAGCTCCGCCTACGCACGGAACTGATCGATGACTGACGCTCCACGAGATTTGTTGATCGGTACCACCAACCTCGCCAAGGGTCGTGAGCTGGCCGAGCTGTTGCAGCCGTACGGTTTTCGGATTCGCACACTCCAAGACATCGCTAGCCCGATCGACGTTATCGAAGACGGCGACACCTTTGCTGCCAATGCCCAAAAGAAGGCGCGCGAGCTGGCCCAACATCTCGGTTGTTGGGTATTGGCTGATGATAGTGGCTTGGAAGTCAACGCCTTGGGCGGTGCGCCGGGGATTTTTTCTGCTCGGTATGCTGCTACCAAAACCAATACGAGCGCAAGTGATGAGCAAAATAACGAAAAACTTCTGAGCGAATTGGCTAACGCTCCCTGCTCCAAAACCTCTGGAGAACGGCGTGGGGCCAACTACTATTGCCACGTTGCAGTGGCTGATCCCAGCGGCGAGATCCGTGCCGAAAGCTCAGGCATCTGTCGTGGCCGAATTCGCACAGAAGCCGCCGGTACCAACGGCTTTGGCTACGACCCGTTATTTGAGTTGCGAGAGTACCACCAAACCTTCGGGCAGCTTGGTCCTAAAATAAAAGCCGCGATAAGTCATCGTGCCCGTGCCATGCGGGCGATCGTGCCGCAACTCGCAGCGCTGGCAGCTAGCGGCGATTGGCGATAGAATCGCCTCTTGAAAAGAGCCACCGATGAACACCGATAAACGCAGATCGATTTACCGTTCCCCATTGCTATCTGCGTGCCTCGGTGTTACTAACTCGAACTGAAAAGGAAATTAGCCACGGATGGCACGGATACACACGGATAACCGTTGAATTCAGTAAATTTTTTACCGAGCCTTGTCACTCGTAAAAGCGATGCCAGCAGATCGCTTCCCCCCTCAAAAATCCGTGTTTATCCGTGCAATCCGTGGCTTTCTTTCACTTTGAGATACTAACGGTAAAAGTTTGCGTAGCGTGCGTATGTTTTTTGATATGGTTGTCAGATTTGCCTCTCGCAGAGTCGCAGAGACCGCAAAGTGAAGGTACTTTCAATTTTCTCTGCAACTCTGCGAGAGGCTTTTTTAGTTGGTTGCGGCCACGGGTCGCGCTGGGTTCATCTGCGGCTAATTCCTCCCCTCTCCTGAACGGATACAAAAAATAAGAGCCGCTGCGAATTGATGAAAATCGCAGCGACTCAATAATGAGAACAGAAATATGAATACCCAGAGACTAGCAAGTCGATTGCAACTTGCCAAGAGATTTTCGCCCCATTTTCACACAACGTGTAAGCCAGGATGCCTGCGTTTGTTGCAAGTTGTTTGTCTGTCGAGTCTTCTGGCACTGACACACTCGCTAGCGCGCGCCGAGAATTTTTCCGACGAGCTTACGGATTGGCTCCAGCAGCAAACGCCGCAACTTACCCAGCTTTACAAAAGTCTCCACCAGACGCCTGAGCTGTCATTTCGAGAAGAGAAAACAGCGGCGCGAATGGCTGAGCTGATGCGGGAGTTGGGGCTTGAGGTCACGCCCAAAATCGGCGGTCACGGGGTGGTGTGCGTTTTGAAAAATGGTACCGGAAAAACGCTGCTGCTCCGCGCCGACATGGATGCCTTGCCCGTCGCCGAAGAGACGGGACTGGCCTACGCTTCGCAGGTGCGTGTTCGGGACAAACGGGGGGCGACCGTCGGGGTCATGCACGCCTGCGGTCACGACATGCACATGACCAACTTGGTCGGCACGGTCCGCTATCTCGCCAGTCACCGCGACCAGTGGCAAGGTACGCTCGTTGCAATTTTTCAACCGGCCGAAGAGCGCGGCGCCGGTGCCAAGGCGATGCTTGCCGAGGGATTACTCAAACGATTTCCGAGGCCCGATTTCGCGCTTGCCATGCACGTCGCCGCCGACAAGCCGGCCGGAACCGTCGGATACCTCGCCGGTTACGCTTTGGCCAATGTCGACAGCGTCGACATCACCGTCCGTGGTCGCGGTGGCCACGGCGCCTATCCCGAAACAACCATCGACCCGATCGTCATCGCCGCTCGCTTGGTCCTCGACCTGCAAACGATCGTCAGCCGCGAGATCGCCCCGATCGATCCCGCCGTCATTACTGTCGGCTCAATCCACGGCGGCACGAAGCACAACATCATCGGCGACCAGTGCCATTTGCAACTCACCGTGCGAAGCTACAGCCCCAAAGTGCGCAAGCATCTGATCGAAGCCATCCGGCGCAAGGCGCTTGCCGCTGCACAAAGTGCCAACGCCCCCGAACCAAAAATCACGACGACCGAAGGTACGCCAGCGCTATTCAACGATCCCGAATTGGTCGCGCGCCTCGTTCCTGCACTCAAAAATGCCCTCGACGAGCAGAACGTCAACGAAACCAATCCGTCGATGGGCGGCGAAGATTTTGGCCGCATCGGCCGCGCGGGCGTGCCGATCTTGATGCTCAACCTCGGCACCGTCAGCCAACAGCGACTCGACGAATACAAAAAAGCGGGCACGCCGCCCCCTTCGCTGCATTCGCCAAAGTATTTCCCCGATCCGGAGGCGTCGATTGTCACCGGTGTGACGACATTGACGACGGCGGCGCTGGAATTGCTTCCGTCGAATTAAGGCTCTGAGAC
>JAADGD010000244.1 GCA_013152515.1 Planctomycetota bacterium
GGTCGACTGCAAAGTCCTTTTCTGAATCGCCAAGAACGCCAAGAACGTCAAGAAAAAACTCCTGCAATTTGGCTGATCTTGGGCATGTCCTTGGCGCTCTTGGCGGCTAAAATGGGTTCTTCAGGAATTTTAGTGGCTACGGTATGAGCGATTGGTTGTCCCGGTAGGGACTATTGATAATAGCCCAGCGATTTATCGCTGGGAAGCAAACAGAATAATCATCGAGTCCTGGAGGGACGACAGAATTGCAACGATCAGATCAGACGACAAATCAAATCTTCAGTCGTCCCTCCAGGACTCATGGATTGCCTCCTCGCGTACCCAGCGATAAATCACTGGGCTATTATCGAAAGTCCTTCCAGGACAAAAAGTATCTAACGACTAGCCACGAAAATCCCTGAAGAACCGAAAAATGCGACTTTGCAGTTTGCCTGGAGAAGTCAGTACGCCGGGTGTCCGATTTGCGGTTGGGAGACTAAAATCGAGGTATCGACCGATCGAACCCAACCTCGAAGGAAAACCTGCGTGCTGCGATTTCACCCCCATCCCGAGGAAGCTGCCTCCGAGACTCGTCGGAGAAACTGCGGTGCCCGTCGCCAGCGCCGGCGGCTATGGATGTTGCTGATCGCCTTGGGATTGGTCCTTGCGACGATGCGGCAGTTGAACCAACCCAAGACAGCACAACGTCTGGGGCAGATTTTTGGCGATCCCAAAGTCACGGCGCAGCCACAGCCGCCGATGCATCCCTTTGTGCTGGGTGATGATGCTGATGATGATTTTGAGCTACCGGTTGTCGTCGCCGAGAAAGTTGCGACGGGCGAAGAGGCAAGCGACGCTCTTGCACAAGTTCAAGACAACACGTATTTTCGCCCGGCGGAGAGCGAGGCTTGGTTTGGATTGTTCGAGCGTTTGCAGGAAATGGATTCTCGGACGCTAGGCGAAACAACTCTCGGTGAAATGACCTATGCACAATTATTGCAGCAGCCGCAATTCTATCGTGGCAAGGTCGTGACGATCCGAGGGACGCTGCGGCGCGAAGAAGTAGAGCATCCCGCAGAGAATGCTCTTGGCATCGAAGCGTATCATCGTCTGATGATCCAACCACGTGGCGGCGGACATTGGCCTTTTGTGGTGTACTGTCTGGAGTTGCCTAGCAATTTTCCGCGTGGAGACAACCTGCAGACGCCGATCGAGGTGACCGGCTTTTTTTTCAAAAACTGGTCGTACGCCTGGCAAGACGGGCTGGGAGTTGCACCGGTGGTGTTGGCGCGCGAAGTCGATTGGCAACCAACCGTCGCCGCTCCAATTCGTCGCGCGCCATCCGGCCAAAACCTAACCACAGCCATCGCCGCCGCTTGTGTCTTCGCCGCGCTAACCGTGTATCTCGTTCTCCGCAACACACGCCGCCCTCGACGCTCTCCGCCAGCAACCGACTCGATAACTTTCCCCAAGGAATCTAACATCGAAACGGTTCAACAGCGTCTTGAGCATCTCGCAAAGAGGGAGCCTCAGAAATGAAGCCGCACTGGCCAATTCGTTTCATCGGCTGGGCTTGCTATTTTGCTGCGCTACTTGGTCAACCGCACTTTGTTACCGCCGAAACCGAGTCGGAAAGTTTTCGCGCGATCCTCGAACTCGCCGAGATCGACCCCGAAGCTTTGGCCCAATTAGGCGAGGGTCCAGAGTACAGCGACGACGATTGGCAGCTTTTGTTACAGGTTTTTAGTCGCTTGCAGCAATTTCGCGATCCTGATCCGACGGCTCCCTACGCTGCCGATTTTACTCCAACCACGTCAGTCGAGAAAGAAAAACGCCTCGGCGAGATCGTTCGCGTCGGCGGTGTGATTGTCTCGGTCGAAAAGGTGTCGCTGCCTAAAAAGCTCGCGGACTTATGTGATTGGAAAGTCGTTTACCGGTGTCAGCTCCGTTTTTTGGTTAGTGCAGGATATGGGAGCGCGGACGTAACCATCCTGACAACGCATGTTCCGAGAGCTTGGCGGTCGAAAAAAACATTTCAAGAGGGAGTGAAATTACGCGGCACCGTCGTCCAATTTTCTGCCGAGAACGGACAGCCTTTGATTCTGACCAATCATCTCGCTTGGTATCCTCAGGACGGCGCTCCGACGGGACAGCTTCTATTGGCAAGTCACGGTATGGATGTCGCCTTGCTCGACGAAGTCCGTCACAAGCAGCCTTTCGTGAAACCCGAGATCAGTCGCGAAGGCGAAGCGTTTTATGCCGCACTGTCGGCGCTCAATCAAGTGAGCCCGGAGGAACTTTTCCAACAGGCGAAAAAGAATGTCGCCGAAGTGGCTGCAAAGTGGCAAGCAAAGCTGTCGGCACTGAAAAACGAACACCAAAAACTCGAAGCCGAATTCGCCGCCACGACCGACAACGGGGCTCGCGAGCGTTTGCAACAACAAACCAAGCAAGCAAAGAAAAAACGTGGGCTGGCTGCCGCGGTCCTCAAACAGGCCAAGTTCGGCCAATCGTCGGTCGCGCCGATGTTTCTGCAACCCGAAGCAGAGGTCGGCGAGCTGTTTGTTTTTGAGGGAACGGCGCGTCGGGCAGTACGGATTGCCGCAGAGGATCGACTTAGCACAAACCTAGATGTCAAAGCGTACTACGAACTCGAAGTATTCACTAGCGATTCGCAAAATCTGCCGATTGTCTGTTGTGTTACTCGACTTCCCAATGGGTTTCCGACCGGCGACGAAATTCGTGAGCCAGTGCGGCTTTCTGGCGTTTTTTTCAAATTATGGCGTTATCGCTCACGCAAACTCGCCAAACAAGCAGGGGAGACAACCCGACAGCGCCAGTTGTATACTCCTGTGGTGCTGAGCCACATGCCGACTTGGCTGAACCAATCGGTGCCACGAAAAAACCATTGGGCACTGTGGGGCGGCATCGCATTTCTCGGCGCCCTCGCCACGCTGTGGATCAGCTTGGCTTGGTTGGCCGGGCGCGACCGTCGGGCGCGGGCGGCATTGCAACGTACTGAAACAATCGACATTTAATACACGTCCCAAAACCTCCTGGAAGTGCCAGCTTTCTCGGTCGCTGGCAACCCTCCCGCAAGGTTCTGGGATAGGCTCGTAGGCTCCTGGCAAATGAGTGTGCTTTCGGAAAGACTGGCAGTGCCACGGCGTCAACGGGTAGTGAAGAACCCGTTTCCGTGGTACTCGCCGCGCTTTTGGCATGGAATGCGATTTTCGACTTGGATGCGCTCGCTGGCTCGCAATCGATTTATCGTTTCGCTTGACCGGTTGCCGGCGGCAGTGAGCATCACAGGCTTTAGCGCCGTCAACAGCGTGGCGGCCGTAGCAGACCAGTTGATCTATGGCAAAAAAGTCGCTCAGACCGAGCTGACCGAGCCGCCGATATTTATTTTGGGGCATTGGCGAGCCGGCACGACGTTCCTGCACGAGCTATTGATTCGCGATCCGGCCCACACCTACGCGACGACTTACCAGTGCTTTGCCCCACACCATTTTGTGTTGACCGACGCCTGGGTGACGCCTTGGACAGAAAATCTTTTGCCGAGCCGTCGTCCGATGGACAACATGGCCGCCGGTTGGCAGCGTCCGCAGGAAGACGAATTCGCGCTCGGCAACCTCGGCGTGCCAACGCCCTACACTTCGCTGATGTTTCCTCAGCAGGGGCCGCTACACGAAAAATATCTCGACTTGCACGACCTCTCGCCGGCAGAATTGGAAAGTTGGAAGCACGAGCTGCTCCATTTCTTTCGTCGGATCACTTTTCGCGACCCGCGCCGAATTGTCGTCAAATCGCCGCCACATACCGCACGCGTTCGCACGTTACTCGCGATGTTTCCCGACGCCCGTTTTGTACACCTCGTCCGCAATCCTTATGAATTGTACCTTTCTACGATCAATCTTTGGAAATCGCTTAACGAAGTCCAACGTATGCAAACCCTCGGCGCACAAAAATGGGTCGAGGAATACGTCCTCCGATCGCTCGAAACGATGTACGCCGCCTACGAGCAAGACCGCGAGATGCTAGGCGAGCATCAGCTCTACGAATTGCGTTTCGAAGATCTGGTCGCCGACCCGCTCGAAAAGCTGCGCGACATGTATACCCAACTCGACCTGGGCGATTTTTCGCGAGTCGAAGCCCCCGTCGAAAAGCACCTAGCCGACGTAAAAAACCACCGCCGCAACCATTACGAACTACCCGAAGAAAAACGCAAAATTGTCCGGCAGCGCTGGGGCGGGTATTTCGAGCGGTATGGGTATGAGGGGTAGACTGTTCTTTCGTTTCTACAGTGGAGCCCAGACACAAATAAGCCAGATTTTACTGCAGTCACGGAGCGACAGCAGGTGATAGGGTGAAACCGTACAAAGGTACAAAATCCGTCATA
>JAADGD010000273.1 GCA_013152515.1 Planctomycetota bacterium
GCCCTGCTGTTGTATGCGGGGCAAAAAACTTGTTCTAGCCAAAGAGGTGTTTTGAATGACAGCCGTAGCCGAAAAAGTCGCAGCCCCAGCCGACGTAGCCCCAGCCGTCGCAGCCCCAACCGACGTAGCCAATCCCGAGGCTTCTGCCTCTCACGGCACGCCCGTTTGTAGGTGTCGCCAGCCCCACGATTTGGAGCAAATGCGTCGTGACGGCGCGCAGATTGGTGACCGTGTTTCGATCCATCCTGCTGCTATCATCGATCATCCCGAAAAGTTGATTTTGGGGGACGATGTACAGATTGGTCCTGGCGTGTGTCTGAATTGTGCTGGTGGGATCGAAATTGGTGCGCGTACGATTCTGGAAGCGGGAGCGCTAATACTCTCCACGACCCCGAGGATCCCGACCGATGGCAGCAGGATCGCAGAAAATGGTGTGCGAAACGAACTGGTTCGAATTTCCGAGGATGTCTTGCTTGGTGCCGGCTCAGTCTTGAAGCCTGGCGATTATATCGGCAAAGGTGCCATTTTAGGTCCCAATTGTGTGGTTCGATTTGGCTTACAGGAATATAAGGTAGTAGCGGTAGCCGAGCCCCTACACAAGGGAAATCGTATGGGGGCGATGTACGCCGAATAGTTGCCTACTCCGAAGAGTTGCCAATCCCTGAATCACCCCTTCCTCTGGCCCTTCCCGCCACGGGGAAGGGGATTTTAGTTGGATAACGCAAAAGTCAGTAACCACGGATTGCACGGATACCACGGATAGGGATTGGGGACTGGGAGTTGGGCGCTGGGGTAACGAGTCACTTCCCTCGCTAGTCGTCTACCGCAGCTCAACTTTCGGGCTGCGGCAGAGTGGCACGCCTCTCCGAGTCGTGTGATTTCGTGACTTTACGGTACGACTCGGAGAGGCGTACCACAATGAGCCAATCCGAAAAATAAGCTGCGACGCAATACTAGTCAAACTGAACGCTTCGTTACGGGCGCGGTTCGGAGTGGATTCAGTAACGTGTTGCATTTTGATGCTTGAATACACCCACTAAAAGCTATATGTCCGACGTACTAATAAATAAAATTTCGCCCACGCCTGTCATTTTGACGCTCGCCCAACGCGAACTCGTGCGGTTTTTCCGCCAGCGAAATCGCGTGATCGGTGCGATGGTGCAACCGATCATGTTTTGGGGATTGTTTAGCGCCGGATTTGTCGGAAGCGGACTGGGGGCTGCGTTCTTCTTTCCGGGCACGATTGCAATGATTCTGTTGTTTACTGCCATTTTTTCTACGATCTCGATTATCGAAGACCGTCGCGAAGGTTTTTTGCAGTCAGTACTCGTCGCGCCAGCGCCGCGTTGGGCGATGGTGTTTGGGAAAATCTTGGGCGGCTCGGCGATCGCGATGTTGCAGGCGATGCTTTTTTTGGTGTTAGGATGGCTAACGTTGCGGCTGTCGAGTTCGCCGATGGAGGTGCTGCTGGCGGTAGTATTGATGGCGGTGATTGCAGTGGCGCTGACTTCGCTAGGTTTTTTTATCGCTTGGCGGATGGAGTCGACCCAAGGGTTTCACGCGATTATGAGCGTATTTTTATTTCCGATGTGGCTGCTCTCCGGGTCGTTGTTCCCGGCAGAAGAAGGCAATTGGCTAACGATACTTTCACGTTTCAATCCGCTCACCTACGGGGTGGCCGGTTTGCGCCAATATCTGCACTTTGACGGAGCGGGAGTCGCATCAAGTGTAGGAACCGACGCGCTGCCAAGTTTGACGGTTTGCTGGTTGGTGACCATTGCGTTTGCTGCGATAATGTTCGTGCTGGCTTGGCGGATTGCCGACACACGAACGACCGGAGACTTGCTATGAATAATTCGACCCCGAGCAACTCGACCCCGAACAGTACTGCACTGCCCTATTGGCTCTCGCTGATGGTACTCCTCGCGGCTTGCTACATGGGCTGGAAGTGGTATCAGGTGAGCCAATTTGAAGCGAATCGAAGCACGGGCGGTATCGAGATGGCTGGGCCACCGCTGGAAGAATTTGAATTGCAGGAGCGCAGCGGAAAAATGTTTCGCTCTGCCGACATGCAAGGAAAAATCTGGGTCACGACGTTTTTCTTTTCCACGTGCCCAGGCCCTTGTGCTCGGCTGAACGAACGCATCAAGTACATGCACAATCAGGAGGAGTTGAAGGATGTCACTTGGGTGAGCATAACCGTCGACCCAAAAACCGACACGCTCGAAGTGCTGCGTACGTACGCCGACAAGTTTTCGGCTGATCCCGAGCGATGGTTCTTTTGCCGTGGCGATCTGAAATATATCAAACGCGTCGGTAAAGAGATCATGAAACTCCCGGTCACTTGGCAAGGCCATAATGAATCGGCGGTGGTGATCGATCGAACAGGAAAAGTCCGCGGCATGTACGACATGACGAGTATCAGCCAATCGAAAAAGCTGGAACTGCTGCTCAAAAAATGTCTTGCCGAAACGACATCGCCGGAAAATCAACCCGAGACCAAACCGGCGGAACTCGGCGTTGCTGCAGAACAGGCGGCGACATGATTTTTGCCCTGATTGCCCATCCATTGGTGCACCTCAATGCAGCGCTCAATTCCTTGGCAACGGTGCTGCTAATCACCGGTTTTTTGCTCATCAAACGGGGCCGACTTCAGGCACACGCGCGGACAATGATGGCGGCATTTGGCGTGTCGTGCTTGTTTTTGATCAGCTACTTGACCTACCACTGGATGGCTGGCAGTGTCAAATTCACGCATCCAGGTGTGGTGAAGACGGTCTATTTGACGATACTACTCACGCATGTGTTGCTGGCCGTGACGGTCCCCTTTTTGGCGGTGAGGACTATTTTTTTCGGAATGCGTGGCACTGGTGCTTGGGGTGCCGGACGTTTCAGCAAAGCCGATCGCAAGAATTATTTGGCCCGTCACCGCCGATTGGCTCGCTGGACGTTCCCGATTTGGTTGTATGTGTCGATTACCGGAGTGGTGGTCTACGTGATGCTCTATCACCTCTGGCCGTCACTGGAGTGAGTTCACTGTTTCATAAACACCGCAAAAAAGAATAGAACGCGGGTAAACAAGGATTCAACGGGTTGACGCAGATGGCTGCGTGTAGATCAGGCATTTTATCTGCGAAAATCCGCCAGTTCTGCGTTAATCTGCGTTCTATTCTTCTTCCTGGAAACGTATAATCAAGCGAAAGGAAAGCCCATTATGCCAAGTCGCCATCGTCCAAGTTGGATCCCTTTCGTCCGAGTAGCGTTACCGCTGTTGGTCATTGCTGTTGTTTTATTGACGGCGACCGACGTGATGGCGTGCCCCACCTGCAAGGATGGCCTCGCCGCGAGCGACCCGGTGTCGCAAGCACAAGCGAGAGGTTTTTTCTATAGCATTCTGTTCATGATGGCGATGCCGTTTGTCATCCTCGGCACTTTTGGCAGTGCGGCTTATTGGTCGATACGAAAAGCGCGCGAGCAGCAAGACAATTTGGCTAACCGAGAGGCATTGGATTAACTGTATTTGCTTCTTGTCGAGTTGCGTGTTGCAATGTAATACATGAAAAGCACCGTTACAGTTCGGCTTACCGAAGATATGCGAGTTGCGCTCGCTGAGATTGCCCAGCGGCAAAATCGTCCAGCGAGTGAGGTAGTACGCGATTCGTTGCGACGCTATCTTGCCAAAGAATTGTTTCAGAAGAGCCGTGACACGACCTTGCCCTTTGCCGAATCGCAAGGCTTCCTCACCGACGAAGACGTATTCCTTACTATCTCATGAAGGTGGTACTCGATACAAACGTCTTGATAGCGGCCCACGGTACACGAGGGCTTTGCGCTGCGATCTACGAAGTTTGTCTAGACGAACATGAAATCGTCGTCTCTGAACACATCCTTGACAAATTGGCCAGAAACTTAAGCAAGAAGTTCAAGATGCCTCCGCTCTTAGCCAATAATGTTACGGCTTCAGTGCGCGAGCAGGCGACCGTTGTCAAGCCACTGGACGTCACACAGTCAGCTTGTCGCGATCCAGATGATCTGCCTGTGTTGGGTACCTTAACGGCGAGTGACGCCGAATGTCTCGTCACGGGTGATCGCGATTTGCTCGACCTGGAAAGTTACAGTGGCAAACCAATTCTTTCGCCCCGGGGGTTTTATGATTTTTTGAGTAAATAGCGATGAGACTCCTGTTTACTTCTCTGTAAGCGCGCACCAGAACCATTGTAGGCGCATGGTTTATGCTAGCGGATTTGAAAAAACCCTCTCACAGAAGCCTGCGATGTCACGTGGACCGAACCCGTTGAAACTTGTGGAGTGGATCGAACGTATAGAGCGCTTCGATTCCCAAGATCAGACGGTGGCACAATTTTGTGCCGCTGAAGG
>JAADGD010000192.1:0-7131 GCA_013152515.1 Planctomycetota bacterium
GCACGGACGGCTCGATAAACGAGGTAGCTAAAGCCCATTACGAACAACATGGGCACCCATGCCTCGGCACTAAACAGCAGTAGGAGAATGGCAACCACGCTAAGGAATGCTTTTGCAATCGGGTGGTAGCCGCTGTTGTGGAAGCGGTGTTCGGCTTCGCGCCAGCCTTCGCGTAGGCCGGCTAGGATCGGTTCTTCGTTGGTGCGGGATGGGGTGGGTGTGGCGGTGTGTGGGTTGGTGTGTGGGTTGGTGTGAGGGGAGGGGGACCCGCCCGCTGAAGCGAGCTCGCCGGGCAGCGCGCCTGGTAGGCGGTTTAGCATTTCGGCTACGCTTTGGATTCTTGTGTCGGGGTCTTTGGTCATGGCGCTGCGGACTAGTTCGCGGTAGGGCTCGTCGAGTACGCTGAGGTCGGGCTCGGCGGTGAGGTGTTTCATCAGCACTTCGCCGACGCTTTCGCCCTCGAAGGGGACGTGGCCAGTGAGCATCTCGTAGAGGATAATGCCTAAGGCGTAGGTGTCGATTTCTTTGCCGTAGCGGCCGTTGGCGATTTCGGGGGCCATGTAGTGAACGGTGCCGACGCTTTCGGTCTGACCACTGCGGCGGCTACATGAGATGAATTTCGAGAGGCCGTAGTCGCCGATTTTGACGACGCCCTGGTCGATAAAGCCCTGGTCGATAAAAATGTTGGCCGGTTTGAGATCGCGATGCACGATGCCATGATCGTGCAGATACGCGACGCCGGCGGCGATGCCGGTGAACCAGCTCATCGCTAGCTCGATTGGCATCCCCGTAGGATGCCGGTCGATCGCGTCTTCGAGCGACTCGCCCGAGACGTACTCCATCACGACCCAGCGGTCGTCATGTTCGTCGGAGCGGATATCGTAGAGCGCGACTAGATTTTGGTGCTTGAGGTTGAGGCATTGCGTCACGCCGCGCAGTTCGACGTCTAAGTTGCGACGAATTAGCTTGAGGGCGACTTCTTTGCCGGCGTCGCTGACCGCGAAATAGACTTCCCCGAAACCACCGCGCCCAACGCCGCGTTTGATCTGATAGCCCTCCAACGGCCGCGAGCCACTGGCGTAGGTAAAACGCTGCGGAGCCTTCGGCTTTGATTCAGGTTCAGGTTCTACGGGTGGTGAGTCCATCGGAACTTTGGTTTCGAGTGTGAACACGGGTGGATTTTCCTACTTTCAATTCTAACCGCTGGGGGGAGAGGCTGTCAGCTATCGGCTGTTGGCCACATCTCAAACCTCCTCAAAACTCAGGGAAAAATTCTCGCCGTTAATGCGGGTGTTGTGGGTTATGACGCCCCCTGAAGTCGTGGTTGATTTGGGGACCGGCTCGCCGTTGCCGTCGCTATTGCCGTCGCTATTGCCATCACCATTGCCGTCATCATTAGATGAGGCAACACTGGCGGCGGTGCGGAACTGTAAATCTTCGCCCCGGCGGAACAGCACCAAGTCGTCGGTCCAGCCGCGACAAGGGATGTGGCTTTGGGGTTGGGAACCGAGTATGCAGCTTTCGGACATCAACACGATGCCATCGACGGCGGGTTCGGTTTTGTGGTGTGACTCGAGAGTGAGAACGGCGGTGCTGCTGAGGGCGTGTGGTTGGCTAAGCCGCAAGCGGACGGACTCGGCTAGTACGATTACACTGTTGGGTTTTAGGACTTGGGGGCCTTTGAGTTCGGTGCCGTCGATGCGGACGCGGTGAATGGGCGTGATGACATAGGCTTCGCGTTCGCGGCGGATGGTTGCGTGACGGCGGGAGAGGTCGGCGAGGATTGGGATCTCGGCACCGCCAGAGCCGGATGGCTGGCCAAGCGTCACTTCGTCGCCGAGACAAATAAGGTAGCCGCCGACGTCGTCGATCCAGGCGACGAAGCGTTTGCTTGTTTCTCGTTGGATTGAATCGCTGTGCATTGCCCAGGTATCCACTTTTGCTGAAGCGGTTTTTGCTGACGCGGTCCAAGCATGGGTGCTCTGTAAGCTACGCACCAATCGATCTTGTCTGTCTCGTCGTGAATCGGGTCTTCGCGATTCGGGTCGTTGTGAATCGAAAGGAACTCGTGTCGACTGGATTCCCACGGCCTGCCAAGCTCGTTGTCGTGCTTGGCGGGCGACTGTGTGCCCTGGGGCCAATTCTAACACAGCTTCGGCCGTCGTGAGGACCTCGGTCCAAGCTTTTTGCGTCAACCACTCGTGGAGCTGGCCCGTGAGGCGACGCAGTTCGGTACTTTTATGTTTGAGGAACATGCCAAGGCTGAAGGCTGAAGGCTGAAGGCTGAGAAAGCTGGCGGTGACCGCTGAAGCGGGCACCGCCAGTTTACGTTTGCGTGCCAATTAGTCTTCGAAACTGGCTACGACGATCACCGACTCTTCCGACTCGCCGGCGCCAAAATATTCGGCGACTTGCTCGGTGATGTTGTCGGGGGCTGGGCCGTCGAGTTGGATCTCGTCGTGGAAGGTCGTGTCGGCGTTGGCCACTTCGCAGCCACTTCGAGCTTGGCACGAATGTCGGCCATCAAGCCTTTGGCTCGCGCCAGCTGGCTATCGTCCAGTTGCAGGTCGCTAGAAGCTTGGGCGACTTCGACGAGTTTGAGCTTTGCTTCGAGATTTTCGACTTCCACGAGCAACTGGCGTTGCGAGCTCATCATCGTGGCCAGCTTTTGCCGCGCCGCATCGAGATTGCGCTGACGGGCGTCACGCATGTCGCTGAGACTGCCGATTGTCGCGTCAGAGGTCTTGAAACGCGTGAACCGACGCGACAAGTCTTGCTTCACTTCGCCGGCGGTGTATTGATGGCCGGCATACTTGAACACCGACTTGCCTGTTTGCAAATCGGACTGCAAACGCATGATCTTGGATTTTTCTTTGACCGCCTTTTCCTCGGCGGCTTCGATGCGCTTGTCGAGTTGCTCGACTTCGACTTCTTCTTTGGCGATGACGTGCATCGACCGGCGAATCTCCGGTTCGAGATCACGGACCATCTTGCGAGCCCGATCGATTTGGAATTCGGTCGGTACCGTGTCTTCGACCGTCTGAGCCACCCGCTCGTACGAAGTCGAGACATAACTCATCACATTACTACCCAGCAGCAATCCCGCTACCACGCCCACCGCCAACACACTAACAATAAATTTCTTGATCATGGCTTTCGCCCTCCGACTACAACTCTGACAAATGAAACTCTGACAAATGACGAGACTCGGTAACGTCCGGGCCTCGGGGAAACTGCTGGACCATTTCGTCCAAACTCGGACACCCGCTAGACTTGATGGTGGGCGTCTGTAGAGGATTTCGCGGGTTGCAGGGTTATCTTGGCATCTTCGGGAAAAAAATCGAAAAAAACGTAGAATCTCTGAAGTCCGGCAAAAAAATGAACCTTTTGGCCGGTTTTCGCGTAGGGCGTGACGAGTCTGTATGGGCAGCAACCGCCCAACCGCATAGAATCCGAACTCAATCGTCACACGAACCCTCAAAACCCAATCGGTGCCAGATGTCTCAGTCTTCATTCGTCAAATATGCTGCGTACGCCAAACATGCTTTGTTGGCTACTGCCACTTTGGGGCTCCTCCTGCTCGTGACGGCAGGCTGTAGCAAATCGACCGTCGCCTCTGCTGGCATAGACGCGAAATCGCTTGCGGCACACCGGGCTCGACTCACCCTGGCCGAAGAACCCGATGGCGTGCAAACGGTCGCCGAGGTTCGTTTGGCCCTACTGGGCGAACCGGGAGAAAATCACGAGGACCACGACCACGACGGCGATGGCATCCAAGACCACGCACCTGCGGATCACGCCCACGCAACCGAGTCGATGAACGTCGTCATGGTGGGCCACATCGGTGGTTTAGCGAATCCCTGGGCGGAGGTTCAGCCGGAGTTTCCTTTTGCGAAGGCGCGAGCGGTCTTCTTTCTTGCCGACCCACGGGCGATCGTCGAGAATGAAGAAAGTGGGCATTCGCACGCCCCAGGCGAAGAGTGCTCGTTTTGTGCCGCCCACGCCGAGGACCAAGCAGACATGCTAGCGATGGTGCAATTGGTTGACGAAGAAGGCAAAGTTTTGCCAACGGACGTGCGTCAATTGTTCGATGTCAAAGAAAAAGACACCGTCGTCGTCAGTGGCAAGGCTCGTGTCACTGCCGGTGGCATCCTCGTCGTCGATGCCCAAGGTATTTTTGTTCGCAAATAGGCCTTTTTTAAGACGCGTGTATTCAAACTTCAATTGCGACACGCAGTGAAACTCCGAACCGCGCCCGTTAGGAAGCGTCGATCAAGCTAGACGCCTGTAGTAACGCTTCCTAACGGGCGCGGTTCGGTGGAGAAGTTCTTTTATCCTTGGCACGTTTGCGCGAGACTCATCTTACTGCTTGTTGATCTGTGGCTGTGCGACGGCCTTGGGATAGGCGGCTACTTTTTCTCTTCTTGATCGCCGGACGCGTCTAATTCAGCGGATTCGTCCTGCTGTGCGTCACTCCGCTGCGCGACAAGTATCTTGAAATCGAGCAACTGCGGATAGCGGCCATTCCTATCGCGTGACAGTATTTTGCCGACAAAGATGGCTCCCTCTTCTGCCGCAACCGTGACGGGCTGATGTCGGCCAGGCAGATCGGGAATGTTGGGGCGGAGTTGTTTGACTTTCTCCTTCCATTCCTCAAGTTTCGTGAGATCGATCGCCTCGAAATCCACCCCAGAATCCACCCCAGAGCCTGCGGACGTGTCGACGCGTCCGATCCACGAGCCGCCGACAAGGCCGGGCGGTCCGTAATGTGTCTGTTCGGTGAATTGCAGTTGTAGCTGATCGTCTTTTTGCAGCAAACGCACCCAAGGCACAGACGAGTAGGGATGGCTTTGAACACCATTGTGCAGTTCGATCTCGCCGGTCGAAACTGGGTCGTTGGGAGAGAGAGTTAAGTTCGGGTTGCCGATTATTTTCCCGCGCCACTTGATTTTGACCGAGGCTTTCATCAGCCGGTAGAGCTTCAGCTTGAGGGTGTTTGGACTTAGCGAGTCGGGCTCAATCTCGAACGATTGGGAGGCACGATTGTAGTTCGTCAAGCTTGCGTAGCAGCTATAATTATCGGGAAAAATCCGTGTTTCTACGTGTCCTTGCTCGTCTGTTTTGAAAGTGAGATTCCGTTCGCTGCGGCGGCGATTATTCGAGGAGTTGAAAGTCACCGTGACCCCCGCCAGCGGCTCTCCCTGCGCGTCGACGACCTTCACAACGACCGGTCGACGATCCTCTTCGCCCATCCGCTTGACCTGAAAAGTGCCAGCATCAGCAACCCCCTCAGCCGCGCCGGTGAACTCAAAAGTTTTTCTTTGTAATCCTGACTGCGAAACTCTCAACTCGCAGGGTGAGATGTTGGAACTGCGGTGGTGAAGGTAGGTGAACAAGTAGTAGCCGCGCTCAAAGGATTGGCGACGTTCATTTTGTCCGTTACACGAAATTTGAAAGGCAGAAGCTTCGATCGGCTGTTCGTGCTGATCGACCAAGCGAAAGTACGCGGCACGCGGCTCTTTGTCGGCGAAGAAAGGTGCCGAACCGCCTACGGACGCATTGATCTTATCGATCGCCCGGACCAGCTTGACGGGAAGTGATTCAAGATGGACGCGACGCTCGATCTGCTCGGCTAAGCGTTTAGAAAGCCCGGGGTACGCAGCGGCGATCGCGTCGCGGTGTGCTGCCAGCACCTCTTGGGCCGCCTTGCCAGATCCGGCATTCACCAAGCTGCGAGCATACCAGTACGCCACGCGCGCGTCGTCCGGAGCCAGTCGAAACGCCTCGGCAAGCAGACCGACTTCCTTCTGTTTGCCGCCGTAAAGCAACTGCGTTTCGAGGCCTCGGAGCAGTAACCGATTTGCCTGACGCGATGACAAGGTCGCAGCCGAGATTGACGTCGCTTCGTCGGCAAGGGGAAAGCGGAGTTTGGTGCCATCGATTTCGATCGCCAGTTGGTTGCCCTCAGTGCTAATTTTAAGGACCGACTGTGCGTCGGTTTGCAAGGTGACCAACGGCTCGGCCTGGGCCACTGTGAGAAGCACAAGGGGTCCGAAGAGAGTTGCGATCAAGAAACAGAATCGAGCAACAACTGGGCGCATGGCAAGGGTCCTTTGCTACGAGAAACACTCTTGGGGTACTACTGCCCTCAAGGTGCGGGGGTCTCGCGCATTGTACCAGCATTTGGCCCCCAGGAACGACATTTGTCGGGGGAAATGACCAGGAGGGTTGCAAAGCCACTTTTCTCCCTCGCCGACAAGACTTTGACCACAACGACACTACGAACACCACGCAAAAACTCGTTGTGTCCGTCGTGTCGTTGTGGTTTGTTTTTCAACTTCTTGGCCAGGAAAAAGGTACCGGTTCGCTCAAAAAGATAGGAACCGCCGATGGACGCAGATAAACGCAGATACTTTGAATTCGACTATTCGCATCTGCGTTTATCAGCGTCCATCGGCGGCTTTTTCTTTTAGCTCTCCACGAACTTACTCAAACCGACGCCGTAGCGTGCTTTTTCTGATACTCGGCTTCGATCCAGGCATAGGTCTTCGCCATGCCGTCACGGAGCTTAATGCCAGGAGCCCAACCGAGATATTCCGTGATCTTGGTGTTGTCGCTGTTGCGACCGTTGACCCCTTTGGGGGCGTCGAGATTGTGATTGTGCTTGAGCTTAATGCCAGCAATGTCTTCGACCATCTCGACCAGACCGTTGATGGTGGTTAGCTCGTCGGAGCCGAGATTGATCGGCTCGAGAATGTCGCTGTTCATGATGGCGAGCACCCCTTTGACGCAGTCGTCGATGTACATGAAGCTACGCGTTTGCTTGCCGTCGCCCCAGATTTCCATTTCGGTTTTGCCGGTCGCTTTGGCATCGATGATCTTGCGACAAATGGCCGCCGGCGCTTTTTCACGACCCCCGTCCCACGTGCCATCGGGGCCGTAGACGTTGTGGAAGCGGGCGACACGGGTGTACAAGCCATAGTCTTCGCGGAAGTGGCGGCACATCCGTTCGGAGAATAACTTTTCCCAGCCGTAGCCATCTTCGGGCATCGCCGGATACGCATCCTCTTCTTTGAGCGGTATGACGTCTTCGCTCACCTGCTTGTCGGCGTTGTAAACGCAAGCAGAACT
>JAADGD010000192.1:7209-9252 GCA_013152515.1 Planctomycetota bacterium
AGCGCTTTGTTGTTCTCAATAAAACCCATGCCACCCATGTCAGCAGCCAGATTGTACACATCGCCGGCACCCTCACAGGCGGCCTGACAAGCCTGATGATCTTTGAGGTCTGCCACGACGTTGTCAGCGCTCTCATGAACTTGATACCACTGGTCCAATGGCTTGATATCGACGCAACGGACCTGATGGCCCTCGCCGATCAAATGGGCAGCCAAATGACCACCAATAAAACCACCCCCACCCGCTACTAAAATTGTCTTGCTCATCAGGAAATAGGTCCACTTTTGGAGAATTTGATTTGTTCAGGTAGCACGCTCTACCTCTCAAAGAAGGCGGCTTTTGTACCTGAGCCACACTTCCTGCCTGTCGCCTTTATTATGGACGACGAAGGCATGAGAAGCAACAAATAATACAGCGAGCCGAGCATGGCTCGTGCGAGTTGCCGAGCAGAGCCAGAGTAACCCGTAAAGTCGACACAGCTAGCTCCCCGATCGTGCCAAAACGGGCCCTAGGTGCGGGATATCCTTGACGCCTTGTTCTTTCAAGGCGATGATACGATTCTCTCCGAGCTGTACCCAGATGTGCAGTCGCTCTCGAATCGCTGAGCTGCTGAACGCCTTCTCCGTGTTGCCCTGGCTGGGGATGCCCCGGCCGGCGTCTGAGTTCAAAAATTACCCTTTTTCGTGGATATATGTGGATAATTGCGGATGACCCAATCAAAATTCACTTTCCTGTGTCAGACCTATTTTCCTGACATTCAGTCTACCAGCCAACTTTTCGGTGATCTGCTCGAGCGACTGGCGGCGCGTGGGCATGAGATCTCCGTGATTTGTGGCTACCCCATTGTTGTGCAGGATCAAGCATCCGCGCAGGTTCCTAAACGTGAGACCCGTGAGCAAGTAAAAATTATCCGCAGCGGCTTGCGAATCCAAAACAAGAAGAACCTTTTTCTGCGAGCCCTTCTCTACCTGTCGTACCTTGCCGGCGGAACGATTCAGCTCTGGAAGCATCGCAAAGACGACTTCATCTTTGGCGTGACCAACCCACCTTTCACTCCCGCTTGGCTCTGGGCGCTCCATCGGATATTTGGCTACAAGTATCGCATCATGTTGCTAGACATCTTTCCGGATGGATTGGTCGCGTTAGACGAAATGTCCGAACGGGGACTTGTGACCCGACTGTGGCAGTGGGTGAACCGTCACGCACTGAATCGCGCTGATCAAGTCCTGGTTCTTGGCCGCGATATGGCAGAATTGATCAAGGGAAAATACGGTGTCCCTGAATCGAAAATAGGCTACATTCCCCACTGGAGTAGTTTTGAGACCACCGAAACCACGATGGCTGAGCAAACCACTATGTGGAAAACGGCACAGCTCGAAGGCAAGTTCGTGGTTCAGTACTCGGGGAATATGGGACTGTGGCACGACCTCGAGTCGATTGTTCACGCGGCACATTTGCTGAAAGAGTCTCAAAATATTCACTTCCTTTTCATCGGCGACGGTCGTCGGAAAGCGAAGGCCTACGAGCTGGCCCAACAGCTCGCCTGCGACAACATCACCTGGCTGCCCTTTCAGCCCAAAGAAACACTAAAAGACTCGTTGTCGTGCTGCCACATGGCGATTATTTCTCAGCGCAGTACCTGCAAAGGTGTGGCTGTGCCCTGCAAAATCTACGGCATTTTGGCTGCCGGACGCCCGATTCTGGCACTCGTGCCCAAGGGATCGGAAGTCGCCCTGGTCGTTGAAGAAGAACAATGCGGAGTTACGCTGGAACCTGATGATGCAGAAGGCATTGCAGAAGCCATCCGCGAGTTTGCCGATTCTCCCGAGCAAATTGTCACGATGGGCCAAAATTCCTTCGCTGCCTTCACCGGCAAATACACCTTGCAGTCAGCGGTAGAAAACTTTGAGGAAGCCTGGGCTGCCACTTAGAACGAGTGGTTCTTCCGGAATTTTAGTGGCTAGAAGTAGGGTGTTTTTTTGTCCTGGAGGGACTTTTGATAATAGCCCAGCGATTTATCGCTGGGTACGTGAGGAGATAATT
>JAADGD010000299.1 GCA_013152515.1 Planctomycetota bacterium
TTGGCCGATTCCAAGGCAGCGTCGATCGTGTTGAGCGCCGCTTGCTGGTCTTCGTTAAGCTTGAGTGGCGATTCTCGCTCGTAGACTTCCTCGTCTGTCTCGCGCGTTGTCACTCGTTTGGTCCGTGATTCAAGCAAGCCTTTTTTCAGCAGTTGACGAATTGGCCCCGCCGTGCAACCAGCGGCGTCGGCCAGTTGAGCGATCGTCAAAGGTCGCCCGTCTGCGATCAACGTATCGAACGCCTTTTTCTGCTTGGGCGAACCGAATTTGACTTGAGCCAAGTTTTCTGCAACCTCCAACGGCACATGCAGCAGCGACACTTCGCGCGTCCCCGCCAGCTTGCGTACTCCCGCCGGCACGACCCCTTCGAGAACTTGCCCCCAAGGGCAAAGGTAATAGTCCGCCATCCACTCTGTCAGCCGCAACATCGCCAACGACAGCAACGTCCCCGAATCGACGACCTGAGCAATCGCCTTCAGCCGACTGACGTCGACGCTCTTGGTCTCCAGTCCCACACAATAGCCCTCGGCAGTCCGATTGCCCCGTCCAAACGGCACTCGCACCCGTCGCCCCGGTTCAAGCAATCGCTCCAATCGGTCGGCATCACAAAACTGGCTCGGAACCAAATAATCGTAAACCCCCGGCGCCCCGCCTCCTAACACCACGCTCGCCACCAATCGCTGTTCGCGCGCGTCGACCTCCCACTCAAGCGGTGCGGTGTCGAACAAGTTTTGCTGCTGGGAAGACATACGAAGGGGCTAGGAACTGGGATTTGGGGGCTAGGGGAAGCAGGTTGTTTGATGGTATCGTACAATCGACGCGGCCTACTGCCCACTCCCCCAGTCCCCAGCCCCTCAATTCCCAGCTCCTATTTCTTTTATGCGTCTTGGCATCTTTGGCGGTAGCTTCGATCCGGTTCACAAAGGGCACCTGCTGCTGGCTGATTGCTGCTGCGAGCAGGCCAAGCTCGACGAAGTCTGGTTCGTCCCCACCGCCCACCAACCTCTCAAACCGGCCGGTCCCCAAACCAGCAACCCCCACCGGCTGGCGATGCTTCAACATGCCTGCGCCCCTCGAACGATGTACAAGGTCAACACGATCGAACTCGACCGCGGCGGCCTCAGCTACAGCGCCGAAACGCTAGAGGCGATCCACGCCGAGCAGCCCGACGCCGAATTATTTTTCCTGATGGGTGCCGATTCCTGGGCCGATTTGCCAACCTGGCATCGCCCCGACGAAATCTGTCGCCTCGCCACACCACTCGTCGTCCATCGCGCCGAGACGACCGAGCCAAACTTCGAGGCCCTGCACCCGCTAGTCTCCGCCGAACGTCTTGACCAAATTCGCCAGCACCAGATCGAAATGCCGCCGACGCCGATTAGTAGCTCGCAGATTCGAACCCTGATTGCCGACGGAGGCGACTGGCAAAATTTTGTGCCTGCCGCAGTGGCCGACTATATCGACCAGCATCAACTTTACGCCACTGCGTAGGATAGGCTTCCAGCCTGTCAGCGAGAAAGATTGCGGACAGCAGGTAGTACACTGACAGGCTAGAAGCCTATCCTACGTTTTCGTAATCCGCTAAGCAGTCATGCCGCTTTGGGTATGCGCAGATACTCAACCAACGGCTCAGGCACGTCCGACAATTCCAAGCTTGTCTCGGTCCGCAGTGCATCGAGGACATCGTTGAGTTGTTCCTGATGCGTCTGTGTCAAATCGAGCAGCAGCCACTTCTGGCCGCGAATCAGGCAATGCCCACCACCAGCACCTTCCAATGTTTCTTCGCGAATCTGAAAACCGGCCCGGCGCGACAAGTCGATCGCCTGTGATAGCAGTTGAGCGGTGTGCATGGTGAGGGAGGATCTAAGGGTTAAGGGGTTAGGAATTGGGGGCTGGGGTTTGGGAAGTGAAGAGAGCGTGGAAGACCAAAGTTTCCCCTAGCCCCCAATCCCTAACTCCCTATCCCTGTTCGCATCCTCAGCCGCAAAGCGGCCAAATTGTAGCGGAATCGATTTGAGTCGCCCAGGCGACTTCGACGATATGGACTAATGCACTAAGTGCTGACAACAAAACAAGTTAAGACATTCCCGTTAGTCAAGCGAGCCAAACTAGACCGCCCTGACAAAATGCGCAACCTTTAGCCCCTGGCTCTGCCAGGGGACAACTTCAGCGGACCACCCAAATATGCCCAACGACGAACCGACACCCGAACAACAACTCGCATCGCTCCAACAACAACTGGTCCAAGCCCAGCGTTTAGCCGCGCTTGGCGAATTGGTAGGGACCACCACGCACGAATTTAACAACGTGCTGATGACGATCCTCAACTACGCCAAAATCGGCCTTCGTAACAAAGACGAAGCAACACGCGACAAGGCGTTCGACAGGATCATGACCGCCGCGCAACGAGCCGAAAAAATCACCAACAGCGTGCTGGGTCTAGCACGCAACCGCAAAGAGGAATTTGCTCCGACCAATCTGGCAACCCTCTTGCAAGAATCGCTGATCCTCCTCGAACGTGAAATGCAAAAGTATCGGGTCGCCGTCCATTGCGAGTTCGCCGAGGCCCCGCCTATCCGCGCGATTGGCAATCAGATTCAACAGGTGCTACTCAACTTAATGACCAACGCCCGTCAAGCGATGCCCAGCGGCGGACAACTGCTCCTAAAAATTTCGCATGATCCCTCCACAAATTCAGTCGACCTCACCATCCGTGACTCGGGAAGCGGTATTCCGCGCGAGCAGCTTCCCAAAATCTTTGACCGTTTCTACAGCACCAAAGAGGGCCCCGACGAATCGGGCAAAGGTGGCACCGGCGTCGGGCTTTCGGCCTGCAAAGACATTGTCGATGCTCACCAAGGCCGCATCCGCGTCGAAAGCACCGTCGGCAAAGGCACGGCGTTCACCATTCGCTTGCCCGTGTTCGAGCAACCAACGACAAGCCAAGTTTCTATACCGATTCCAAAACTGGGCGTACCAGCAGAGCACGCCCAGGTGAAATGACGAATGACGCGAGCCCCGACCGTAAGGGAGCGGGAGGCGAATCACAAAAACTCATCCGTCATTGTCTGCCCGTCAGCCTCGCTTGTATCTCGGCGAGCAACTGCTGCTCGACCATCGCATCGCGTCCTTGCGGAATCCAATTTTTCGAGAACCTCGTTCGACTCACTGTTTCGGTCGATTGGCTCGGCAGCGAATTGTCGTTGCGGAAG
The DNA here is from genome assembly GCA_013152515.1 of Planctomycetota bacterium. Lineage (GTDB taxonomy): Bacteria > Planctomycetota > Planctomycetia > Pirellulales > Lacipirellulaceae > Bythopirellula. The sequence goes on from JAADGD010000299.1 coordinate 3,213, forward strand.
GTCGCTGCCCCGGCGGTCGAGTTTTCTGGTCGCGCTAGGTCTTCGAGCTCCTTGTTGACGACCGCGTCGATTAGATAGCCACCTTGCTGGGGAATCACCCGCAGCACGGCTCGCCGGCGAATCGTCTGAAAGGTGCTTTCCCAGCGATTATCCCAGCCCGCCGAATCGGGCCGGTGCGGTTCGAGCCACGTCGCGCCGACCTGCGGAAACGTCTCGATCCGTCCTTCGGTGACGACATTTCCGACCGTCTGCACGCGGCTCTCGCGCTCGACACGAAAGTAATCGTCCACCACGTCGACCAGTTGTTCCCAAGCCAAGTCTTGGTTGCCGACGGGAACGAACAACGGATTCGCGACGACAGTTCCCGGCGCCGGCACACCCGATGGCCCGATGATGGTCGCCTGTTGCAACGGTGCCACAAAAGTTGGCTGTGCCGGAAACGAGTTGCCCATCGGAATCGCCACCGGCGGCCCTTGCCACTGCTGGCAACCAACCATCAGCGCAGCACTCAGCAGCACGCAACATGCTCGGCAATGGCAATAGGTTTTCAAAGGCACCTCAAAATAAAAACTAGGGCGGCGGATAATCGCGAATAAGCAAGCATGGGGCAAGTGCAGCTCGTTCGGGCTCGGTGTTGTGCTAGCAGGGCCAGCAACCGACCTCGTTTGATTTCTACACTTTTGCCAATAGCGCGCAAACGCGTTTTTGTTGGCAAAACCTCCGGACTTTTTCACCGCCACGATTCGTTTCGTCCTGCAAAAACAGTGGCTTGCGAACCTACCGCTGTGCAAAACCCCAATAGTTTTGCCAAGTCGAGCCTGTCAAACTTAGCAAAACCCCCACGGGCAAAGTACGGAAACCACTGCAAAACAAGCCTCAAACCTCAAGTTTGTGTTGGAAATGACTGTGCAAAAGTAGGGGCAATCGCATCATGCCCTACGTAGCGGAGACGTCCACGTCACCGCGATTGTCGAAATCCTATTGACTGCAAGCGCAGAGTGCAGCCACGGATTTCCCAGCGTGGCCCGTGGCCGCAACCAAAAAAG
>JAADGD010000133.1 GCA_013152515.1 Planctomycetota bacterium
AACCCAGCGATAAATCGCTGGGCTATTATCAAATGTCCTTCCAGGACAAAAAGTATCCAAATGTTAGCCACTAAAATTCCTGAAGAACCAAAAAGAGTATCGGCGACGAGTGAGCGCGACACCTAACAAGAGGGCGGCCAAACAAGCACTCGAAGGTTCGGGGACTGCTTGGGCATCGATCGCAGCAATAATCGTAGCACGCGAGGCCGCGATTCCGCCACCATTGAGCAAATTCACAAACCAGTCGATGTCGTCGAAGTCGAACACACTGTCCAGGCTGCCGCGGGTCGCGGGGAATTCGCCGAAGTGCGTTGCAATGTAGTCCTTGGTGCTGTTCATCGCTTGAGCGAAATCGTCGATGTCGTCCTCATCCAAAAATCCATTGAGGTCCATGTCTCCATCGACCGTGGTTAGCGAGATCGCCTCCATGTTATCCATCGCCCACCAAAAGTCGTCGCCAGCGTTAGTTAGGCCAAACTCAAGGCTAAAGCCTAGACGGCTTGAGATCAGTAAAGGACTCAGGTCGACGAAGAACAACTCGTTCAGAGCAATGTTTTTGAAGTTCGGATTGGGTGTACCGCTCGGGTTGGTGCTTGGGCGTCCCAGCGAGTCGAAGAACGGGGCCGATTCCCAACGCAAGAGTTCTTGCGTCGAACCATCCAGAAATCGCGCTCGTATCGTTGCCGTCTGGTTGTTGCCGTTGGGATTAAATTGGTCACCATCGTCACAGCACTGAGGTCTCCAACTACTATCGAATTGAAACTGGAGCCGATCACCCGTGCTGAGAACGGTAGCAATGTTAAAGACGGGCGTTTCCAGGAAGGCATTAAAAAAACCAACATTATTCGCCGGATCGCCCAGATCGTTCCACTCGTCGGGGTCGGCCACCGCCACGGTGCCCTGACCTCGCGTAAATTGGCTGCGAAATTGATCATTAGAGACTTCGATCCAAAAATCCTTATTGGCAAACGACCAACCTTCCCATTCCGTGACGCCAATGCTCGAATTTTGAACACCGGGAACACCGCTCGAGTCAATGCGCCAATTCACAGGGGGTATATGCGTGAATGCCTTCGTAATGCCACTATCCTCGTCCACTGGCGGACGAAGCGGCAATTGGTCGAAATTTTCTTGAAAAATCACCGACTGGGCAGACACCGTACTAGGCAAAATCACCAGTATCAGAAGGCCAAGTTGTAATTTCCGAACAAGTTTCATCACGTTCTCCCCCAGGGCGGGGTACTGCAGGCACAGGACGACACACTCTACTAAGCTGACTCCGATCACTCGGTAGGTCAAGCATTTTTTCCCCATTGCTATTCTGCAAAATCGGGCGGCGAAGCAGAAGGACTGCAAAGTCGCGTTTTTTAACCGCCAAGGACGCCAAGAGCGCCAAGGAAATGCTGGCAAGGGACATTGTTCTAGGGGGTTTTTCTTGGCGATCTTGACCTCTAACGCAGTCGCTTGGCGGTTCACTCTATCCAAAGCGACTTTGCAATTCTCCTGGGCGGCGAGGCAAAGTGTTGGACTATTTACGGATTTCAGACTAGATTGAAGCTGCTAGGGGTTTGGGGGTTGCTCAGGTTCGAGACAATTCGGTAGGGCTTTTATGCATCATTCGCGATCTGCTTGGTTTCTTGCTGTTGTGCTAAGCGCGGGTCTTGCACAGTTGTCGCAGGAGTGCTTGGCTGCCCCCGCCCACTTTTGGCTTTCCGAGGACGGCGTTTCGCCTGCCGGGCCGAACATCGCCACTAATATCAATATCGAAGAAGGTACAGTCGGTACGCTCTACATTTGGGGCAGACCGGAAACGGGCAAAAAACTTCGTAATATCTCGTTGAATCTGGTCACTCTGCAAGCTGGCATCGATTTTATCGATAACTCGATTACTATGGTCAACGATGTTGGCGGTGGGATTCAGCGTTACGAATACACAAGCGACGCTACGTCGTCTCCGGCGCTTGAGTCGGAGGAAACGTTTTTCCAAGTCGACACGCTCGGCCAAGCCGATTCGATCGAGCTGCTGCAAGGCTTTTCGATCTCGGCATCCTCGGCCAGCGTCAAAGGAGTCGGCGATCAATGTGTCGGCGCCGAGACGGGCTGCACACTCGCCGGCGATGGCCTGCCTGCCTGGCTGATTGCCACCGTCGACTACAACGCCATCGTTGGCGGTCCGGAGACTTCGGTCTATTTGCAAATTGGCGAACATGGCATCAACCACGAATCTCTGGTCCCAGGCGACTATGATCTCAACGGCATTGTTGATACGGATGATTTTAATGAAGTGCAGACGAACTTTTCTTCGACGACAAATCTCTGGCCCGATGGCAATGGCAATGCTCGCGTCGACGCAGCCGATTACACCCTTTGGCAAGACAACCTCGGGTCGGTATCCGCTTTTGAATCGGCGTCGCTGACCTCGGTCCGCTTCGGAGCCGACACGATCGATGGCATCGACGAACCGATCTACAACGCCACAACCGACCGCGAAGTCACGCTCGCAATGGACGACCCCGACGCGATCATCACTATGACTTCGCCACTCCAAGCGACACGCGTCGTGCCTGAGCCCTCCACGCTTTCGCTCTTCTGTTTTTTCTCGCTCTGCAACTGGTGCTTCACCCGCCGCGTCAGCTTGTCAAAAGGGTAATCAGTTTTCCGGTCGAGTACCCGACAGGTTTTTATGTGAGCAAACCCGATTTCGGAGGTTTTTATTCCGTAACCGTCACGGAAAAAAAGAAAAAGCCGCTGATGAACGCAGATAAACGCAGATATTTGAACTCAGGTTTCACATCTGCGTCCATCAGCGGCTCCTATATCTGATGTCGTCGTAAGAGGATTGTTGGCTCGTGAACGGTTACTTTATTCCGAACCGCTATCGGCCAACTCTGGCATCCATGTGCTTCGGATCAGAGCCAACTTGCGTTCGACCGTGCGTTCGACGACGCCCAGTTCTTGGGCGATTTCTTCGTTGGTGTAGCCTTCCAGTTTGCGGTGGGCGATCAATCGCAGCTTGTCGTCGGACAGGCGATTCATCAAGGCTTCGCATTGTTCGTTGATCGCCGCGACGAAATCGGGCGTCAAGCCATCTTCGACAAACTCGGCCAACTGCCGCTCGTTCATCGAGCTCGGCTGCGCGATTTGCGCCTCGGACAGCACCCGTCCGCCGCCCCGTTTTTGGGCTAACTGTCGATTGCGTTGATTGATCGCTTTGCAGGCAGTGATTTTTGCCAGCAGCGCCCAGAGATTATGCCGATCTTCCAAATTTGGAAACCGACCGGCAGCTACGCCCGAATAAAAACTCCGGAGCGCACTGACCGCGACGTCTTCTTCGTCCTCGGCAATTCGCGGCGCATCGCCGAGCTTCATCCGTGCTAGCGCGACCAACCGCCGGAAATAGCGATCCCACAAGTCATGCTCTGCTTGATTGGCCTGCCCCACCTGCAAATTGGCTATCCACAGTGTCACAGAACCTTCGGGATCAATTGGCATTGCACATTTCCAAGGTCAGGACGTAACCGGTGGAGAGAAAAGACTCGTACTACTATCGTACCCAATGGCGAAAGAAGAGAACCATGAAATACGCAAAATACGCGAAAGAAAAGAGGGATGCGAATACCTCAGCCCGATTTTTCGCCTGATTTCTTTCGACTTGGTTCGAACATTTCTTCGTGTATTTCGTCTTTTTCGTGGTTCTCCTCCTTTTTGGTTTTCAGTTTACAAATCCCATTCTCTCGGACGACAACGAATAGGTTTTGGCAAACACAATCAATCCGACGCGATCGTCCGTAGCTGTTGCTCGCCCAAACCTTCGACCCCCAGACGCAACGTCTGACTCGGACGCAGGAACACAGGCGGCTTTTGACCCAAGCCGACACCGGGCGGGGTGCCTGTCGAAATAATGTCGCCGGGGTAGAGCGACATAAACTCGCTGAGATAACTGATGAGCTTGGGCACGCCGAAAATCATTTCCTTCGTCGAGCTCTCTTGGAAACGATGACCGTCGACTTCCTGCCACAGCCTGAGATTCTGCGGATCGGCTACTTCGTCGCGCGTGACGAGCCAAGGCCCTAGCGGCGCAAACGTATCGCAGCTTTTTCCTTTGGTCCATTGGCCGGCACGTTCTTTTTGGTACGAACGCTCCGAGATGTCGTTCATCACACAATAGCCCGCCACGTAGTCGA
>JAADGD010000278.1 GCA_013152515.1 Planctomycetota bacterium
GATTTCGTCCGACAGTTCCTGAATCTGGCTGTCGCGACTGGCCAGTTCATGCTCCCAACCCTGCTCGCGGAGCTGATACTCGGTTCGCCTAGTGACCAACTGATCTCGCTCTTCAACGAGCGGGGCAAATTCCGCTTGCAGCTTTTCCCATGCGGCTCTGCTCTCACCCAACTCTTGTTCCGTCTTCCGACTGGTGATCTGGAATTTTTCTAGCTCCAATTGAAAAACGGCCAAATTCTGCTCGCTATCGGCCTGCAATTGCTCCGCCTCAAGCTGACAGCGTCGAGACGCTTCTTGGTTCGCTAGGAGTTGCGCACGCTCGGACTGCAACTGCTCAAGTTCTACTTGCACAGTTTCTAACAAGGCGGTCTGTTCTACGCGGCTCGTTTCGGCATGGCTCGCCGCTTCGCGTGTCTGTCCGAGCTCGGTCTGCAACGTTTCAATCGCCTGTTCACGATCGGCCAATGCCTGGGACAACTTGGTCCGTTGCAGTTCTCCCGAGGAACGGATTTGCTCCCACTGCTCACGTTGCCCTTGCAGCGAAGCGAGCTCCGTTTGGAACTGCTCGACTTGCTGGATATTTTCGGCCAGCCCGGCTTCCGAGACACTCGCTTTTTCGTAAGCGGCGCTCAATTCGGTAATCAGGCGGTCGATCTCCTCGGACGATTGGCTCTCACGCTCGCCCGCTTTTCCTTGAAGGTTCGAAAGTTGCGAGAAAATCTGCTCGCGTTCTTCGAGTGCTGCACTCAATTGCTGCTGCAATTCGTCGATTCTCTGATCGAAGTCACTCGCCTCGGTGCGTTGGGCCCGAAGCAATCCCACTAGCTTTCGACAACGCTTTCGTGCACTTTCGTTTGCCACTTTCAATCGACCGACAAGTCGTTCGGTTTCTTGGTGTTCCTGAGTGTGGTGTTCCAAGGAGTGAGCAACCTCCGCGACTGGCGTAGTCGTCGGCTGAAAAGCGGTACCTGGATCTACCGATGCTGATTTTGTCGTCGTAGGCGCAGGCATAGCAAACGCGTTGCTCGCAACCGAATGCGACAGTGGCTCTGGCTGCTGTTGGGATTCGCACGATTCGCTCGCCTCGGCAACGAGCACCATTTGCACCTCACCGATCCGCAAACAGTCGCCCGCTTGAAACGGCGCCGTGGCGAAGTCTTGATCGTTGAGCAGTGCGCCGGGTGCCCAGCGCGTGACCAAGGTTCCACTCGCCTCGTGAACAATCAAGCAATGTAGCGGTCGCACCTGCGCATCCGTAAGATGCACTTGGCATCGATCACTAGAACCAACGGTGCATTTGCCAATGGGTAGAGGTACCGTCCGATCGTCCACGTTGGGCTGCACAATGCGCAGCGAGGCAGTGCTGGTCGTGAGTGTCGAGACAGGTTCGTTGCTGGTCAGTGTAGTCATAGCTGTTCTTGGGTTGCGCTTTAGATTCTGAGACTGGGGGCCAATATATCGACGGAGCCTGCCCCTAGTGCAGGTTTTCTACCGTACAAAAACGTAGGTCACAGAATCTGGCCCGCCCCTCATTTTGCCAACTCACATGCAGGAAATACGCAATTTGCGGATTATAGGAAGAAACCTTCGACGATTTCGCACAATTGGCCGATGATCGAATAGGGCGTTTCCCAAGCTTCCCCAGCAAGCAGGCATTTGGAAGGGAGAAGGTAACCGTTCACGGCGCTGAAAGAAGAAAAAAGGAAAAGCCACAGATAAACACGGATAAACACAGATGAGGAAAGGATTTATTAGCCGAATTCGATTGCCGAAAAGAAAATAGGGGAGAAATAGTGAAAAAACTCCGTCTCCCTCCCAAAAATCCGCGTTTATCTGTGTTCATCCGTGGCTAATTTTTTCCCTCGCGTGAACGGTTCCGGGAGAAGAAGGGGTTGTCCAACTCGATTGACCTCGAATGGGCAATTTCGAGTCCCTGAGATCCTGGCACAATAATGTACGTAAACAACTGTCATATAAAGACTTAGCAGTATCACCCGACACTCAGCGAGAAAGAAAAGCGAGAGAAATACCTTTCGCAACCTTTTTGCGGGACGATGCGTACTATAGTTACGGTGCCTGCCCTCCAGAGATTTCTCGAAAGGAACAGGCAATTGCGACACGGGCACAAGACTTTTCGGGGTGTTGGAACATCCCTCGGTCAGGTGCGAACAGAGAAGCTCAGGCAACCGCGATAGTCTCCCCTAACACCCAGAGGCAACCCCACGGAAGACACACTAGGCCATCGCGGCCAATCGGTAAGGTGGCACATTATGGCACGCAAAGATTCGATCGTTAAACTACGCGCTCTACTCATTAACCGGCGGGACGCCCTGCGACAAGCGCTCGCTGGCGACCTCAGCCTGCTGAGGGCGCTACCCGAACAGACCGGCGGCGATGTGGTGGATGCGGCGCTCGATGCCGCGCAGGATGAAATCAGCTCGAAACTGGCCGAAGTCGAAAGTCGTGAACTTGTGCTAATCGACACGGCGATCGAGCGTATCAGCGCAGGCACCTATGGCCAATGCGAAGTCTGCAACAACAAAATCCCGCTGGCTCGCTTGAACGCCCTGCCCTACGCGATGACCTGCATCGATTGCCAACGGGCCGTCGAAACGAGTGGCGGATCGGTCGCCGACCTGAATATGATGCTCGACACCGACGTGTCGTTCAGCGATAGCGAAGTTTAGTATCGTTTTATTGTAACGCATTTATTGAAAATGCTTTGTAGCCTCCGGCTCTGCCGGTGGATGGCGCTGAGTCTCCTTGTGAAGCTCAGGTCGAATCCCCCGGCAGAGCCGGAGGCTACATTCATTTTTCATGCAAACCAATGCGCAAGTAGCGAAGGAGTTCATGATGCATCAGTGGATTCGCGTGTGCGCCTATCAAGCTCTTTCCATTTTCCTCACGCTGGCGGCATGGCTCGCAATAGCAACAAGCCCTGCTCTGCATGCCCAGCAGGCTGATGCTGTCGACCCCTCTGTCGACGTCATCGTGGCGAATGATCGCGAGCAGAAATTTGCTGAGCTTTCGCGCGACGTCGATGCACTCAGCCGAGAGTTGGGCATCTACAAACGTGTCGCGAAGCTCGTCGCCCCGTCGGTCGTCCACGTCGAAGCAACACCACTGCCGCAGTACCGTTTCCGACGCGATATCGAAGAAGCAGGCTCGGCGGTTCTGGTTCGGTTTCGAGGCAAAGACTATGTCCTCACCAACCGGCACGTCATCAAACATTCGCAAGAAGATCTTATTCGGCTAGAGATTTACGACGGGCGTCAACTGCATCCAACCAAAATTTGGAGCGATACCGAAACCGACGTCGCGGTGATGCGCGTCGAAGCCAAGAACCTGATCCCCGCCCGCATCGGTAACAGCGACACAGCCGAAATCGGCGAAATCGTCATGGCATTCGGCAGCCCGTTCAATCTCCGTCGTAGCGTGACCCGCGGCATTATCAGCGCCAAAGGCCGCTCGAATCTCGATCTTGGCGAAGGCGAAGTCGTCTACCAAAAATTCCTACAAACCGACGCCGCGATCAACCCCGGCAACAGCGGCGGACCGCTGGTCAATCTGCGTGGCGAGGTGATCGGCCTGAACACCGCCATTGCCAGCAACTCGGGCGGCAACGAAGGCATCGGTTTTTCGATTCCGATCAACATCGCCGTGCGAATCATGCGGCAATTGATCGAAACCGGCGTGGTCGAAGGCGGTTTTTTGGGCGTGAGGCTTGATGACGATTTCGACTCTTCAACGGCACGCTATGTAGGCCTGAACGAGCTGCGCGGCACGCGCATCAGCGGCCTCACGGACAACGCGCCAGCCACCGAAGCCGGTCTACAAGTCAACGATGTGATTCTCAGTTTCGATGGCTTACAGATTCAAAACGACCAACATCTGATCAATCTCGTCAAACGAACAGAAATCGGTCTCCGCGTCGAGCTGACTATTTTCCGTGATCGTCAAATGATCACCAAGCATGTCCGCGTTGGCCGGCGAAATGATTATGTTGAGCCGCCGCAAGGGCCGTAGGATTCTATTTTTCCGCCCCAAAGGGCAATGCTGTGAAGCATTTTTTGAGTGACTTTTGGTCTCACCGCAGGCGTTGGAGTTCGGGCCAAAGGCCCCTACGTTTGCCTAGC
>JAADGD010000274.1 GCA_013152515.1 Planctomycetota bacterium
ACAAAATGGATGGACCAGCCCTAGCGCAAAACCGTGGGTTATCTTTGAGCGTGTTGTACACCTCACTCACGACAGAGCCACAAACGAAAGGGCTGGTCCATCCATTTTGTCTACGGACTGATTGTTGGGCACCGACTCTGCGTCGGTTTTTCACCCCGACACTAATTAGCATCTAATGGACCTGGCAAGTATGCTTCCTGCGAACCAACATTATGAGTGGGGGGCATTGGAGGTTGAGTGTGAGCGACTATGTCTGAACGCGTTCTCCGGATAATTTGGCGTTGGTTACCGCTCATGCTCGTGCTCAGCGTGCCTCTACTGCTGCTCGCGGGTGAATGGCAGTACACGCACTCCGTTTCTCCAAAGGAAGTTCGCACCATCGATGACCACTTGGCCCGCTTCGGCATGCCGAAGTTTATAACTCACGTGAAGCGAAAAGGGGACCCGCAAAGTTACTTTGAGCTATCCGGCTTTCCAAACGGAAAAATGCCTCGTTTGGCCTTTCCATCGGCAAGGCCTGCATACATCTACAATTCGTCTGGCACGCTGGTCGACTGGTGTCGGGACTCAGGTGATACGAACCAATGGCGTAAGGTATGGCGACCCATCTCGGAGGCCACCTTCGACGTCCAACCGGTAATTCGGCAACTTCAGAAGGCGCCGCCTAACAGTCCGTAGGATGGGCCAAAGCGAAGCGGCGGCCCATCGATTCGGTTGGCTTTGAACCCTTCGATGCGATGGGCCTAGCGGCACCATCCTACCACCCGCTAACCCGCGTCGGCTTCATCGCCCGGCGCTAGTCCGTAGGATGAGTTGGCTCTGTCGGCGGTGATTCCTTTCGTGTTACTAACGGTAAAAGTTTGCGCAGCGTACGCATGTTCTTTCGGTAAGTCCCCCTCCCCACAAGGTTGCCAGGAGTGACTTAGCCTATGAGTAGACGGTGATGGCAACCTTGTGGGGAGGGGCTAGGGGAGGGGTCGACGCTGTTACTAAGTTCAAAACCCTCCCCTAACCCCTCTCTAAAAAAGGGAGGGGGACTTTGGTTGCGGCCACAGGCCGCGCTGGGTTTTTCCACTACCTAAATTCTTCCGGTAGCGACTTGCTACCGACACACACGCATTGTCATCCAGTAAATCCTGTCAATCCCGTCGGCGTTTCCTCTGCGTCTTTGCGTGAGACTCCTTTTCTTTGCGTCCCGATTTGTCGCCTCTACAGACCTGGCCAAAAATCCTTGCTGCAATTGGCCGCTCGATATGTTCGATAGGGCGTAGGAAAGTCTGTTTTCAACGGTCAAAGGCGAGGAGTCTTTCGGAGCCCTCTTTGCGGTTCGTTCTCACGATGATTTGTGACGTGATGGCTTCGGAAGTCGACGAGCTTTGCGGGCCGAAACATCAGCCTACCGGCGGTGAGTTGTATCGTGCCGGTATTAGTTCGGCGGCGTGGGCTTGGTCATCTTCAAGGTGAACTCGCCCAAGTCGTGAGGATTTTGGTCTTTTTCGTCGTCCTTCGCTTCCGGCACGGTGATCTGCTGATGAAGCCTGCCGATCGGTTGCCAATTAGGTCGGCCACTCACCGGCGCGGCGTGCAATTGAATGGTCATCTGGTACTGCCCAGGCAAAACGTCGGTTATCGCAAAACCACCTTCGGCATCAATTGCCGACGCGTAACTGCGCCGAAAGGTAGGTTTTTGAGATGTGTTCGGCCTGCCGCCACCAGCAATCGCTCGCCCCAATGCTTGAAAGAATCCGCCCGTATTGACGCTTACATTCTGTTCGTAAATTTGCACCGAGCCCATATTCCACGATACGTTTGCGCCGTAGTTTTTGGGGATTAGTATCTGGCCTTTGATCGACCAACCCGTACCGCCAATCTGCACTTTGGCAACTTGTCCAGGAATTAACGGAACCGGCACGGTATGCGAGTGCGACGACATAAATCCGCCCTGGCCCATATCGCCAAATCTTACGTTACGTCCGACGATCGCCTCACGGCCCTGCACACGTTCAAATTTGAATTTCCCCTCCGAGTCGGTTTTGGCTGTGTAACTCCAATGCACCTGCGGTGCACCTTGTTCATAGCGTTGATTGAAGTAAAGCTGCACCGACTCGTTCGCTAGCGGTTGGTCGCCCACTTGAACCGTACCTTCAACAGCGGCCCAGGCGTGCAACGTGATGTTGGGTGTTGCTTCGAGCTGCTTGCCGGAGAGCTGCGCGTACCCGGTTTCGTGACGGCAGACCACTTTGATGTTGTTGGTTTCAAAAAAGGGTAATTGATACCTGCCTTGCTCATCGGTTTTGGTAGTCGGTCGTCCTTCATGTTGTTGGGCATGTCCGTTGTAAACCGCAACTTGTTCCTCGGGCGTGGCAACCAGCAACTCAACGCCCTCGGCAAGCTGGCCATCTGGGGTTCTGATGATGCCGCTTGGTCCGGAACCTTCTTCCAGCTTAAAATTGACCGTCACCTCGCCTTCGTCATCGCGGATCACGCGTGAAACTTCGGGACGATAACCTTCGGCTTCGATCCGCACATAGTGCCCCGCACGCGGTTCGGTAAACTCCATACGATACTTTCCGTTTGCGCCCGGCTTGGTGTTGTAGCGTTCCCAATGTATTTGCTGGTTCCGATTCCCCCAGTCGATGCCTTGCACCACGTCGAATTTTTCGAGCGGCAAGCCCGACTCGGCCTCGACAACTTTGCCTGAAACGATAAGTGGCCACGGCAAAACAATCGTGTGCGGCTGGTTGCTCGCGACCAGCTTGTTGTTACGCGACGACATGTGCCCCCGCACGAACACACTAAACACGACTTCATCGGCTGGCATACTCTCCGATTGCCAAATCCCGTCGGCATCGGTTTCTCCACGATAAAGCTCCTGCGGCAAGGTTTGCTTTCCCCGCCAATTTTCGACAGCAACTCCGGCGCCACCGAGCGGCTCGCCGTCAGGATCAGTCACCAGAATGCGAATCGACTTGCCCGGCTGCAACTGAAAATCGATCGATGGCATTTCGCGTTGAATTTGGATCGTGCGAAATTGCGGCGACCAGCCCTCTGCGGCTACCGTTAGGAGTCCGTTACTCGGAGACACATTGTTCAAGCGAAAATTACCTTCTTCATCCGTAATCGTTTCTTTCTTATTCTTTCCCCATCGGTGTTGCCCCAAAAAAACCAACGCCCCTGCAATCGCCTCGCCCTCCGGATCGGTCACTCGACCTTGAGCTGCGATCCCTTTTTTCAACACCAACTTATGTTCTAGATTTTTCAGTTGCTCCCAATTGGCAGGACTACCGAAGGAAGCGTTGTTGATGTACTCTTCGTGACTCGGTTTCAAGAGCAACTGAAGCTCGTTCTTCGCTTTCGTCATGACCTGCCATTGCCCATTGACGTCAGTTGTCGCCAAATGTCCGCGCAGCAACGGTTGCAGTTCTCCGTTGGTCTCTGCCTTGCCACTCTCTCGCATCTCGATTTTCACCCCTTCGATCGGCTCTCCCTGCTCGTCGAGAACCACTCCACCAATCGGCTCGCCCTTTTCCAGCGAAATGGAAAATTCTTTGGGAAACGACTCGCCTCCTTGCCAACTCGCCGAGACAGCGGCGAAGTCGGCGTGTTTTACGCTCAGTTGCAACCGACTCTTCGCACCACTAGGAGCATTCAGCGAGATTTTTCCTTCCTCGTCGGTCGGCATCGGGAATTCCATCTCATCGATCTTTACGTCGACCGCCACATCGGCCAGCGGCTTTCCGTCGGGTCCGACGACTTGGACTTCGATATATTTGAAGCCCGAGTCGCCTTGGGCGACAGTTGTAGCGGACAGACAGCAGCTCACCAGCAGCGCCACAAGACTCAAGGAAAATAAGCAGAAAGAACGCATGAAACAGCACTCCCAAGCATGGATAACGGCTCAGTGACATTGTTAATCGAAGGGCCTCCTGGAAGGACACCCAGACGTAAGTCGTAACCGAACCAGAATGCACTCACCGATTCTGGCGAGACGGCAAAGTTTTCAATAATTCACGATCCATCTTACTTCGCACGGTCCGGCGATCGAGGCCGAGGACTTCGGCCGTCTGCTGATAGCTGCCCACCTTGGCGTAGACTGCTGTGCAGTAGCTCAGCAGTTCGGCAAAAGTGAGCGTGCCCTGCTCGGCCTCTCGCAGCCAGTCGGCCGTTCCAGACCCCATCTCTTGCGGTTTTGCCTGCCGTTGCGGCTCATATTTTTGGCGCACGAGTACGTTACGAACACATTGTTCCAGTTCGCGAAAATTTCCAGGCCAACGGTAATCGGTGCCGATGTGCGTCAATATCCAAGCTTCCACTTCGTCGGTTAGTTCCTTTGCCTCATTGCCGAGCAGTCCGTGAGCGAGGAACGAAATCAATCCTCGCAGCGCCTCAGGCCGATCGTCCAACTGCTCGCGCAGCGCTGGCGTACGGATTTGATCAGAGCAAAGCCGGTAGTACAAATCTTCTCGAAATCTTCCGTCGCGCATTGCTTCGGTCAAGTCACGGTGCGTTGCGGCCACCAGTTTGCCACTAAATTGCCGTTGCCGAGCCTCGCAAATGCGCGAGTAGCTACCATCTTGTACGACGCGTAGCAGTTTGACTTGCAGCGTCGGGTCAAGCTCGCCGATTTCGTCCAGAAAAACGGCCCCATGCGACGGACAACCTTCCAGCCACCCAGGCCGATCTGCCAGCGCCCCTGTAAATGCTCCACGGCAGTGGCCGAACAGTTCTGATTCGATCAACGTTGGCGAGAGGGCTGACAAATTTACGG
>JAADGD010000122.1 GCA_013152515.1 Planctomycetota bacterium
GCAGAGAAGATAAAAGCGACTAACTGTCCCGGCAGGGACTTTTGATAATAGCCCAGTGATTTATCGCTGGGAAACGAACATGAAGAATCACCTAGTCCTGGAGGGACGACTGAATCGCACCCCTCACCTGCAACGGCAAAGATATCAGTCGTCCCTCCAGGACTCATCGACTTCTTACTCAGGTACCCAGTGATAAATCACTGGGCTATTATCGAAAGTCCTTCCAGGACAGAAAAGGAATCCGGACATATGCATAAAAATCACTGAAAAGATTGAATTCGCCAAACGATTCCCTGCGGCCCTCCGCGTCTCAGCGAACTCTGCGTTTATTTCCAGAAGAGAAAGACACAAGTGTTACGGAAATTTTTAGATCGACTGCACCCTACGTTCGACAAGGGCGGAAAGCTGGAAAAGCTTTATCCTTTGTACGAGGCGATCGATACCTTTCTGTACACTCCGAGCGACACCACAATCACAGCTTCGCACGTTCGCGACGGGATGAATCTCAAGCGGATGATGTCGCTGGTCGTAGTGGCTTTGCTGCCCTGCATCTGCATGGCACTGTACAACACCGGCTATCAGGCAAATTACGCGGTTGCTAACGGCCTAGGCACGCAACTCGACACGTGGCGAGAGCCGATCCTGAGTGCGTTTGGCAGAGGCCACGATCCGAATAGTTTCTTCGACAACCTGTTTCTCGGTGCCTTGTATTTCCTACCCGTCTATCTCGTCACGATGACGGTCGGTGGCTTGTGGGAAGGGTTGTTCGCGATGGTTCGCGGGCACGAGATCAACGAAGGCTTTTTGGTAACGGGGATGCTTTTTCCGCTCATTTTGCCGCCGACGATTCCGCTGTGGCAGGTCGCGATTGGCATTTCGTTCGGTGTGGTGATCGGCAAAGAGATTTTTGGCGGCACGGGCAAAAATTTCCTCAATCCGGCGCTGACTGCGCGGGCTTTTTTGTATTTTGCTTACTCGTCAGAAATCTCTAGTGAGACCAATCGTTGGGGCGAAGGCGTGTGGGCGGCTGCCGATGGGATCACCGGCCCGACACCGCTAGGCGCGATGGCTGCCGCGAATAGTGATCCTGCGAACGCCTCGGTTCATGCCTTGACCGACCTGAGTTGGTGGGATTGCTTCTGGGGGTTTACGCAGGGATCGATGGGCGAGACCTCGACGTTTGCTTGCCTGTTTGGTGCTGCCATTTTGATCGCCGCCGGTGTCGGCTCGTGGCGGATTATGGCTGGCTGTGTCGTTGGGGCCTTGGGCTTGGGAACCTTGCTCTATCTAACGAGCGGCGGTAGCGACAACCCGATGATGTATCTCCCGCCTTGTTGG
Organism: Planctomycetota bacterium; assembly: GCA_013152515.1. Taxonomy (GTDB): domain Bacteria; phylum Planctomycetota; class Planctomycetia; order Pirellulales; family Lacipirellulaceae; genus Bythopirellula. Next base: position 1,339 of record JAADGD010000122.1, read on the forward strand.
CACTTGGTGATCGGCGGTTTTGCATTCGGCACCGTCTTTATGGCGACCGATCCGGTTTCGGCAGCGATGACGAACGAGGGACGCTGGATTTACGGAATCCTCATCGGCGCGATGACCGTCCTCGTACGGACGATCAACCCCGCCTACCCCGAAGGGATCATGCTGGCGATCTTGTTCGGCAACGTAATGGCACCGTTAATCGATTATTTTGTCATCCAAGCAAATATCAAGCGAAGGGTGGCTCGCTATGAATCCTAATACGATCAAAGGAACACTGCTGGTCTCGGTCGTGTTGTGCGTCGTTTGTTCACTGTTGGTATCGAGCGCTGCGGTCCTACTGCGGCCGCTGCAAGAGGCGAACAAAAAGCTTGACCTGCAACGCAACGTCTTGCTTGCCGCCGGGGTCGACGTCGACAGTATGTCGTCGGAAGAAATTGTGGAGATGTTTAACGACGAGACAAAAGTGAAGCGTGTGCTGATCGACCTCAGTACAGGTGAGGCAATCGATTCAGAAGCAAAAGCCGAAGCCGCAGGCATCGATTTGGCCTCGTACGATTCCAAAAAAGCGGCTAAGAACCCAAAGCTTAGTCAGCGTGTCCATGCAAAGGGCGGACCGACGTTTGGAATTTCTCGTCGTGAGAAGTACGCCTATGTCTACCAAATTTTGAAGGGTAATAAAATAGAGCAGTTCGTGCTGCCGATCTACGGAAAAGGCCTCTGGTCAACGCTCTACGGTTTCCTCGCGTTGCAAGGTGATGTCCGCACGGTTGGTGGTATTACGTTTTACGAACACAAAGAGACGCCCGGCTTAGGTGGCGAAGTGGACAATCCTCGCTGGAAAGCAAAATGGGCCGAAAAACAGGTCTTTGACGATCAAGGGAAGGTGGACTTCCGGGTGGTCAAGGGGACGGTCGACCCCAACTCTGCGCAGGCAGCGCACCAAGTTGATGGCCTATCGGGGGCGACGATTACCTCGCGCGGTGTGTCGAATATGGTGCAGTACTGGGTCGGACCGGATGGTTTTGGCAAGTTTCTCGAAAAACAACGAGCCCAACAATAAACGAGACCTCAATGGCAGATACCAAACAAAAAGAAGCTCTGCTGAACCCACTGTTCAACAACAATCCGATCGCCCTACAGGTGCTCGGCATTTGTTCAGCGCTGGCGGTGACGACCAAGCTCGAAACCTCTGTCATCATGGCGATTTCTGTCATCGTGGTGCTCGGTTTTTCCAGTGCGGCTGTTAGCGCGATTCGGCATTACATTCCCAGTAGCATTCGCATCATCGTGCAGATGACGATCATTTCCTCGTTGGTGATCGTAGTCGATCAATTCCTGCAAGCTTTTGCCCCGACCGCGAGCAAAACGATGAGTGTCTTCGTCGGACTGATTATCACCAACTGCATCGTAATGGGCCGCGCCGAAGCGTTTGCCATGAAAAACCCGCCGCTAATCAGCGCGATCGATGGTGTCGGCACTGCTTTGGGCTACAGCCTGATCTTGATTATCGTCGGATTTTTCCGCGAACTACTCGGCTCGGGCAAGTTATTTGGCTTCAGCATCCTACCACTCCTTAACGAGGGCGGTTGGTATGTGCCCAATGGCCTCATGCTGTTGCCACCGAGTGCGTTTTTTCTGATCGGCTTGATCATTTGGGCACTGCGTACTTGGAAACCTGAACAAGTGGAAGCAAATGGGTAGCCCCGCATGAATCACTACTTCAACATATTTTTGAACGCCGTTTTCATCGAAAACTTGGCGCTCGCGTTCTTCCTCGGCATGTGTACTTTTCTGGCCGTGTCGAAAGACGTGAAGACAGCGATGGGACTCGGTTTGGCAGTCATTTTGATCATGGGTATCACGATCCCCGCGAACAACTTGTTGCTGCAATATCTGTTGAAAGAAGGAGCACTCGCCCGTTGGCTGGGCAGCGACTATTCGCAGGTCAATCTTGAATTCCTCTCGCTGATCACCTTTATTGGCACGATCGCCGCGATGGTGCAAATTCTCGAGATGGCTCTCGACCGATTTTTTCCACCACTCTACAACGCCTTGGGCATCTTTTTGCCATTGATCACGGTAAACTGCGCCATCCTCGGTGGCTCGTTGTTTATGCAAGAACGCGATTACAATTTTGTGGAGAGTGTCGTCTATGGCGTTGGCTCGGGGTTTGGCTGGGCGCTGGCGATCGCGGCGCTGGCCGGTATCCGCGAAAAATTAAAGTACAGCGATGTGCCCGATGGACTGAAAGGCTTAGGAATCACCTTTATGACCGTTGGATTGATGTCCCTGGCTTTCATGTCCTTCGGCGGGATTGATCTTTCGGAGGAACGTGCCCTGACTGCGGAGAAACCCGCAATAGAAAAGGTTGACGCTCAGAAAGACGAACCGCTGATAAACACTAATGAACGCAAATAAAATAGATTGGGGGAAATTGCAAAAAAAGGAATCCCGGAAATCCCCTTCAAAAAAATCGCCTCTCCCCTATTAGTGCTCATCAGCGTTCATTAGCGGTTCAACTTTTAAAAAACTAATACCTACGCAACGAAGACAAAAACATGAGCGGAATGACAATTATCCTTGGCGTGGGCATGTTTACCTTGGTGGTGCTTGCGCTGGTGCTGATCATTCTGGCTGCTAAGTCAATGCTGGTAGCTAGCGGCAACGTCAAGATCGAAGTCAACGGCCAAAAAACGCTCGAGATCCCCGCCGGCGGCAAGCTGCTCAATGCGATGTCCGACGCAGGTACTTTGTCTCTTCGGCGTGTGGTGGTGGCGGCACCTGTGGCCAATGCGAAGTCAAAGTCTTTTCTGGCGGCGGTGATATTTTGCCGACCGAGAAAGCGCTCATCAGTAAAAAGGAAGCCCGCGAAGGCTGTCGGCTCTCTTGCCAGGTCGCCGTCAAGCAAGACATGCGCATCGAAGTGCCGCCCGAAGCTTTTGAGACGAAAAAGTGGGTTTGTAAGGTCCGATCGAATCACAATGTGGCGACCTTTATCAAAGAGTTTGTCATCGAGCTACCCGAAGGCGAAGATGTCGGCTTCAAGGCAGGCGGTTACATTCAGATCGAGTGTCCGCCCCACGTTGCCGTTTACAAAGATTTTGATATCGAAGAAGAATACCGCGGCGACTGGGATAAGTTTAATGTTTGGCGGTATGTCTCCAAAGTCGACGAGCCGGTCGTGCGCGCTTATTCGATGGCCAACTACCCCGGCGAGAAGGGTATTATTATGCTCAACATCCGCGTCGCCAGCCCACCACCACGGGCTCCCGAGGATACCCCACCAGGAAAAATGTCTTCGTATATTTTCAGTCGCAAGCCGGGCGACGAAGTCACCATTTCTGGCCCTTACGGCGAGTTCTTTATCAAAGACACCGACGCCGAGATGGTCTACATCGGTGGCGGTGCCGGGATGGCACCGCTGCGTAGCCACATTTTTGAGCTGTTCAAAAATCTCAAAACTGGCCGCACCGTGTCGTACTGGTACGGCGGGCGCAGCCTGCGCGAGCTGTTCTATGTCGATCAATTTCGTGCGATCGAAAAAGAGTTTCCGAATTTTAAGTTTCACATTGCCCTGTCCGATCCTCAGCCCGAAGACAACTGGGATGGCCTCACCGGCTTTATCCATCAGGTGTTGCTCGATAATTATCTGAAAGATCATGCAGCACCCGAGGATGTCGAATACTACATCTGCGGCCCGCCGATGATGAACGCCGCCGTGTTCAAGATGCTCGATGACCTGGGCGTCGAAAAAGAAAACATCGCCTATGACGACTTTGGTGGGTAGATCGAGATGAAGGCCCAAAAGCTTGTTGCGACTTTGCTTTTCTTGGCCGCAATCTTTCTGGTGGGATGCTCGGCAACCGTTTCCGGTAGTTCTAGTACGGTCGAACTCTCTGGTGCGACGATGGGTACGCGTTACAGCATCAAATGCTGGAGCGACGATCCCACGATCAAAACTGAAACATTGCAAGCCGATGTCGACAAACTGCTGGACGAAATTAATCAGCAGATGTCGACCTATCGACCAGAATCCGAGCTGTCGCGATTCAACGCGGCGCCCGCAGGCGAATGGTTTGCTGTTTCGGCAGAGACGGCTTTTGTCACCGAACGTGCCTTGCATTTCTATCGACTCACCAACGGCGCATCCGACGTGACGGTCGGTCCTTTAGTCAAGTTGTGGGATTTTGGCCCAGGACGACATTCGGTCGGCGCGAGAGTCAACGCACCTTCCGCAGAGTTGCTCGCTAAAACAAAATCTCTAACTGGTGGCGAACACCTAGAAGTAAGGCTCGATCCACCAGCGTTATACAAAACGATTGATTCTTTGGAAGTTGATCTCTCGTCGATCGCCAAGGGCTACGCTGTCGATGCAGTCGCTGATTTGCTTGCCGCTGATGGCCTCGTAAATTACATGATCGAAATTGGCGGCGAAGTCCGTGCTGCTGGCGTCCGCCAGGACGGCAAGCCGTGGCGCATCGGTACTGAGGCCCCTGACCCTAAGCGACGCGGTATTCATCGCATCATTGCACTCCAGGACCAATCGCTAGCAACTTCGGGCGACTATCGCAATTTCCGCGTGATCGACGACAATAAAGTCAGCCACATTATCAATCCGAAAACTGGCCGCCCTCTGCCTTATCGCGGCTGGTCGGTGACGCTACTCGCACCGACCTGTCTAGAAGCCGACGCTCTCGCGACAGCGCTGTTGGTCATGGGCGAAGAGGTCGGGTATAATTGGTGCAAGGAGCACGACGTTGCCGCGTTGTTTTTGATTCGCCGGGGCAAGGAAATCGTCGAAATAGCAACGCCCAAGTTCCAAGAAATGACATCGAAAGCCGAATGATTTTTCGCTGCACTTGACTCCCGCTCCCTGATGGTCGGGGTTTGCCTTGTATTCGTCATTCGTCATTCCCTTGAGGTAATCGATCATGTGGCAAACATTTCTTTTCGCTGGAATCGTCTTCGCCCTCGCGCTGACGGGCATGGCGATTGGCGTGATCCTCAGCAACCGCCGCCTCAAAGGCAGTTGCGGCGGGTTGGCAAACATGAAAGACTCGCAAGGCAAAACGGTCTGCGAAGGCTGCACCAACCCCTCACCTGAGTGTGCCGGCGAATCACTAGAAAAATGGTAACCGTTCACGGCTTTACGACTGGTTGGTCACCTGCGAGAGTGCAGAACGTCCGTTGATTTTGGCATCAATCGAGTCGTGCAGGAAGTGAAAAAAGCTGTGTCCCTGCTTGCCACAAGTGGCGATGGCAGTCCACATCCGTTCGTGGTAACGCTGGCCCACCACGCTGCGCGTTCCTTGCGCCGTATTTCCAGTAAAAGGGCCGGCGGCCAATCACACAATGGCGAATCTGTTGCTCGGAATGATTATTGTTGGTTGGCTCGACGCCTGACTCGAACATAAACCGAAAATAGTCCTGTGACAAATCATACGACTCGATTTCGTCTGCTGAATCTTCCGCTCGAAATGGAATCACCGCGAACCGCGCAGCAAGATTGCCTGCCTCGGTCGAATCAGGCAGTTTTCAGACCATTTCAAAAAACTATCGCGTTGCGTGATCATCGAACGGCGAAAACCGGCTTCGGTCATCTCGTCGCGCCGATGCCAAGCAAAAAACATCTTTTTCGCGTGCCCCAGAATTTTCCCGGCCCATAATTTAGTTTTCTTGTCGGGATGAAAAGGGTGTAACTCGCATCCCGCTCCTATGCAGCCTTCCCGTATAGCGTATTTTGCTCATGTTGGATGCGGTATTGGTCAAATTCTTTCCCGTCGGAGTTGAGGTTAATGGAACGGAGGTGAAGCATCGCCTGGGCACCTTCGACGGTCCATCGCATGCCACCCAGTTCCATGCGATCTTTGACCATGTGACGACAATCGCCCTCCGATCACCCCACTTCCGATAGGATAACCGGCAGCCAAGTATTCGTCGTAACGCATGTGCTGGCGGTTGTTTTCCAAGTAGCTGATTTCCTTCGCAGGAAGAGGCGGTTGCGACGTGCGATACGACTCCGCGTGCTGCGCCATGCGACGATTCGAACATTCAACTGCACCCCAAGCCAATCGTGAAGCGTCTGCCCATTTTCCTGAAAGGCATATGGCCTCGTCAAAGGAATCTTTCACGCACAACTTTTGCAACCAGTCTTCCAGGACGTACGAACACTCGCCCTGAGGCAGCCCCAGTTGTTCATCGACCGGAATATGTTCGATTTTCTGTTTGGGTCGGACAGCGTAAACGAATCGCTCGATCTTCAGTTCCCCAAAGATCGACACATACCGTCGCGAGTGCCGAGTGACGCAATGTGCGACCTTCGCGCTCGACCGTCTCACCCGCATCGCCGCAACCAAACTTCGCGACATGCGCTGCCAGCAGAGCGAAGCCGAGGGACAGCAACCGCGAAAACAGACCTCGCTCGACTTGATCGATGCGCAAACCAATCAACAATGCCGCCCTCTCGATCCATCGACTCAAATCCAACCCCGATATCCCCGTCCGAGCCGCAGCCAATTACATCGCCTGGAGCCCTGCGATCAGCATTCAACTGCTGAATTCCTGACTTTGCAGATAGGGATGAAAGCCCGTTGCTCTGGGGTAGAACTCGTTTTGTACTGAACTTGTTACCCCCC
>JAADGD010000295.1 GCA_013152515.1 Planctomycetota bacterium
TTGAAAACTATCGCACCCGTATCCTCTTCTACTGCGGCAAGCTCAACCTACTACCTCCCGATATTAGCCACTAAAATGCCTGAAGAACCAAGTTTTCCAGGTAACCGGCATATGTAATCGTCGAAATCCTTTCTCCTAAAAACTGGCGTGCTAGGTCACGCCACTCACCTTGCGGCATAAATCTTTTGGATAGCTCAAGCGAATGGTAGAGACCGAGAAATCGAACCCGGTTACCTTGCTCTTGAAGCTTCGCACCAAGTTGCCGCTCAAACTTTGACTGATTCCGTTCTTTGGCTACCCAGCCAAAGAAGCAGATCACCAGCGTGGTGAAAATGAAGAAGTTTCGCAGGCTAAACCTAGGTTTTATCGGCGCATTCAATCTCGACAAAAGCCGCCGCAATCTCAAAGGTAATTGGAGTTTGGCAAAGCGAAATCGGCGACGACGAGCTAGCGTGAGCTTGGTGATAAGTGGTCGCACATCGGGCGTCATTAGAAAGTCCCCTCGACTGTGCCCCAGTGCTGTATGCTTGAATGATTTACGCCTTAATCATGGTCACCGTTTAATCGCAAGAAATCAAGGGGTAGAAAAGAGAACCGAATTCGCCTGATGAAAGGGCCACTACCGAACATGCTCTGCGGTTATCAGGTGACGCGAGGTGCTGAAATACGTCCGACGCACCTTAGAGTACATTTCTGCACGATTCTGGGCGTTTCCTAGAACGGATTTTGTCTCTTGGTACACTTTTGAGCTGGTCGTTAGCGTGTATCACAGCAGCAATCTGCTTGGCACTCTTTCTAGCCGGTTCGTTATTTTTGTCCCGTCCTTTTCGTCCATTCTTTTTTCACGGACAGGCTAGAAGCCTGTCCTACGTTGGTTGTACAATGGACCGCTACCTTCGTGTCATGTCCACTCTTTTTTTTCGTAGGACTACCACTAAAAAATGACCAACCAAAAACCTTTGAACGCTGCTCTGGTAGGATTGGGATTCGGTGCAGAATTCTTGCCCATTTACCAACATCACCCGCACGTCAACGTCTTGGCGATCTGTCGGCGCAACGAAGCGGAGCTCACCAAGATGGGCGAGGCGCTCGGAATCGAACGGCTGTACACAAAATTTGAGGACGTGTTGGCGGACGACGACATTGATTTTGTGCATATCAATAGCCCCATCGGCGACCATGCCTGGATGAGCATCGCGGCGCTCGAAGCGGGTAAACATGTGATGTGTACCGTGCCAATGGCGACGACGGTGGCCGAGTGCGAAAAAATCTGCCAGCTCGTCAGCGAAACCGGTCTCAAATACATGATGGCCGAAACGGTCGTCTACAGCCGCGAGTTTTTGTTCATCAAAGAACTTTACGACCAAGGCGAGTTCGGCAAGATTCAATATCTGCAAGCTTCGCACCCGCAAGATATGGATGGTTGGCCCGAGTATTGGGAAAGCATGATCCCGATGCACTACGCCACGCATGTCGTCAGCCCGGTGCTTGGCTTGATGGATCATCGGGCGGAGTACGTCTCTTGCTTTGGGTCGGGCCACGTACGCGACGACATCCGCGAGAAGAGCGGCAACCGGTTTGCCGTCGAGTCGTGTCATATCAAGCTCGTCAACAGCGACGTGTCGGCGCACGTTTGGCGATTTCTTTACGATACTGCGCGGCAGTATCGCGAAAGCTTTGATGTTTACGGTACAAAAAAATCGTTCGAGTGGACGCTCGTCGAGGGCGAACCGCATGTCTTGCACACTGCCAAACGTCCCGAGCCCGAGATTCCCGAAAAAGTCGAGATCCCCGATTTCGCCCACCGGTTGCCGACGGAGATTCAAAAATTTACGCAATCGATCGAAGACGCCGGCCATCTGTCCTTCGTCCAAGGTGGCGGGCACGGCGGTTCGCATCCGCATTTGGTACACGAATTTGTCGAGGCACTTCGCACCGACCGCGATCCTTGGCCCAATGCCGCGACCAGCGCCAACTGGACCTGCGTCGGAATTTTGGCGCACGAGTCGGCCGTCGCCGGCGGAGCGATCCTTCAACTGCCTGAGTTTACACAAGCGTAGCCCCGCGCTGCTGGAAAATGATTCCCCTTAGCCTCCGGCTCTGCCGGGGGACAATTTCGTTTCAATACGTTTCAATACAAAGCACTGATACATAGAGAGCATCAAACCCATGATTACCCGACGATGTTTTTTTGTCCTCGTACTGTTAATCGCTAGGCCATCGGCACTTCGCGCAGAGGAGCCTTACCGACTGCATTCGTTTCAGCGGCTACAATTGACCGATCAGTTTTTTAGCGAGGGAGCCACTGTTGCAGATATCAATCGAGATGGCCAACCAGATATCATCTCGGGGCCGTACTGGTATGCGGGGCCCGATTTCATTGAGCGAAACGAGTATTACGAGGCGAAGCCGTACGACATCAAGGGCTATGCTGGCAACTTCTTGGCCTTTAGCTACGACTTCAACGGTGACACGTGGCCAGACATTCTAATTGTCGGCTTCCCCGGCGAAGCCGTGTATTGGTACGCCAATCCCCAGGGTAAATCGGGGCCGCAAGGCAAATCGGGCCATTGGCAACGTCACTTGGTCTTTGCGGTGGTCGATAACGAATCGCCCACTTTTCAGGATTTAACCGGTGATGGGAGACCCGATCTGGTGTTCCACACCGGCGGTCGGCTTGGCTATGCAGAAATCCCCAGCGACGATCCAGCCACGGCTTGGCAATTTCACCCCATCTCGGCTGACCTAGGATATCAAAAGTATACGCACGGCTTGGGCATTGGGGACGTCAACGGCGATGGCCGAACAGACCTGCTGGAAAAAAATGGATGGTGGGAGCAACCGGCTTCGTTGACCGATGCAGAATGGACATTTCATGCGGTGCCCTTCTCAGCAGCAGGTGGCTCGCAAATGTATGCCTACGATCTCGACGGAGACGGCGACAACGATATCATCACCAGTCAAGCGGCGCACGCCTACGGACTGGTTTGGTTTGAGAACCAAGTCGACGACGGTGTCCGCAGCTTCAAAGCCCACCAAATCATGGGCGACATGCCTGACGACAACGACTATGGCGTCGTCTTTTCTCAACTGCACGCCATCGAGATGGCCGACATCGATCGCGATGGCATCGACGACATCGTCACCGGCAAACGATTTTGGGCGCACGGCGGACGCGATCCCGGCGGACACGACCCGGCGGTGAGTTATTGGTTCAAGACGGTTCGCGAAGCGGGCAAGGTAAGGTTTATTCCCTACCCCATTGATGGCAACTCGGGCGTCGGCACACAGGTCATGGTGAGCGATCTCAATGGCGACTCGTGGCTGGACGTGGTGGTCGGGAGTAAGAAAGGGACGTTTGCGCTACTCCATCGTGTGAAGGAGATGGAGCGCGAGGCGTGGGAGAAAGCACAACCGAAATCGATCCGCCCCGTTACCGCAGTCCCGAAGAAAAAGACGCCCCCACCTGCTAAAAAGAAGGAAGCCAAAGCGACTATTAAGACGCCTCAGCTCCTCGAGATCGACGAATATCCTCACGCCGGGCTCACCGCCCAACAGGCGGTCGAGGCGATGCTCTTGCCTGAAGGTTTTTCAGCGACCGTATTTGCCAGCGAACCCGATGTCAAACAACCGATTGCGATGACACTCGACGATCGCGGACGCGTTTGGATCGCCGAGGCGTACGAATATCCACGGCGCGCCGCCAACGGAAAAGGCAAAGATCGGATTCTCGTGTTGGAAGATACTGATGGTGACGGCCGTTTCGATACGCGCAAAGTTTTTGCCGAAGGTTTGAATCTCGTCAGCGGTTTAGAGGTTGGCTTCGGCGGCGTGTGGGTCGGCGCGGCTCCCTACTTGCTGTTTATTCCTGATCGCAACGGCGACGACATCCCTGACGGCGAGCCCGAAATCTTGCTCGACGGCTGGGGTTACCAAGACACGCACGAAACGCTTAACGCCTTTATTTGGGGTCCCGACGGATGGCTCTACGGATGCCACGGCGTCTTTACGCATTCGCGCGTCGGCAAACCGGGCTCGCCTAACGAAGAGCGAACTCCGCTCAACGCCGCCATCTGGCG
>JAADGD010000181.1 GCA_013152515.1 Planctomycetota bacterium
CGCAAACATCGAAATTCGCAAAGAAAGGATCATTCCTTCGCGCGGATGTCGCAATTGGCAGAGTTCACGCGAGATCTGCCCACCATCGAGTGGGTAAATGGGTAAGAGATTCACCACACCCCAGAGAATGTTGGTGAAAAACAAGTTCGTCAACATCTCGTTAACATGAGGCGAGGCAAAAGCTTCCCACAGCAGCCATACACCAAGCAACTTAATGCCTTTGGGCACAAAGGCTGGCGGTTCGCCTTGCTCGAAGTAAAGTCCCATGTGATGCCCTGTGAGTATCACGGATACAGCTAGAATCACCGCAAACGCGAAACCGGCACCGGGTCCAGCCAGCGAAATCAGTATTTGCGAGCGTGTCGAACGATCGCAATCGCCACAGATTGCCAATCCTCCAATCCTCCCATCCCGTGCAACACGATTCGAGGCTGGCCACCGAAACGGCGCTGCACCAAGGCGTGCCCTAGTTCGTGGATCAAAATCGAGACGAATACCGCCACGATCCAGGACAATACTTCGGCAGGAGGTGCCGAGTCGCCACGCATGCCGATGATTAGCGTGATGATCCAGAAAAAAGGGTGGACGCGCACCGGTATGCCCAGAACGCGAAAGTGGACATCAGCTTGGGTGGGTGGTGGCTCGGCGAGCATTGCGGATTACGGGTTCGCTGCTAAGCAGCGTCGCTTCTTGGATGGGAGGCGTTGTGGAGGAGTACCTTTGTGCTAATGACCATCGTGCTAATGTACTCGGCGGCGCGCTCGGATGCGCCCCCTTGGGCGACTTGTGATTTGAGCTGGCTGAGTTTTCCTTGAACATTGGCGTAGAGCGTGTCGTCGGTGAGCCATCCGACGACGTGCTGGGCCAACTCGGTCGTACGATCGCCATACGTGAGATACTCGGGCATCAGCACATGTTGGTCGCGAGGGTCGTCGGGGTCGTAAATACCTGCCGAACGGTCGGCAAACGGATCCTCGGCGGTCAGCAGGTTCACCAACGTGATGTAGCGAATCTTGCGAAGCATCCATTGCACGAAATAGCCGAATTTCGAGATCTGGTACAGAATCGCCGATGGCTTGGTGTGGTAGAGCAGTTCCAACGACACCGACCCCGAACAAGCCAAGCAACAGCGGGCGGCGTGGATGAGTTCGGCGGTACGGTCGACGTGAATTTCGACCGGTAGACCGCTTTGGTCGACCAATTCGTTGACGAGTTCGAGTTGTGCGGATTTGTAGACGGCTATTGCAAATCGAACCTTCGGCACTTGTCGTTGGATCCGCTTGGCCGTCTGAAGAAACGGTGCGAGGTTGCTTTTTACTTCTTGCGTACGCGAGCCGGGCAGGATCGTCACCAAGGGTTCTTCAGACGCCAATTGCGACTCGACAAAGGCTTGGTCCAACTTTCGCGAACGGAGTTCGTCGAAATAAGGGTGGCCCACAAAGGTCGCTTGACAACCGCGCTGACGGAACCAAGCCTCTTCAAACGGCAACTTGCAGAGCACATGATCGACAAAGCGGCGCATCTTGCTCACGCGCCAGCCAGCCCAAGCCCAAAGCTGCGGAGTACCGTAATAAACGACCGGAATACCTTGCGCCTTCGCCTTGCGGGCAATCCACCAATTAAAGCCAGGGTAATCGATCAGCACGACTAAGTCGGGCCGCTGCTGCTGAAAAAATTGATCGGCGTCAGCAAGCAACTTGAGAAACTTGCGGATGTTCCAAAGCACTTGCGCCACCCACATCACCGCGAGCTGCGTCAGGTCGGCGTGCAACTGGCAACCGGCAGCGGCCATCCGCGGCCCGCCATAACCGACGTATTCCCAATCGGGATTGCGCCGTTTGAGCGCCTCGATGAGATTAGCACCGTGCAGATCGCCGCTCGGCTCTCCCACGGAGAAAAAAACTTGCATCCTCGAACCCTCAGCCCTGGAACTGTTATTGCGTTTAGAACGGGGCGAAGTATGGCAAAATAGCGAAAACGGGGGAAGTTCAATTCTCCAGCAACATTTCGAGGTAGCTTCGGCGCTGGGCACCCTCGAGCTGAAGCTCGCTCGCTAGGGTGGCGATTTTTTGTTGGGCTGGGGCGATCTCAGCCTCATTGGCGACGACGATCTCTAGCTCGATGAAATCGCCCACGTCTTGCACGTTGTCAACCGCTAGCTCGATTGTTTGCCCGTCGCGCTGCAAATGAAAAATTTGCCGACTTTTGGAGACTTCGGCGACGCGGCGAAAGGAGAGCGCTACGAGCAGCTCGTCCCATTGCGTTACCGACTGCTCTCCGACGGCGAGAGGCAGTTCGATCTCGCGACGAGTTTTGGTGGCCGCGTCGAGCTTGGGGCCTTTGTAGGTGATGCAATTCTTTGCTACCTCTGCGCTGCCGACGCGGCGGATGCGCAGGGCTTCGTCGGTGGTGGCAAAATCACGCGCAGGGTGGGCGTAGTAGGTGTCGAGCTGAGTGACGGTTTGTTGGGCGACGGCTCCCAGTGCGGTGAGGAGAGCGAGAATGACATCGGGGTCGGGGAGGCGGTATTTTTGTTCGACTTCGAATGGCATGGTGTGGAGGGTGTGTGAGGTGCGTGTGAGGGTTTGTGAGGGTGTGGGAAAAGTGTGAGGGGCGCGGCGGAGCCGCGTCGCTTCGTTGATTTTGGGGGGTATTACGGTCGTAGGTGGGTTGAATCGCTGAACTTTTGGCCTGGTTGGATGCGCTGGGCTACGGCTGTTGCATCAAGGGCGAACAACGGGCTGATCTCGATGTCGACCCCTGCGGCGAGATCGGCTCCTGCGGATTCTAGCCAACTGCGGTGTTGGGCGAGCATCATGCGCTGGACGTATTCTGCCGTATCTTTTTCTGCACCGGGGGCATTTTTGAGCGGGGCAAAACAGTCCGCTTCGGCATACTCGACCACTATCGGTCGCTTGGCGGCTGGTAGGAGATCAAAAATAAACTTCTCGAATTTTAACGCGTTTGGCTCCGAAGGTGTGACTTGCTGGCCGGTCGTGTCGATGTGGGGCACTTTTTTCTTGGCGATGTGAAACGGTAGTGTGTCTTTCAGTTCTAACGCACGCTCCAGCAGCGAACGCTCGAAAATATGGACCGCAATACTGCCGGCCCAGAACTTGAGTTCTCCTTGCTCGTCGCGCAGTTCCGCCACGTCGTCGGGCAAATCGCTGTATTCGATGACATGTAGCCGCCCGTCGATCATCGCAAAATTGCCCAGCTTGTCCTGGGGTTTGTGTTTGGCAACCGTCAGCGATGTCAGTTCGGACTCGGCCAACACGTGGTAGCCGATCAGCGCGGGATCGCAGATCGGCACCAGCGGGTTATCGACTTGCAAATAAAAGAGCTGCTCGATGCCTCGCGCCCGCATGTGGTCGATCGCGCCACTGGCGGCCAAGGCAGCGATCGTGCCGCCATGCCCGTCGGGGCTGCGGAACAACGTATCCTTGCCAGACAACAACAGCTTGCCTGTGTTGATATCGACCGCCGGCATCGTCCCTTGGCAAAACACCACGAGATCGTCTGCGACGAGGCCAAAGTTTTCGTTCTCCGCCAAAAAACGGAGCGTGTCGTCATGCGTCGCCGGACTAGTCATCAGGTAGAGCGGCACTGAGACGTCGTAGCGAACGGCGGTAGCCCGAACTTTCTCGATATGGATCTGAAGCAACGAAGCCGACGAGAGTGGGCCAATCGGATAGACGCTCTTGGGTTTCTCAAATCCGAGCCGACTCCCCTGCCCTCCGGCAGTCAGAATCACGCCGACCTTCCCCGCGCGAAGTGCCTCAACGCCTCGCGTTGCTGCTGCCTCGTCGCTAATGTCCAAATCGCCGCCAGCACCGCTCACACGTTCAGCCAACCGCACAGCCGTTGGTGCCGTAGCTCTCCGCGATAACTCCGCCCAATCAGGCTGGTCGATTTCGCCGTGATAGAGCGCGTCGATCAAGGCGAAGTCGAGAGCTTCGATCTGCGCTGCCAAGCTTGATTGCCCAACGGAGTCCAACTCTTCCCAGAATGCCAACAGGTGCCCCTGGCCAGTCGGCTCCAGCAGAGCCATGAGTTTTTGCTTCTTCGAAGTGTTCGTCGGGGTCATCCAAAAATCCAAAGTTGCTGCACCCAAGCGTAGGCCAGCCAACACAATAGTGGAAAGCCAACAAAAATGGTGCTATAGGTAAAAATCGAGGTCCAAAAGTGTCGCGGCCAGCGGGCCATAGGGGAATGCTCCATTAAGTCAGTGGAAGCCGCTATTATCATTGCTGTGAGTCTAGAGTCTAGTGCTTTGTCACAGCTAAAAATGAGGGTTCGCCACCTTGAGCCGTCGGCGCTAGCCGCGGGTTTTTGTGGAGTTACCCGCGGCTA
>JAADGD010000243.1 GCA_013152515.1 Planctomycetota bacterium
TCCAAAACTCCGAACCGCGACCGTAAGGGAGTCGTCCACCGAGCGAGAATCTTGCGAGAACGCTCCCTCACGGTCGCGGTTCGGTGAAAGACTCCGAAAAGCCCCGTTTTCGTAGATCGCGTTGAGGTGGGTTGGCATGGGGGTTGGCCTCCGTGTTTTTTATGGCATGGCGGGGCTCGGAGTGGTTTTGAGCGGGCTTAGTTGCGATATCCGTCTATTGTTTCTTTGATGTGTTCCGGATCTTTTATTCCCGACACAGCGATTTCTACTTCGCCGTGTCCTGCGCTGGCAATGGACACGGTGCCGACTTTCATAAGCCGCTGGAATAGCGACTGATCGACTTGGAGTAGCCGTACGTCGGAGTGTCTTACTTCACGCGTCCGCTTCGACAAAATTCCTTTGCGTAGGATAGATCTTTTCGTCGTGATAGTTAGCGATGTGGTTTTGGATTCCAGGAACCAAACGACAAAAAGCAGCGAGAGAATTAGCGGTATTAGCCAGAGTTGCGGTGTTTCGGATGTGTTCGTGGCTGAAACTAAGAGCGTGAAGAGTATCGCAAAACCAAGCACAATGGTTGCAACTGGCCGAGTGCGAAGCATCGCAGGATTGATCTTGAGTAGATCCTGCTCTTTGGCCATAGCAGCTTGCTGCACGACTGTTCCGGGAGCCGGCACGACGGCCACCGGTGCAACGGGCGGGGCAGCCGGTGACGTGGTCGGCTCTACAGTAGTTGGCGGCTTTTCTTTGGCCGAAGGTATCGGCACCTGCAACTTGTTACCGCATCCAGGGCATTTGGCGATTTTGCCAGCGTATTTGCTAGGTGCTTTGATACCGCGGCCGCAGCTAGGGCATTTCACACGAATTGGCATATCGTCCTCCCCAGGAAATCGACAAGAATTGACGAAACCAGTCTAACCTGGACACCGACAAAATCAAAGGTGGCGAAACAGGATTCACTAGTATCACTAGTATCTTAGGGGCTTCTACTTCACACAGTGAGCATTTCGTCGGCACTCTCAGAACGCGATCGCCTGTGCATTACGCTCGGCACGCGGGAGGATTCGCAGCGGTTCTAAAAGTCGAAAAACGTCGGTTGCATCGCGGAACTCCTGGGAAACAAAAAGGACTTCCTCAAGTCCTAGCGCCATGCTTCCCATTTTGGCAAGCACACTTGATGGTTTTTTGAGTTCTGAAATCCCAACAGTCCGTGAAAATCCGGCGCGGGCTAGGGGCTAGGAGAGTGGCCTGTTTCGTGACGTTTATAGGTGCCCTTGAGCAGTTACAGTTCGGCATCGCGCGAAACGATTAGCTCGTGGGCCGCTTGGGCGTCGCTGGCGGCACGCAGTTCGGCTAGCCAGTCGGGTTCGCTGAGGAATCGGCTGACGCGGGCGAGCAGACGTAGGTGTTCGTGGTCGTCGGTGGCGGCGATCAGGAAAAAGACATTCGTCAGGCCTCCGGTGCCTCCAAACGGAATGCCCTGGCCCGTGATGCCCAAAGCCATCACGGCTTCGCCGAGGATTGAAGTTTGTGGACGACGCGGATGCAAGAGTGCGACGCCGATGTCGAGGGCTGTGGGGTGCATCGCTTCTCGGGCGGTGATTGCATCGGCCATTTTGCCGGAATCCCAGAGCATACCGGTCGTGGCGGCCAGTTCGGACATTGCCGAAATAACACGGCTGCGGGTGCGAGCAGCTAGCGGGATGGCGATCGTCTCGACGGGCAAGAGAGCAGCGATCGAGACTTCGCCCAGGTCGCTAGTATCGGTGCGTTCCAGGTTGGATTCCATCTTGGCGAGTTCATCGGCGTTGGACAGACCGATGCGATCTTCGAGCCAATGGTGGATTTCGGCACGAGAAAAACGCCACTGCCCGCCGATTCGACGTGCAGGGATTTTGCTGCGGTCAGCCAGTTTGGAGATTTGCGCAGGGAGCATGTGCAAGTGGGCTGCCAAACTGCTGATGTCAAAATCGTCGTCGGCCACAGGAAATTTTCGGGAAGAGGTGCTAGCAAGTGTTGTGAGAGAGATTCATTGTCGTGGTGGTTGCAGTTGTGTGTCTAGTACAAAAAAGCGATCAGACGGTCCGACGAAGGCGATTTTCTTTGTCTGACGGCTGAAAGTAGATCGCTGACTGATTTCACAAGAACTCGTCTTGACGTGTCTTGTGGAAATCAGCACAATCCGCGACGCCTAGCAGGCACGACCCAAATCGCCTGCTGAGCAAAAAGCGACTGGGGATGGATCTTTGGTCGTGTGCGAATCAAGTTGGCGTGACTGCTCCTCGTACTGTAGTCGCCGCCACCCAGGCAAGGAGGCCTGGCATGTCCGATGTAAATCATTTTGGCGCAAGGCATTTTAACGACGGAAGTTTCAGCGACGGGCGTTCGGCAGGTGTCGTTCGGCTGGCTGAGCTTTTTCCCGACGCGACACGTACGGGTGCAGGCGAAGTGGTTGTCACTTCGTGCGTGACCGACTGGCGTGAAGTCGAGCCGGGCGACGTATTTGTTGCGCTGCCCGATTGTGGCAATGACGGTGACGATGGTCACTTGCACGCTCAGCGAGCTGTTTCGCACGGGGCGATTGCTGTCGTTTGCGAACAACCGGTACCTGTGTTCGATGTGCCAACCTACTTGGTGCCTGATAGTCGAGTCGCGGTGGGTGAAATTTGCCACGCCCTGTTGGGGCATCCCAGCCGCACGCTTGAAGTTATCGGTGTGACAGGAACGCATGGCAAATCGACGACGATTGCTTTGCTCGAATCCATTTTTGCTGCTGCTGGAAAACATTGCGGCAAGCTCAGTAGTCTCGGTTGCTATGACGGCATGACGCACAGCGCCGGAATGGGCGATGCTCCGAGTGCTCCTGCTTTTGCTTCGCGTTTGTCGAGGATGGAAGCAGCTGGTTGTACGCACGCATTCGTTGAGATTTCGAGTCAGGCGTTGAGTCAAGTTCGTGTCGCCGGCATGGAGTTGGGGGCGGTCGTGGTTACGAACGTGACCGACGCCCATCTCGATTGTCATAATACGGTGCAAAGCTACCGAGAGACAAAGCGTCGGATTTTGGAGTATTTGTCGCCTACGGGCGTGACGATATTGAATGTCGATGATCCCGTGAGTTTGAAGTGGCTGGATCAAGTTGCGGGGCCAGTGTTGACGTACGGCCTGGAGCAGCCGTTTGGGAATACCGCAGCAGAGATTACCGCGACGGTTGTCTCTTGTCATGCGAACGAACAAACTTTTGTACTTACCGCTGGTGGCGATTCTGTCGCGGTACGGACGACGATCGTCGGCGAGCATCACGTCGCGAACTGTTTGGCAGCGGCGACGCTTTCGTTATCCTACGGAATTGATTTGCAAACGATTGCCGCCGGCCTGGAAGCGGTCGAAAGCTTGCCGGCTCGGATGGAACGCGTGGATTGCGGGCAAGGTTTTCCGGTCTTCATCGATGCGGCGGATACTCCCGAAGCTTTGCGGGCGAGCTTACGTGTCGCTCGTCGGTTAGCTGAGCGGCGGGTGATTTGTGTTTGGGACAAAACAGCAGGTGGTACGGACAGCGAGCATTTAGCGATTTCGCAAGTGCTCAACCGCCTAGCTGATTTAGCGATTGTGACGCAGCCCTTGCCACGGCCAGAATCGGCGGATGCTGATGTGGAAGTGGTCGCTGATCGGAGCGAAGCGATTGCCTGTGCGGTTGCGATCGCCGAGCCAGGAGATGTCGTGGTGATTGCGGGTAGTCGCGCGACTCCTGCGTTTGATTTTGGAGATGTAGACGAATCGATCACCGACAGAGAAATCACGCGGCAACTGCTGTACGCTCGTGAGCTACCTACTTTTCGTTTAGTTGGATAACGCGTCTTTTGTGGCGTGTTGTGAAGGAAATAGTTTAACGACAAGCCGAAGGCGACGAGGCAAAGGAATTTGCGGTCGCCTGCGGCTTGGCGTTAAACGAAAAGTTGAAACGGAGAATGAGAAGATGGAATGGACTGATACGCTAATGCTTGAGGCTGCACCGTCAGCTTTGACGGGTAAACTCGATACCGCGATGGAATCCACGCGTGTCATAGCCCTGGAGGGAATTACCCTGCTCTGTGCTAACGCAACCTCACGCGACGAGACAACCACTGCCCTAGAACTACTGCGAGGATTTAGGGCGACTGGCCGTCGAGTGGTGCTTTGCGACACTTCTCGATTGGTGGTGGGCAAGCAATTTGGTTGCGAAGTGGTCGAACGTGGTGGGGCGAATATGCTTGTCAGTTGCGGAATTAGCGGCCGCGAAGTGGGAATCGGCGCTCGCGATGCCGGCCTTGATTTGGCAAGTGTAGTGGTCTGTAGCAAGCCGCAGGCTGGTGGCCAAGTGGTTGCTAGTCGGTTAGCTCCTGGAGATACCGTGCTGTTGCTTGGCATAGATGACAGAACATGCAACGAGGTGGTTCAGTTGATTGACAGCCAATGGTCGTTGCGAACAGCGGTCGCCGCGTGACGAGTTCAGTCGAAGAGCGATTTTGATCAAAGAGAAAATAACGGAGACATGTTGAAGCTTCATCGTTAGTTTGTTGGATTGCGGGGTCTGACAGGCTGCCCTCCCTGGGGTTGGAGCATTTGAACTTGTCGCGAGCAGCTTCTGGGTCAGCTGCTACGGCAAGTGCTTCACGATGAAGCTTTTGGTCTGAGCACTGGGGCGACGTTTGCGTCGCCCCAGTGACTCAGCGGATACATAAGTGCGAAGTGTACATAAGTGCGAAGTGTAATGACGAAGTTTCGTCGTTCGTCTCCCGTCCCTTACGGTCGGGGCTCGCCTTTTATCGTCATTCGTCATTTAACCCCGAAGGGTGTTCTTTTTGTCTGGCGCTGCTCACATCATGTTTGCTGGTGGTGGTGCTGCTGGGCATCTCTTTCCTGGCTTGGCGGTTGCCGAGCATCTTCGGAAGCTTGCGCCGGAGACGCAGATTACGTTTGCCGGACCAGGAAAGCCGCGTGAAAAACATACCATTCGCACCGCTGGCTACGAACATACGACGATCCCCGCTCAGCCGATTCCGCAAAATCCGCTACAAGCTTTTCGATTTGTGACCGACAATATCGCGGGTTACTGTGCGGCTCGTTGGATTTTGAAGGAACAACACGTTTCTTTGGTCGTTGGTCTCGGCGGTTTTACGAGTACGGCGCTGGTTCGCGCCGCAGCTGCGCAAGGGATTCCGTTTATCTTGTTGGAACAAAATGCGATCCCGAGCCAAACGACTCGTTGGTTGTCGCGTGCGTCGTCGCTCGTCTGTGCCGCGTTTGAAGAAGTACGACCGCATTTGCATGTGAAGGCTCCCGTTGCTGTAACGGGCAACCCCTCGCGACCTGCTTTCGAGCAACTCTATCGCCGAAAGCACGCCACAGATTCAGTCGATACCCTTCAATTTGCAGGGCAAGGCTTCTCACGACAAAAGCGGCTGGTGGTATTGGGAGGTGCGGGTGGAGCACGCTCGCTCAACGAATCGATGCCAGGAGCATTGAAGCGGATGAGCGATTGCTTAGCCGATTGGCACATCGTCCACCAGACGGGCGAAGGACAATTGCAAGAAACCGAAAGCCGTTACCAACGCTGCGGTGTGGACGCTTTGGCGGTGACGTTCATCGACGAGATCGCGTCGCTGCTGTTCGAAAGCGACTTGGTCGTCTGCCGTTCAGGTGGCACCACTTTGGCGGAATTGGCCTTAGCCGGCGTGCCTGCTGTTTTGGTGCCCTACCCCGATGCCGCCGACGACCATCAAATCGCCAACGCCAAAGTCTTTACCGCCGCAGGAGCAAGTCGACTAATCGACGAAGCTTCGCAGTCGGGCACACTCGAAACGGCACTAGCACGCGAGCTGACCCCGCTGTTGGTCGAAGAGACGCAGCGTCACGAAATGAGCCTCCGCATGCAGAGCCTAGCCCGCCCCGAAGCTGCCGCAGAGATCGCCGGGGCGATTCATCAGCGGCTTTACGGTATGCAAGACCGACGCGAGGCGGCATAGGATTGGCACTATGATTTCTACACGAGCCGATGGTGGGCTCGTTCGGAAAAATGGCTAGGTGATTCCGCCTTCACGTCGAGTTCGATGCTGAAGAAGATGACCAAGGCAATTGCCGGTGACAAGGCTCCGTTGGGCTTGAGATCCGAGTACGTTGCACGCAGATTGTGACGCGCTGAAAAAAAGAGTGTCCCTGGCATCCGGACTTACTCTCAGGATTACTTGGGTGCTTCGCCTACCTCTGCCAGATTTTCGGAGCGTTTGGTCACGGGAATGAACTTCTGTGCACGTTCGCTGTAGATCTCGCCAACATACAGATTGCCTGCACTATCGGTGGCGATGCAATGCACGCCGACGGCTTCGCCCGGCCGGAGACCAGAAGTGTCAGGGTTATTTTTATCGTCGCCGATATCACCCAGCGGAATCTGCCAGACTTGTCGCACGCGTCCGTCGGTCGAGAAACGCATGAATACTTGGTCTTTGAACTCAGGGTACTCTCCATCTCGAAGCCACCAATGAGGCGAAGACCCGCAGACCCAGACGTCGTCGGTGGTCGTGATTGACAAACCCCAAGGCATGATCAGGTTGGACCACACATCAAGCAGTTCTCCCGACTGGTTGAATACCTGAATGCGTCCGCTATTACGGTCGGCCACGTAGAGCTTGCCCTTGCTGTCGACGACTATCGCATGGGGCAAGACAAACTTACCAGGCTGTGTACCGTAACCACCCCACTCTTTTACATACTTGCCATGCTTATCGAAATGCACGACGCGTCGATTTCCGTAGCCATCAGTGATGAAAATTTCGCCCGAAGGCGTGATGGCCATGTCCGTGGGCATATTGAAATGCGTCTCGTCCTCGCCTTTCTCGCCTTTTACGCCGAGCGTCTGCAGCAGTTTGCCCTCGGGCGTAAATTTTTGCACGATGTGCAGCCCAAAGTCGGCAACCCAGATGTTGCCTTCATGATCGATCCGCAATTGGTGCGGCTGGACGAACATGCCTTTTCCCCACGAACGAACAAACTTGCCGCTGGCGGTATAAACTTGCACCGGGTCGTCGCCCTTTTTGAAGAGCCAGACCTGATCCTGGTCGTCGATTGCCAGCCCCGAAACCCAGCCCTTGCGCCCAATGTGGTCAGGAATCTGCGGCCAATTCGGATCGGCATCATATTCGGTAACCGTAGGCTGTTTGGCATAGCCTAAGTTTTGGGCGTGGACAGTTGCTGTCTCATCAAACAACAAGGCGACCAAAGCGACTGCAAAAAATAAACGACATGAAAGTTTTTGCATCATTGCTAACTCCAAAACGTTGAGAAATTAAGGTGAAGGTGTTGCTTTGATGGTGGACCTATCGCCGAGTTCGTCGAGCAACTCGAACGGCGGCTCACCACGATTTTCGCGCGTGGTGAAGAAATTGAACAGGAGGATTCCATCAGCCCCATCGTCCCATAGCTGACGGGCAATGTTACGAAATGTGTCCCGCTTGGGCTCGACTTCGATCGAACCGTAGAGCGGGAAGCTCGCAGGCACCTGCTTACGGAATTCACCAATCGGCAGGGCGAAATCGTTGCGTAGATAATGCGAGATCACGAGGAAATCGACCAAGTCGTCCTTCGCCCAGGTGATTGGGTCGAGTCCGATATCCAGATTTTGTTGCGGTTTTGCCAGCACGCGTGCCGAAACCAGGAGCGGCCGTCCTCGCTTATCGCCGACCTTGCGAGTCATCTCTCGTACGGACCGAACCCAGGCGGTCATCGTCTCGACATGTTGATGGCCTTCGTCCTGCGGAAAGTAGATCGGAAATCGCTGAAAGTCGAGGTCGATACCGTCGATGTCATAACGCTCGCAACATTCGCGCAGCTCGGCCAACCTCATCGCCCGCACTTCGGGAATGGCAAAGTTCAAAGCGCCCGGAAACCAGGAAGCCACGATCGGATGCACCTCATGCTCTGGACTGCCGCCGATGATGTCCTTAAACACGGGCAAGATTTTGTCGCCATGCTTACCGACTCGCCATTCAGGATGGTCACGCCAAAACTTCGAGACGATCAGACTACCGTCTGTTTGCACGTCGTGAATTTCATTGAGGCGTAACGTGATGAAGACTTCGAGCCCCTTCTCGCGCGCCCGGTCGACCACCAAACCGACAGGGTCGTGCCCCGCTTTGACCAACGCGTGAAGATTGGCGATACCTCGCGCCGACGTTTTTTTCTTCTCGGGTTTCGCACCTTGTTCGTATGTTTCCTTTAATTTTTCTTCGCTAAGTAATGTGCCGATCATCTCGGTCACCTTGCTGGGGTACATCAACGGCATACCATAGTTAGGGCACATGAAAAAAGTGGTTACTTGCGTGTCAGCGACTTCGTCGACATAGGTAAACACGTCAGCAGGCTGCATCGGCACTTGCTTATAAATAAACATATTGCTGCCGTCGCTGTTGTAGATAAAACGTTGCGGACGCTCTCCCTCAGCCGCGACGACTCCGCTGTTTAGCATAGTTGCTAACAATAAAGTTATGAGGAGGGCGTTGTTTGTGTCGCAGCGGTTTGGATTTTCACAGAACATGGTAGCAAGCTATCTGAAACGGTTGCAGAGAGTACAAAAACGGTCCTACTTCTCAGGACGCAGATTCTCGGGAGTCTCGGGGATTTGATTGATCAACTGGTTGGGTTTTCCGGGTGATTTTTGCAACGTAAATCCGTCGTACAAGGTCCCCGTTGCTGTCCGCGCTTGGTAGCGCAGTTTGTCACCGTCAATCGAAATGATCTGATAAAGTTGCGTGTCTTCCGCGCGGCGAGCAAACTTAAAATCGTTGCGGCCATATTGTTTCGGGCCACTGACCGAGACGACGTAAACCGTGCCGCCTTGTTCGCTACGAGTTCGCTCGCCCGTTTGTAGATTTGCTTCATGCTTCATCTGCCCCGTCCGGCCATAGGTGTGGTCATGTCCCGTCAGTACCAAGTCGACCTTGTGCTTGTCGTAAATCGGTTGCCAAGCAGCTCGCATTTCGGGATTATTGCGTCCTTTGCTGCCCGAGTAAATGGGATGATGGTGCGTGACAATCGTCCAGCGGTTGGGATTGTCTGTCAACACGGTATCAAGCCATTTGGCTTGCGGCTGGTAATCTTCCATCGAATTCAAGCCAACGAAGCGAACGCCTTGGAAGTCGAGATAGTAGCAGGTTTCTAGCAAATCTGGCGGGCCATTTTCGGGCAGCTCGAAACGGGCACGCCAACGGCGGCACAGGTGGCGATCGTCTTGCTTGATTTCCTCGGGCGTCGGATCGACGCGATTGCGATCGTACTCGTGATTGCCTGGGATGGCCACTGTGGGAATCATACCATTGACCCAACCTCCAGCAGCACACCACTCGCCCCATTCGGCATCGCTGTTCCCGCGATTGACAAGATCGCCTGCGTGTAACATGAACTTGGCACGCGGCGCGTCCGAAAAAGCTTCACGAAAAACGCGCGACCAATGCGACTTCAGATCATTCTGTGCATCGCCATAATAGACAAACGAAAAGGGCTCCGGCTCGGCGCTGGCTGTGCGGAAATGGATCCAAGCACTCCAGTTCGTGCGGTCACCAACACGATAGACGTAGAGCGTGTTGGGTTTGAGTCCGGTGAAGTTGACCGCATGATAGTGCCGGTCGCCTAAATCGGTTGGGACGAATGTCGTCGTGGCGTTGAGCTGGGCGGCCTTGGCTTTGGGCACGAACATCGGCCCCGCTTCGGCGACCGCGATTTGGGCATAGGCGTACTGCACGCTGGTGTCGGTGCGCCAGGTAACAGCCTGCGAGGTGTCGGGGTGACTTTTCCAACCAAGCAGAATGCGTTCGGGCAGAGCGGTCGAACGATAGGTGACGATATCGGATACAGCTGCCGGCTGGTCATGATTTTCGTGGGCGCAGGCAGGAAAGGCAACCGAGACTAACAGCAGAGAGCAGCACCCAATCACACGCATTGACTGACGAGAGGGATCGTTTCGCTGGCGATTTTTCGGCATGGTGAACTATTCGATCTTTGTGGATTGCGTAGAAAAACGGTCATGGAAACTAATTTTGCCGTCATGAATGGTTGTCGTCGCAAAAGCGACAATCACGATGATAGCTAACACGGTCATCCCCAGCGCAACAAAACCGGGGCCTAGTGATCTTGAATCTTGAGTTGGCTCAGTTGCCAGCTTGCCACGCCCCGACAAAAACCACAAGATTGCCGCAGCAATGAGTATGGGCAGATACATCGCATCGCTGTCGCCAATCGATAGCCGTCGGTAAAAGAAGCCTTTTACGAGAAATCCGTAGACGACATAATAGAGCGTATAAGCAAATAGCACGAACGAGCCGAGCCAAAGCATCGAGCGGTCGTCTCGCTTCTCATGCCACTTCCAATTCGCAAACGAGCCAATACCAACGAGGACAAAAAGGATGAGACCAAACGTTTGCTGAGAGGATACGAACTGGGCAACATTCTCTATTTTGAGTCCCTTGGCGAGGCTGATCAGCTTTTCGCTCTCAAAAGCATTTATGTAGTTCGTCCACGGCAGAAGTATCGTGAGAAACGCCAAGGCGATCCAGTTGGCAATTCTTGATGGCTTAGCTGCTACCGGCCACTTAGTCGTCGAGACGGCGTATGCCATGCCCAGGCCACCGCAGAATCCAAGCGTGAATTCCATCACATTCCACCAGTTGTATGCGACGCCGCTGATCGACCCGGCGGTCTGAAAAAAGTTGCCGACAGAGAATCCAAAGCCGCCACCCAATCCTGTATAGGCTGCAACGCGAAGGGCACGAAAGTACCCTTTGCTGTACGTATACCAAGCAAACGCAATGGCCGCACCCGCACAAAGGCCCCAAGCTTCTGATCGAGGCGGAGTCATCAACCATTCGAGTTGATAGATGACAATCCCCCAGAACAAGCAGCCGCCGGCAACCATGCCGCTGAGGAGAACAAACCAGTCGGGCTTTTTGTCGTCGGATGTTTCGAGACCCAAGCCGAGGAATCCACCACCAAGAAAACCGTACAACCCGCCGATCACCGCCAACATCGCGTAGCCATAGAGAGAATTGAGAAACGTATCGGCCCGGCAATAGCCGACGACAATCCCGTAACTCATCATGCCACCGGCACCCCAGCCAAAGGCCCCCAAGGCCGCCAACGAGGGTAGCCGCCGGAACCAGTCGACACGCCCCGAGGCAACAAGTACCGCCATTGCACCGGTGGCTCCGGCCCAGGCAGCACCCCATTCGTGGCCGAAGTGACCACGCACCGCCCAAGTCAGCCCGAGAATGAGCGCAGTAAAAATTGCTGCTGGAACGGTTTTCATCATCGCGTCATTAACCTACTTCAACGGTTTCGTTTGAGCGGTGATTATCGAATCTCTTCAATAAAACCGTGATAGAGGCCCATGTAGTACGGCAGCAAGTAAACCGTTCCACTGGCCAGTTGTCGTCCATCACCTCCGTAATCGAGGGTCCAAGGATTGGTGTTCCAATGCGTGAAATGGCGGTTCTCCACCGGCAGCACCTTGCCATCGACAAGATTGCCGACCTTGCTCCATTTATCCTCGGTGATGTCAACAACACTGTTTTGGCGTGGCAAACGAACGAGGTCGAGGCGATGACTGTTTTTGCATGACCAGTTGAGACGATCGAGCGGAAAACCTTGCAGCGTCGCCATCGAGTCTTCCAGCCAGCCATCCCAAGGCGTGAGTGAATGCGTGCCCCACTGATCCGTATATTTCGCTCCGTTTCCGAAGGTGGCATAAGCAAAGTTAAAAAACGGGTTCCTCTCTGGCTGCTCATTAGCCCAGGCGCTAAAGAACGAGAGGAGCATGCGCTCGCGTAGAGATTCGTC
Source organism: Planctomycetota bacterium (assembly GCA_013152515.1). Taxonomy (GTDB): domain Bacteria; phylum Planctomycetota; class Planctomycetia; order Pirellulales; family Lacipirellulaceae; genus Bythopirellula. Next base: position 11,857 of record JAADGD010000243.1, read on the forward strand.
TTTCGTGTATTTCAAGAGATTGTAGTACGCCATAAACGCCATTTCGTCGTCCGATTGATTGCCGGAACCGATGCCACGATGAATTTTGTAAATCATCGCGTTCGTATCGTAGGCGTGGTCCTTGATCAGCTTTTCGCTATGCTGCCCATATTTTGGATCCCCAGTGACATGCTCGGCAACGGCCAGATACGAGAGCAAGCACAACGATTTCAGGCCGCGCTCTGACCACCAAGCGGGGTCGTGGTTCATCGCCTTGGGGCCATAGTATCCCCAGCGAGTTGGCGTGCCGTCGTGATCAACCAACGAGTAATCATGCTCGATAAGGTGGTCGGTTAGATCGCGCACAACCTCGCGGACCCGTTGTTTTTCGTTCTCGTTTTCAGCGACAAGATCGTAGTACAACGGATAGAAAAAGTAGTGACCGTCCAACTCGTCGGAGCTCGTGTCGCTCTTCCAGTACCATTTGCCGTCGGCACTCTTCGGCCAGCGTGGCTCATACACTTTCCAAAGTGCATCGCCTTCGTCGCGACTTTTTATGTCGCGTTCTTTTCGACCGATATTTGGGTCAGGCAAATCGACCGAGCGTATGGTTCTCGCAACATACCCTTTGGGCGGTGCGTGTTCGCACCCTTCAGGAACTTTTTGCAGGAAACGTAGGGCCTCGAAAGCTCGTTGAGCACGATCTTTTGCCTTCGCGTCGCCAGTCGCGCCATAAGCAAAGCACTCGCCTGCACCGTACATGGCGGTCCACAGACCGTCGTTGTCGCTGTCGTGGTAGATGATTTTGGAGGACTTGTCTCCTGGCTTGGTCAGGCTAACCTCCGAGATGTACCCGAAGGGTGTCCGCCGGATAGAGCGTTCTATTTCATCTTCGTAGAACTCCGCTTTCTCGGCGAGTGTCATCTTACGACGTTCGATCAGGCCGACCCCGCCTGCGGTGGCAAACCACACGTTACCGCTTCTGTCGACTGCGATATCGCGAACATCGTCATTCGGCAGCCAGCGGCGTCCCTGGCGATAGGCCCAAGTCTTGCCGTCGAATCGGATTGCTCCCAGGTGAGTGCCAAACCAAACCGCGCCGTCAGGTCCCGGTGCAATCACCGTAAAATCGTTGTACGGCAACCCTTCGCGTCCCGTGTAAAATTGCCAGCCGAAATCTGTCCGGCAGGCGACGCCGGCCAAAGTGGCGAACCAGAGTTGGCCACGTGGGTCGATAGCCACGCCGCGAATATCGGAGCTTCCCCAATGTTGCCCACGAGGGTCTTTGACGACCAAGGGTTCAAAACCGGAATCTTGTTGTTGCAACAGGCCGCGATTTGTCGCCGCGACCACTTGGCCATCCGCCGTCAAAGCAACTTGATGGACGTCCGCGTCGCCGATATCGGCATACATTCTCGGGGTTACATGCCCAACCAGTCTCTCCGCGTGTGGCGCGTCGGCGGTCGACCATCGCTGCCCTAGCCGCATAGCAGCCCATCCGTTGGATGTTTCTATCCAAATTGCGCCGGCGTTGCCGACATGAATAGCGCGAACATCATTGGAAGGCAAGCCATCTTCTTCCGTAAAACTCGTCGCGATTTCTTGCTGAAACTGGCCCACGACAATAGGCGGAACTTCTGCTACGGCAGATTCTATCGTGGTAAGAAAAATGAAAGCGATCCACAAGAGGCCGAGGGAATTGATTGGGTTCATCATGAAGTTGTATCCAAAGGTTGCTGAGTTTATGGCGTGGTTGCTGTGTTTTTTGTGTCGTGATACGGAATTTCCTAATGCGATTCTGCGACGACCCAGTCGGCCTCGAACGAAACGTGCTTGATTGCCCGGCCCGTTGGTTGGGTATACGAATAGGTTAGGTGAATCATGCCATCGCGCGCTTGAATGATCGAGGGATAATCGAATCCGGTCTTGCCAGCGGAGCCTACCTCCAGCATACGTTTCCACTTCCAGGTTTGCCCTTCGTCGTCGGAGCAAGACAGCGCGAGACGGTGGCGGCCATTTTCGGTGTCGTTGTAAGCCATCACCCAGCGTCCATCTTGAAGCACAATTGCTTCAAGGCTTGAACCTGGATTGAAGATAGCGGAATCTAAGGCAACCGACCAAGTTTCTCCTTCGTCGCTGGAGGTGCTTTGCATTGCTCGCGCTGGCGGCCCTCCACTATCTCGCAGGTAGGCGAGCAGTGTGCCATCCTTCTTGCGAACGATGCTTGGCTGTATGGGGCCAAGGCCAACCATTGGCTTGCTGGCCCTCCAGGTTTTGCCCTCGTCGTCAGAGATGGCCACCAACGAAACATTAAATCCGTCTGAGTAAAGCGGCAACAAAATCCGCCCGCTAGGCAATGTCTGCGGATGCGTTCGGGTCGTCCAACCTATTTGACGCTTCAGTGGATCGTGTGCCGCCTCGACAATCATGCGCGAGTAAGGAAATGCGTACTCAGCCCAAAGATCTTCGTTCGGTTTCAATTTTGCAAAACCGGCCTCAATGGAATCTGCAAAGGTTTCTCCTGGAACGAGATGGATCGACTCTTGCCATGACCATTTCGGTGGCCCCTCCGCAAGAGACTCGTCCGCCCGACGATATTTCAGTACACTGGTTTCCCAGCGGCCGGCAATAGGAACGACCCAGAACAACCAGAGTCGCTGCCGGGCATCAAGAAAAAGCGTCGGATTGCAGTCAGGCAGATTCGGCGTATCGGCCATCTCGAAAATCGGGCTCCACTGACGGTTCCCTTTTCGCAGCCGAGAGCCTTGAATCAAGACGTCATTGGCAGTTCGTTCGCCCGAGCCGTGAAACCAGCAAGCAAGCAAATCCCCGTTGGGTAACTCCACAATGCTGCTAGAATGGACATGCTTGTTTTGCAGCGGGAAGATAAGCTCCGAGCGAAGTTCGGCGCTCGAGATGCAGGCATTGGCGAACCCCATCAAGAGTGCCACAAGGAAAAAGAAGTTCGACATGCGATTGGGAGTGGCCATCTCTCTCCTCGTAGGATAGGCTTCTAGCCTGTCCGTCAGACGTTCAACGGAACCTTGTACGGACAGGCTAGAAGCCCATCCTACGTGCACAGATGCTAAGGCACTAGAAATCCTCGTAATTTCCCAGTAGACTCCAGCACTTGCATATGACTTGTATACTACTTAGAGATCGCCCAGTTGTGAACTAGTATGGACGGAATTTCTAGCAATCTTGAAGCCATTGATTATATCATCATCGCGGTCTACATGATCGGTGTACTCTACATCGGTAGCTATTTCGCGAAATACATTCACACTTCTGGCGACTTTTTTTTGGCAGGCAGATCGCTCCCGTTCTGGGCGATTGGCATGTCGGTCGTCGTTAGTGATATCGGTGCCCTGGATCTTATTGCAGGGGCTGGTGGGGCTTATGATCGAGGGCTTGCTCAGGCCAATTTCGACTGGATAGGTTCTGTACCGGCGCTGCTAATCGCTGCGTTTATTTTTGTTCCGTATTACTGGCGCGCCGGGGTCTACACGTTGCCCGAGTTTTTAGGCCGCAGATACAATGCGGCTACTCGCTGGGTCAATGCCTTGGTGCTGCTAGTTTTCATGCTCGCCACCGTGTCGATCATGCTTTGGACCTCTGCCGTTTTTCTGAATCAAGTACTCGACTGGGATCATACAACTGCGATTTGGATTACCACGGCCATTGTCGGTTGCTACGCCATCAGCGGCGGTCTCGCCGCCGTGGTGATGACCGACGTATTGCAGCTTGTCGTTATGTTCGTCGGTACGGGCGCACTCCTCGCGCTGGGCCTATGGGAAGTGGGCGGTTGGGATGGCATGGTCGAAAAGGTACTTGCCCAGCCTGGCGAAACCGAGGATTACTTTCGCTTGCTGGTCGAGCACAAAGAGGGAACCCAATACCCGTGGCCAGGCATGGTTTTTAGCCTCGGCATCATCATGTCGACAGCTTACTTTGTCGGCAATCAAGCGGTCATGCAACGCGCCTTAGGCGCACGATCGGAGTGGGACGCCAAGGCCGGAATGATTACAGCAGGCCTCTTCAAAATGGCCATTCCTGTTCTCGTTTTCCTACCAGGTATGGCAGCGCGTGGAATCTATCCCGATCTCGATTCTTCCGATGCAGCGATTCCAACACTCATCGATCGTTTGATGCCTCCGGGCCTCAAAGGTGTGATGTTTGCCGCCTTCTTTGCGGCACTCATGTCGAGCGTCGACTCGTATCTCAACTCGTGTGTAACGATTTTTACTGGCGACGTTTATCGACCGCTGCACAAAAGATACACAGGCAGTGAGATGTCCGAAAAGCTCGGCCTGACGCTCGGCCGCTCACTGACAGCCTTTGTGCTAGTGTCGGCTGCGTTCTACGCGCCGAATTTTTCCAAGTCAGCAGCACTTTACGATGTGATACAAACCTTGCTTTCGCTCTTCCAGGGACCGGTGCTGGCTATTTTGCTGTTAGGAATCTTTTGGCGAGGAGCGACCGCTTGGGGTGGATTTGCGGGACTCGTGCTGGGGGTCGGACTAACCAGCGTTTTGAATATCCTTGGGGATGCGGTCTTTATTTCCGATGACCCTTACCTGTTTGTCTCGTTTTGGTCTTTCTGGGCTTCTCTCACAGTAACGATCTTGGTGAGTCTCGTGACCAAGAAGAAAACTGCCGAAGAGCTAGAAGGTTTGGTCTACGGATCGGTCTTGTCGAAATCAACGAACGACAATTAACTATTCGTAGCTCGAAGGTAGGGCCACTGGCTCGGAGGAACAGTTCATTGAGCTTTATTACAACCGTAATCGCAACGATTCAGCCTGACGATCCCGGGATGGCAGAGAAGATCACTCTGTGGATTCGAAAGACGCTCGGTCCGCCGTTGAGGTCTTTGCATGAGCCGATTGACCATTGGCTGGTCAGCCTGCCGATGTCGGTCGCGATGGCCTGCGCCATCGGCTTATTTGTTCTTGCCGGCATCTGGGTCTGGACATTGCATACCGACTTTATTTTCCGCGGCGCTCCCGACCACAAGCGTTGGCGAGATCTGCGGATTTGGTCGATGGTTGTTCTCTTGCCCTACATTACAATCTACTTTCTGTTTGGACGCTAGAAAGCGACATGCAAAATGCCTAATCCTCCTGAATTCGACCAAACCTCGCATAGCGAGCGAGACGCCGCCTCGCTCAGAATCCTTGGCTTTTTCTTCGCCGTTCTCGGTGCGCTCGTTTTGATCGGTACGCTTTGGTCGCTCGGTAACTTTCGCGCAGTTGTCGTCAACGTCTCCAGCGGTGCCGTTCTACTCGCCGTTGGTCTAGGTATGCTTGCCTTCACTCGACGGGCCAGCAGTAAAACGGACAACCGTGAATGAGCGATGGCGAGCGCTGCCTGCCTACAACGACACACACGTAACTTTTCAGCTATGGGCAATTAGCCCCAACAGATTCCATGCCAAAATACGCCTATCAAAACGGCCGTGTCACCAAAGACGGGAAACCGTTTTTCGTCATCGCTAGCGACTACCAATATTATCGCGATCGCCGCGACCATTGGGAAGACCGCCTCACGAAGCTAAAAAATTTGGGCGTGAACGTCATTACGTTCTACACTCCTTGGCGGCATCACCTCCAATTTGAGAACGGTCGGCTGTGGTACGACTTCACCGGAAAGACCAAAGATAGCCGCGACCTCGTCACCTTTTTGAAAACGATCGAGCAAGTCGGCTTGCTGATGGTTTTCAAGCCGGGACCGTTCGTGCATTCCGAGCTGAACGTTGGCGGCTTGCCCGATATGGTCACGCCGACCTTCAACCCTGCTATTCCTGGCATGCGCCGTTTCGACGACAGCCCCGTGCGCTGGTGCTTCGACAACGCTATCCTCCCAGCGCCTTGCGATCCCACTTACGACGAGCTGGCGAAAGGCTGGCTTCAAGCAGTTAGCCCGCATGTTGCGCCCTACGCTAAGCCCGCAGGACCGTTACTAGCAATTCAGATCAATGACGAAACGATTTTTTGTTGCTCCAACGACCCACCCTGGCGGCTCGGCTATGAACCCTCGGCCATGCAGTTCTACCACCAGCAGCTAGCCGCTCGGTATGGTGACATCGACAACTACAACACGCTGCACGGAACTAGTTACTCGGCGTTCGATTTCGTGCCAGGGCCGCTGCCGCTAGATGGCGAACGAAAGAAAACGAACGCGCCTCAACAGCCCGCAGACGTCCTCTCGTATGTCGATTGGGCCGACCATCAATGGCGGCTGCGGCGTGACGCTTATGTCCGGTACAAGGAATACGTCAACATCGACGTGCCCCACCTAACCAACTACGCGGGCATCACGCCTCCGATCGAGCAGAACATCCCCGACCTCACCGCCGACGAGGCCGACCACGTACCGACGGAACTGGCGAAGACCTACGCCGATTGGTGGTTTGCGATGAATCGAGTCGACCAGGACGCCGAGCAAGGCGACTGCGAGTACGGTTTCATTAGCTGGCTCGGCGTGGCGGCCTACGACGAAGTTGTTTTCGATCGCTACGTCAACACCGGCCGTCGACGTCGTGGCATCAATATGGAAGAGAATTGGGGATTCGCCGCCTTCTATGATGAGCGGAGTAAATACCCCATCGTGCCCGTCTTTCAAACGCTCGTCTCGATTGCCGCTGGGGCAACGGGATACGACATCTACACGGGCACCAGCACCGACTACTGGGATGACACGCTCGACCGAGTCACCAAGAAACAATGCCCCACGTTTCCATCGGACGCACCGATCGACGCCCAGGGAAATCCGGGAGTTCTTTACGATGCGGCCGCGATGCTCAATCGCTGGTTCGAGGAACATGGCGAGGCGCTGTTGGCCTGCGAGCCCGAAAACGATGCCGCTTTTTTACTCTACGCACCATATGCAGCCGTGGCGTCATGGGTTCCCGATGACGAACATTGGGCCATAGCCGATCACGCTCTGCCCCGTTGTGGCTACGAAGCCTTCGAGCCGTGGTCCAGCTCGCTGCTACGTGCCGGGTACTCGCCCGTGGCCCAGCAACTCGAAACGGCCACTCTCGATTGGATGCTTCGCTGCAAGTCGGTGGCCATCCACACGGCATTCTTCATGGGCGAAGCTGAGCAACAAAAACTGGCGGAGTTGATTCGCCACGGAGGACGTCTGTTTGTCTCTGGCGAACTGCCCTCGGTCGACCTCGATCTGAAACCATGTACCGTACTGAAGGACGCTGTGGAAGCTGCCGCCAATAGCTCGCAGACGGTCACCTACCGCCGCGAGAATCTATTTGCCGATGGGGAATTTGCCGGTCGACTTCTCGAGGCGGGCATTCGGTCGCGTGTGACATGCAGCAGTAAGCTTCGTGTGCTTGTCCACCACGGCGAAAAGGACCAGTTCGTCTTTTTCTTCCACTTCGAGGATGGCGCCCCGCATCGTCAATGGTTTGACCTGGACGGACAACGTGTGGAGATGCAACTGGGATCGAGAACCTGCGGCGTGCTCCAACTCGTCGGAGGAAAAATCGTCTCGCACCTTGTCAAAGGACATAATGAGATCGACGAAACCACGGCCGACATCCGCATTCAATGCGGCGACCAGACCATCGAAGGTCGTGGGGACTTTGTTGGCTAGGCGGGAGGGTTGGTTAGGCGAGAGGCGAAGGAGCGGAAGCATTTTTGGCTGGGCCGACGCCATGAAAAAACTAGCCAGGGCAGGAGAACTGCAAAGTCAGCACCCAGACGGATTTTTCTTCCATTTCGACAAAAAGAATAACCACAGAGGCACTTATCCGTACAAAAGATAGCCAACAACCACCGCCGCAGCGATTCCTGCAGCATCGGCAATAAGGCAGGCGTGGAGCGTGTGGCGAATTTTTTTGATCTGAATCGAACCGTAGTAGACCGACAGGATGTAAAAAGTTGTTTCGGTGCTACCCATCATGATCGAGGCGGTTTTTCCCAGGAAACTATCAGGCCCATGCTTATCGAAAATTTCGACCATCACCCCGCGAGCGCCACCACCGGTGAGCGGCTTGGTGAGCGCCAGCGGGATCAGGTCGAGCGACTCGCGATAGTCGCCTAACCCTACGCGCTCCATCGCCCAGCCGGCAGCGAGTTTGATGTCCTCGAAGGCACCGCTCGCTTCAAAAATCTTGATCGCAAACAAAATCGCGACGAGATAGGGGATAATCATCACCGCGACGTCAAAACCTTCTTTCGCGCCCGTGACGAACGACTCGTACATCGGCACGCGTTTGTAGGCGGCCCAGAGGATGATGGTCAGAATCATCAGCGGAACCGACCACTGACTGAAGAGATCGATATATTCCAGGACAGTCATTGCCGCTTTTCTCCTGTCGCGTCGGTGGGCTGGTTTTTGTTGGCAATCGCAAAGCGAGGTGAACGCGCCAGCAACCGCGTGACAACAACGGCGACGAGCGTCGAAAACGTCGTTACGAGGATGATGCCAAACATCGGCTCGGCTGGGTTCTCGCTATGAAAGGCTGCTCGGTAGCCGAAAATTGTGAATGGGATTAGCGTCACGCTGCTCGTGTTGATCGCCATGAACATCGCCATCGAATCGGTGGCCGTTTCTTTGTTCGGGTTGAGCGTTTGTAATTCTTTCATCGCCTTGAGCCCCAGTGGCGTTGCGGCGTTGTCGAGGTTGAGCATGTTCGCCGAGATGTTCATCAGAATCGCGCCCTGCGCCGGATGCCCGTCAGGAACATCAGGAAACAGCCAACGCATCAGCGGACTCAGCATTCGTGCCAAAGCGTCGACCAATCCCGCATCGCGAGCAACCGCCAGCAGTCCCAACCACAACGCCATGATGCCGATGAGCTTGATGCAAATCTCGATCGTTACCGCTGCCGCGCTGAGCGCGGCGGCGTTGAGCCCTTTGCCCATTTGTTCGAGGTTGCGATCACTGGGCGGCGGCAGGGCATTTTCGTTGGCTTCGTCACTGGCTTGGTCGACGACGACTGCGGCTTGTGCCGGTGGCCACTTCGTATTGTAAGCACCACGAGCAAAGCCGTAGACGATGCCGATGAGCAGCAGTCCGAACCAGATTTTGTTGAGCATTCAGTTCTCCACTGAAGGGGATTGAGCCGTCGGCGCTAGCCGCGGGTGGAACATCGAAAACCCCGCGGCTAGGCTCAATTAAAGGTAACCGTTCACGGGGCCAACGAGTTTCTTGCTACGATACCAAGGAAAGCTAAGAGCCGCCGATGCGAAACTGAAGTTCAAATATCTGCGTTTATCTGCGCTCATCTGCGGCTTTTCTTTTTTCCGTGAACGGTTTCAATTAAAGTAGCGACCACTCAGCAGCTCACCGGCAGTCGAGTCGGTCGTTTGGCCTTCGTCAAAAACTACGTTACCTCCCACGATCACCCGCTGCAAGTCGCTGCCGCCAAACGCTGCCGCCGGGTCGAATTCGGCGCCCGCCTGTAACAAGATCAAATCGGCTGTCGCGCCCAAACGGATCGCCCCTCGGTCATCCAAGCCGAGGTGTTGTGCGCATTGTTGAGTGTGCGCTGCGCATTCGGCGTACGTTGCCGACGAATCGTTGGCGGCTAGCAAGACACTTCCTGGGACAATGGGGAAATTAAACAGCGAGAGGTACAATTCCACTTCTGTTGGCAAGCCTTCAGCGAGAACTCCCAAGATTCCCTGCGAAATCGCCTGGAGCAGTCGATCAAGAATCTCGGGCGACCATGCGGAAAGTTTGGCTAAGAAGCCGACGTTGATGGGCGACGAAAAATTTGTACGAAAGGCTTCCAAATCGGTTAGGTCGTCGTCCGCGGATAAATCGACTTGCCCTAGTACCGTGGTGACGCCTTGGTCAAGCAAAGCAGCGACCTTTTTGTTGTCGAGAAAATTCCCCGGCGTAGCGTCCGCGAGCCAAGCGATTCTACCCGGCAAGCAGACGAGGTCGGATCCGTGAGTCACTCTTTTGCCGGTAGTTACGTGCAGATCGCCCAAATCAACAATCTTACCACCACGTGGCGTCGGCACGATCTGACTAAAATTGATTCCGATGTCGCCACAAAAGGGCCTCTGCCCTGCCCCGTTGAGTATCGTCACGTCTCGCAACAGTTTGCCAAACAGGTCATGTTCGCCGGTGCGCCGTAGATCTTCGTAAACCTCGGGAGCGACTTCAAGGAAACTGTCGGTTGCGATCGCTTGGAGCGCGGAGACTAAGCCGAAAAAATGCAACTGCACCAACGGCTCAGCGTCGACGGTCGACCAGCCGCCTGCCTCGATCGTGAGCGTGGCAGCCCCTTGTTGCTGGACCCATTCGCCGAAGCAGCGGGGCATAAAGTCGGCATCGTAGCGCGAGACGGGCCCTGGGCAGTGTGGAGCGACTGCCTCGGCCAAGTAGCCAGCCAATCGTTTGGCACGCACAACATGCTCTGCTTCCGTGTCCTCTTGATCAATTGGTGGCACAAGCAAAGAAAACGAAGCAACTTGTTGCGATTGTTCCACAGTGGTTCGCGGTCGTTGGTTGTGCAAATTCAGCGCGAAGTCGGGCTGCAAATCATTTACCACGTCGCGCAGGATTCGTCCTTCGGGGCTTTGTAAGTGCAGCGCGTCGCGGTTGATGTCGATATCTTGCGCGTTGCGACGTGTCCAACGCTCGGCACCGTCGGGGTTGAGCATCAATAGGAAATGCAGTTTGCAGCCGGACAGAATCGCTTCGGCGGTAGGATGTTCGGGCATTTCGAGCAAAAAGTTGATGAGGTCGAAAAGCGCCGCCGTGTGCGTCGGCTCGTTACCATGCATCTGTGACCAAGCCAAGGCATTTTTGGGTCCGTCGCCCAGAGTAAGCATCGAAATCGAACGTCCTTCGACCGACTCGCCCAGTTGCGAGATTTCCACGGATTCAGAATGCGCGTCTTGAAACAACGTCAATTGGCGAACCACGTCTGCGTGGCGCAGATCGCTGTGGATCGCCGGAGAAATACGATAGCGAGGGTATTCATTCCATAACACGGTATTTGTCATTCGTCTTTGCGGTTATTTTTCTTTGAACGTGTTTTGAAAGGCCAATCGACTGTAGCCTCCGGCTCTGCCGGGGGACGGAAAATGAAAAAAGGATTCCAAAGGCACAATCCACCGGCGGAGCCGGAGGCTAAATCGGAATTCTAAAACAGGTTCTTGCGTATGTGTCATTGTCTTAGCCGTTTGCCGAACGCAAAACTCTCCGCCCGCTTCGCCTCGTAGTCGTCGTGTGCTGGATTCAAGCTGCGGATATTGACGACAGGCATCTCGGCTTGCAGGAAACGATCGTTGCCCAGATAGAGAGCTGTGTGGCGAATCCGTCCATTGAGCCCCAAGAAATAGAGCGTATCGCCGCGTCGCAAACCGGATCGATGCCAGCGCGTCGCGGTCAGTTGGCCGAGCAAGAACTGCTGATTCGAGTCGCGCGGCAAGTGGACCCCCGTCGAGGCGAAAGCGACTTGCACCAGCCCCGAGCAATCGATGCCCTCGGAAGTCTTGCCGCCCCAATGGTAAGGGGTGCCCAACAGTTGTTTGCCAACGTCGATGGCACGGTCGATCTGTGCTGTGGGTAGTTTGGAAGGCTCACAAGCAGCACGAGAAATTTTTACGACAGCACCCGTCGGCAGCGCACACAGCACCGACCCATCGTCGCTGGGAAGTCGTTTCAGCAGCGCCCCGGTCGGAATGACCAAGCCCGTACTCAACGTATGGTCAGCAATCATGCGTACGCTCGATTCGGTCGGATAAAGGTCAAAAGCCTTCGCATCGACTCGATACACATCGGCAGCGGCAACGTACCCCAGGTAGCCTTCGCCGCTGTGTGTCAGCAGGTAGTCGCCTTCTTCTCGGAGCAAGTACAGTGGTTCGCCCAACAAGCAATCCGTGACGACATTGCGCGGTTCCGTCGGACGGTTGTAACTGAGCGTGTGCGTTGTTTTTACTAATCCAAACGCTTTTTTGCCAAGGCCCTTGGCGGGCAAGTTCTCGAGTTCCTCATCGACAATCTCAAATCCCAAGGTTTTTAGGAAGCCAATCAGCCCTGCACGAGTTTGCGAAAATTCGACGTAGCCCTGCAATCGTACATTTCCTGTCGCGGTCGTCACGGCTTGGACGCGGAACGCAAAAAGCCGCGTGTCATTGCCCCGCTTTGCACGAAAAAACTCTAAATACTGCGGCAGGCGATCAACACGTCCCACGAGGTCGGGTTCGATTTGCCTCGCGAGCTTTGTCAGTTCGTTATTTCGACTGGGCGGCGATACGGTCTGCGGCTTCGCAAGGAGATCGCTCGGCGTAGCCAACAGTAACAACATAGCCGTCATCAACATTCGAAGCATCGTGATCTTTTCCTTGGGCAATTGACTAGCGATCAAAGCGAGGGACGCCCCCTTAGGCGAGCGGCAGTTGAGAACGTACCCACGCGAAACCGCAGGCTAGCGCCAAGCGGCTGATTTTATCAGCCGCAACGCGCTAGCGTCTTCGCAGGTAAATTCTCATCTGCCGCTCGCCTTATGTGATAGGCTCCTAATATATTACGATACATGGACGCCAAGGAGAAACAAGATGCTACGAAAAAAAGCCAACGATCAGGACCATCACACTGTCCCTAATGAAAGAGGAAAGAAAATGTTGCCTCGACGTCTAGTCTTCATATTGTGCCTATTGGCAATCGCGATTGGAAAAGTCACCGCGCAGAATCCCGAAACTAAAAATCCAGAAAAGACGGCTGAGGAGAGTGTCAGGCCTGGGATCAATGAGAAGTTTGTCGACCCTGGTCTCGACGTGAGCGAGTGGCTCGGTCGATTCGAGATCGAAAGCCGCGAGGTCTACTCGGGTCGCGAGCAAGTGCTAGACATTTGCGCGATCCGGCCAGCGATGGTGGTCGCAGACATTGGCGCAGGAACCGGATTTTTCAGTCGGCTGTTCGCAGCAGCCGTCGGCGAAAAAGGCTGGGTCTACGCCGTCGACATTTCGCCTCGATTTTTGGAACATATCAACAGCAAAACACAAGAAGATGGCGTGAACAACGTGACGAGTGTACTCTGCACCGATCGTTCGGTCACGCTCCCTCCGAACTCGATCGACATGGCGTTCATCTGTGATACGTATCATCATTTTGAGTACCCACAATTAACACTGGCATCGATTCACCGCGCGTTGAAGCCTGGGGGAACGCTTGTTGTGATCGACTTTGAACGCATCCCTGGCAAGTCACGCGATTTTGTCATGGGCCATGTCCGAGCCGGTAAAAAAGTGTTTCAGCTGGAGGTCCTCGACGCAGGTTTCCGTTTTGTGGAAGAAGTCCAAGTCCCCACATTCAAAGAAAACTACCTGCTGCGGTTTCGGAAGAGTTAGAAATGCGGGACTCAATCGTTACTGTTCACGAAGCAAAGAAGGAACCGCTGTTAGACGCAGGTGAGAAATCGAGTTTCATTATCTGCGTTTATCGGCGTCCCTCGGCGGTTCCTTTATTTCCCTGGTACCTTTGCGTGAGACTTTATTGCTCCCCGTTGACCCGTGAACAATTGCTCTCAATCTAACCGATACGCCTGCTTGGCTAAGTCGTAGACCAGCGCTCGCATCATGGCTTGGGCATCGTCGTCGTCGATCATGCCGCGGACGACGAGACTGGCGATCCAGTCGGCGCTGGCGCGTCGCCAGACATCGTGGCGGGCGGGGATAGAGGGATAAGCACGGGTGTCATCGTTAAAACCCGCCGTGTTGTAGATGCCGGCGGTCTCCATGACTTGGTCGAAGTAGCGTCGCATCCCGTGCAAGCTATCGTGGAACCACCAGGGCGGGCCTAGTTTCAAGGCTGGGTAGTGGCCGACCAAGGGGGCGAGTTCGCGCGCGTAGGTCGATTCGTCGAGCGTGAAAAGGATCATTGAGAGGCGTTGGTCGGTGCCAAATTCGTTGAGCAATGGGCGGAGGTTGTTGGTGAATTCTGTTGCGAGCGGGATATCGCAGCCCTTGTCGGGGCCAAACTCGGCGAACAGCTTTTCGTTGTGATTACGCGAAGAGCCGATATGCAATTGCATGACGAGCCCATCTTCGGCACTCATGCGTGCCAGTTCGATGAGCATATGCCCACGGAAAAGATGCACGTCAAATTCATCAGCCTTGCCCTGCAACGCGCGCTGGAAGATCGTCTCGGCGTCGGTCTTCGAGAGTTTCCCCGTGAAGGCGTTGATGGCGGCATGGTCGGTTGCCTTAGCACCCAAATGGCGAAAAAATTCGCGACGCGTTTCGATGGCCTTGATGTAGCTGGCGTAGTGGGCGATCGGCTCGCCGGTAAGCTCGCCCAAGCGTTCGATGTTGTGCAGCCAACTAGGCTGATCGAGGAGGACGACATCGTCGGGGCGAAAGGTCGGCAGTATTTTGCTTGACCAGCCCGAGTCGCGAATCGCTTGGTGATGTTCGAGCGTGTCGGTCGCCATGTCGGTGGTGCAGAGGACCTCAATGTTAAATCGTTCGTGCAGTTGTCGAGGCCGAAACGCCTCGGATTTGAGCTGCGAGTCGATCTGATCGTAGACCTGCTGTGCGTTTTCGCTCGTTAGTTTTTCTTCGACACCAAAAACCGTCTGAAATTCGTGTGACAGCCAACTGCCAGTCGGCGTGCCGCGAAACAAATAAAAGTGGTCGGCGAAAGTTTGCCAGATTTTGCGGTGGTCGGCCTCAACTTTGGTCCCATTCACTTTTGGAATCCCCAGCGATTCCAGCGAAATACCTTGGGAATAGAGCATCCGAAAGACGTAGTGATCGGGGATAATCAGCGTTTCGGTTGGCGAGCCGAAGCGATAATCAGGGTCGGCAAACAGCCGCGGGTCGACATGTCCATGCGGGCAGACCAACGGCAGGTCGGCAATTTGGGCGTGCAGGTCACGGGCAATCTGACGCTGGGCAGGGTCGGGACTAAAGTAGCGATCAGTAGGAATTTTGAGCATTCGAGCGAGAGAGTCAGAACTTGAGTGAAAGGTGACAGAAATCCCCAATCATTGTAGCTAACAGAGTCTCGCCTAACAGGGGCTCTCAACGCCACGTGACAAAGCCCCCGTCTAAGTGGTTAAATTTGGTAGGAAGAGTTTCAAGCAAAATTTGCAGGAGGACTGCAAAGTCACTTTTCTCCCCTATCTACAAGACTCTAACCACAACGACACAACGACCACAACGCAAAAGAACGTCGTGTCCGTCGTGTCGTCGTGGTTCATTTTTCAATCCTTGGCTAGAAATTAGGACTTTGCAGCCCTCCGGGCAAAATTTGGCCAGAATTTGACCTTGAAGCGGCCCCACTTTATGATGGAGAGCACAGCAAGTTATTGCCGGCTCGCAATAATACCCTTCCAGTTTGACGATTTCTGAAATAGCTAGTGATCATTGATTCTTTCTGATAGCTACTTTCTCAAACTGCGCCCGCCGTTTTGTCGGTGAACTCTTTTGGAATTTCTGTTTCGCGGTATTGTCGCAGGATTTTCGTGCTTTCCTTTTGCTGTTTACCTTTTGTTAGAAAAATCTTTTGGAGTTTAATTTAACCATGCGCCTTCGCACTTCCACCATGCTAGTCGTCTTGCCGCTTTTATTCGCCCTCGTTAATAACGTACTGGTTTCGGTCTCAGAAGCTGAGATTATTTCACTCGGCCCATCCAAAGATAACACGCTAATCAACAACGGCTCTGGCAGCGTCAGCAACGGCACCGGCTTTCTCTTTGCCGGAAAAACCGGCAACTCGGGGCCAGGAGCTCTGCGCGCGTTGCTCGCCTTTGATATCGCTTCCGAAATACCAGCAGGAGCGACCATCACAGACGTTCAAATGACACTAACCGTGCTTCAGGCTGGCAATGGTAGTAACAATGATTCCTACGGCTTGCATCGTGTCGCGCAAGACTGGGGCGAAGGAAAATCTTTTGCCAGCGGTGGTAACGGAGCCCCTTCGGAAAATAATGATGCGACATGGATTCATACTTTTTTCAATAGCAGTTTCTGGACGAACCCGGGCGGCGATTTCGAGGGCACGCCAAGCGCCACTGAAACGGTTGGTAGTTCAGGGACTGTCACCTGGGGATCGACTTCAGAAATGGTTGCGAATGTTCAAAACTGGTTAAATGATCCTAGTTCTAATTTTGGGTGGATCTTGATAGGAAACGAAGCCAGCTCTGCTTCTGCTAGGCGATTCGGTTCTCGTGAAAGCACGAG